>JBEIUM010000270.1:0-3163 GCA_040374385.1 Sediminibacterium sp. | reverse complement strand
GTGTATTCCAAATTTAATTCCTAATTACTTTATTTTCCTAATAATTCTTATGCACAGATGTGGAAATAAAATACCTCTGTCATTTGCCATCAGACATGGTAATCGAACCAGAGAATATGTTAGATTTTCTTTAAGGCGGCGATGGTCGCGATCGGATCGGCAGACCTAAATACTGTATTGCCGGCTACCAGCACCTGCGCACCGGCACCGATGATTTCAGCCGCATTGTCAAGGGTGACCCCTCCATCAATTTCTATCAGGGCATTGGAGCCGGTTGCCTCTTTGAGTTGCACCAGCTCCCTGATTTTTTGTATTGTGCCGGGAATAAATTTTTGACCGCCAAATCCCGGGTTGACACTCATCAAACAAACCAGGTCGGCATCAGGTAAAATGTCTCGCAGCAAAGCAACAGGTGTATGCGGATTGATTGCTACACCCGCTTTCATGCCCAGGGACTTGATCTGCTGCAGATTCCTATGTAAGTGAATACATGCTTCATAATGAACGGTGAGCACATCGGCACCTGCCTTATGAAAGGCTTCGGTAAGTAATTCAGGGTGCTGAATCATAAGGTGAACATCACAAACCTTCTTAGTGGCTTTACGTATTTGCTCAATGACCGGAATACCAAAGCTGATATTTGGCACAAAGCTGCCATCCATCACGTCGAGGTGGTACCAGTCAGCTTCGCTGGAATTGAGCATATCACACGCCTGTTGGAGGTGTAAAAAATCAGCGCTGAGGAGGGAGGGAGCAATCAAAGCCATGGGGCAAAATTAGTTATTTTTTAGCGGGACGGCTATTATCGGTTTTTTCATCAGCAAAAGCGGGAACCGGCAGCGATGGATCTAACCTGACAGCCTGCTGAAAATGAAGGGAAGCGTTGGTAGTGTCACCCAGCCGGGCTTCTGTCTTTGCCAGCCAATAATAACCATCCGGGTAAGTGCTTTTTAACTGGATAACCGTTGTAAATATTTTTTTTGCAGCAGCGATGTTACCACCTTCCCATTGGAGGAACCCTTTTTCCATATAAGCTTCCAGATAATGGTAATCATAACGTATGCAGGCATCAAAAGCCTTGAGTGCCTGTTCAGTAAGTGCTTTTCTGGCATAATAGACGCCACGAATAAAAGCAGCATGCGAAAGAACGGCTCTGTCTGTCCATTCTTCTGAAATACTATTGACAATCAATAGTGCTGTATCGTTTTTCGTTTCCGCTAATAAATTCGCCGCCCGCAACAAAACTTCCGGTGAACGATAGATGCGCAGCGAATACCGATAGGCCCGGAGTGCCGTACTCGTGTCGCCCGCTTTTTCTGCCAATTCACCCTTGCGCATCCAATAGCCTGAATTCAGACTATCCTTTTTAATCAGGGCATCCATTTGTGCCAGAGCCTCCCGCAGATCCCCCAGGCTATCTAGTAGGGCAACAGCATTTTCCCGCAGGGGCAGACTGTCAGGATATTGATTCAACAGATCGATCTGTTGTTGAACTTCCGGCGCAACCTTTGCAGGCATCACCGAAGGGGTAACCTTTTCTTGCTTTTCTGGGCCACACGACAGGAAAGCCAAGATTATACCTGCTGACAGCATTTTTTTCATATAGCAAAAATACGCTGTAACAAAAGTTAAGGAACTTTTTTGACCATTTACTTTGGATACTTAACTAACTTTGCACCCTCATTAACAAGTCAGGTTATGCTTTCACGCACTTTCAGTTGCTTTTTGGGTCTCTTTTTGCTTGTTTTTACAGCAGGAAAATCATTTGCCCAAGGCATGCCTTCCTCAGGCGATACGCTTTTATTTGAGGGGGAGAAACATTTTAAGAATGTTCGTCAGCTGACTTTTGGCGGTGACAACGCGGAGGCTTATTGGAGTTACGATGGTTCCATGATCACCTTTCAAAGAACCAATCCAAAGGAGGGCATCAATTGTGATCAGATATTCATAGGCAAGACACCCGCCCCCGGAGAAAGATTTGATTTTAAGCTGCTGAGTTCCGGAAAGGGACGCACCACCTGCTCTTATTTTTTACCTGATGGGAAACACATCCTCTATGCATCCACCCACCCCGGAGGAGACGATTGTCCACCCGTTCCGGATCGTAGCAAATTTGGGAATCGATATATCTGGCCACTCTACAATAGCTATGATATATTTATCGCAGATCTGAACGGCAAAATCATTCGCCAGGTGACTACGGCAAAAAGGATATGATGCTGAAGCGACTTTATCGCCCGATGGCAAAAAGATGATTTATTGTAGCGATAAAGATGGTGACCTTGATTTGTATGTGATGAACCTGAAAACAGGAAAGGAAATCAAAGTTACCCATGAGCTGGGTTATGATGGTGGCGCCTGGTTCAGTCCGGATGGGAAGAAAATCGTTTGGCGTGCGAGCCGACCCACTTCTCCGGAAGCCATCGCTGAATACAAGTCTTTACTGGCCGAGGGAATGGTTGCCCCCAATAACATGGAAGTATTTGTTGCTGATGCAGATGGTAAGCATGCGAAACAAATCACACGCCTTGGTCAGGCCAACTGGGCCCCCAATTTTACACCGGATGGCAAGCATATTATCTTCTGCAGTAACCATGAATACAAAAGAGGATTCCCTTTCAATATGTACCTGATTGATCTCGATGGAAATGGCTTGACGAAAATAAGTCGGGATAAAGGTTTCGATGCATTCCCTATGTTCAGTCCAGACGGAAAAAAGATTTTATTCTCCTCTAACCGGAATAACGGTGGTACCAGAGATACCAATCTTTTCATTGCCGACTGGGTAGAATAAGAGAAGGTTTTTGAAGGCCGATTGCTTTCATTTGTGTAACTTCCAAAAAAAATACGCGCTATGCAAACCGGATTATTGCACCTCCACAATTTATTACGCTGGATTATTTTGATCTTATTGTTGTTGTCGCTTTTCAAAGCTTACAGTGCTAAGAATAACCCCGCATCTGTCCCTGCTGGAAAACAGCCTATCTGGTTATTTACACTCATCGCTGCTCATATTACGCTCTTGCTCGGACTATATCAGTGGGGCTGGGGTCGCTTTGGATTTTTTACTACCACTTTACCTGAAGGCACTCGTGCGATGAAAGATACATTCTATCGCTTTTACTGGTTAGAGCATCCGCTGGGTATGATCATTGCCATTCTC
>JBEIUM010000142.1:0-6656 GCA_040374385.1 Sediminibacterium sp. | reverse complement strand
TGTCATTTGCCGTATTGGATTCCGTGCAGAATAAAGAAGCACTGCCTAAAAGAGGCTATTGTCTTTTTTATACAGATTCGAATGGAGTAGTCACCGGTGCCCGCTTTCAAAAAGATGATAAGTCCATTCACGCGGGTGAGCAGTTATTGAAATATACCACGAATTTTAATGGCATACAGATAGGGGCGGAATCATACTTTTTTCAGGAAGGGAAAGCCGATCGTTATAGCAATGCTGCCTATGGTTTAATCAAGGTGGATAAAAAGGGAAATAGTTTACTGGTGGGATTATGTGATAGTACCCGCAAGCAACTTTAATGGCATGCTGTCAGCTTTCACACTCACAGCCATGTTTCCTCTAAATAGTTGTCAATGAATAGCAGTTTTGTGATTTTTTATAACTTTAAAAAAAATAAACCATGAAATTTTTTCCGCTTCTTGCCGTCTCCTTACTCTTTGTTACCGGGGCCAGCGCAAGTATAAAGCTTTCCTCAGCTGATGGAGGTAGTAACTATGATACTACGCTCATCAATTTGCAGCTTTGTAAAAAATGGCGCCTCATTGAACTAAATGGTCAGGCTTTGTCTGCCATGGCTCAACCACCCAGCAAGGTTCCATTTATTCAATTTGATGCGCAGCGCCGCGTTTCCGGCAACAGCAGTTGTAACCAGTTCTTCGGCACTTATGAACTGAATCCGAACGACCGTATTTCGTTTTCTCCCATGGGCATGACCCGTATGGCTTGCTTACAGGAGAATTCCGTAGAAGCAGATCTGATGCAGGTATTGTCATCTGCAGACAGCTATGTACTAAGAAATGATACACTTGTATTGAACCGCGCCCGCATGGCACCGCTGGCCCGTTGGGTCAGAGTAAAAGCACCCATGAAGAAAAGAAAACGTTAGTCTAGCATAGACCAATAAAAAAGGCGATCGTTCATTCGACCGCCTTTTTTTATTTACTGGTACTTAATTACTTCTTTACTCCTTTTACATATTTATTCAGCCACTCATTTTCCTCCCATAATAAGTGCAATACATTTTCTCTTCCTCTGTAACCATGCGCTTCATAGGGCAGGTAAACAAAGCGCACTGTTCCACCATGGCCTTTGATGGCTGCGAATAAACGTTCGCTGTTGATCGGATAGGTGCCTGTATTATCATCCGCTTCACCATGAACGAGTAGGATCGGTGTTTTGATCCGGTTGGCATAACTGAACGGACTCATCTCATAATACAACTGAGGTGCCTGCCAGTAGGTACGTTCTTCATTCTGAAACCCAAATGGCGTGAGGGTTCTGTTATAGGCACCACTGCGGGATATACCGGCTTTGAATAAGTTGGTATGTGCCAGCAGGTTGGCAGTCATAAAAGCACCATAGCTATGTCCGCCTACACCCACTCGGCTCCGGTCACCCACACCCATGTCTACTAATGTATTGATGGCAGCTTCCGCATTCATTTTGAGCTGGGCAACAAAGTCATCATTGGGTTTTTTATCGGCGCTGGTGGCTACAATGGGCATCTCGGCATTGTCGAGTACGGCAAATCCCTGCGTAACGAAAAAGACCGGTGAACCCCAACTCAGTAAAGTGAATTTGTCGCGACTTCCCCTTACCTGCGCAGCATCTGCAGCAGAGTTAAACTCCCTGGGGTAGGCCCACAATAAAACGGGTAAAGGTCCATCCTTCATTTTATCGTAATTCTTCGGCAAATAAAGATCACCCGTGAGGTCAACTCCATCGGCCCGCTTATAACTGATCTTCTCTTTGATTACGCCATCTAATTGGGGGTAGGGATTGCTGAATTGGGTTAATTGATTATCTGCTATGCGTAGTACCAAATTCTTTATCCAGTAGTTGGCCACCTCGCGCTGGCTCTCTCTACGCGTTAACAGAACGAGTTTGTCAGCATCCAATACTTCTTCCACTAATTCAAATACGCCTTCCTGGCAACGCCAGATGATATTGTTCTTTTTGGTACTAAGGTCGAACTTGCTGAGAAAGGGCAGGTCTCCTCTGGGAGAAGAGCCCACTTTATTGTTCATCAGTAATTGGGTGCCATTATCCGTTAGTTGAATGGCGGGTCGTCCCAATGCATTTTTTTTCATCACCGGTTCGCCGGGGTTACCATATGCATCGGTCAGGTTTCTCTCATACAGTAGCTCCATAGTTCCTGTCTGACTATTATAACGGCTGATATGGCTCACCTGTTTGGCCTGATAAACTTCTCTTACCAACGCCACGGTTGAATCACCCCAGGTTGTTCCATAATAACGCAGTCCTGTTTTGAATAACATTTTTGCAGCACCTGTGAATGGAGCCGGGAGTGCATAGACAGCATCATGGAAAGGAACATTCATCTTGATAAGTCCGCTGTCCAGTGGTTCAGCCCAGGTGATGGTTGCTTTTTCATCGTCGCGCCAGTCAAAGCCCCTTGGTACCGGTTGGGTATTGTCATAGCCGCTGGGTGTAGCTTCTGTAGAAGGCAATTCTGCCAATACTTTTAGCACCTTACCTGTCAGGTCAGTTACTGCCACCGTAGAAGGGAAGCCACTGGCAGGTACCAAATAGGAGAAGGGTTTACGTATCGTTCTCATCAAAAGATAGCTTCTATCCGGCGAAAGCGAAAAGCTGCTGATGATTGCTGGGGTGCCAATATTATTTTCCAGTCCATTTTTATGTAAGATCAGTTGCGAGGTGGTATAAAATTCGAAGACAGATTCATCATACGGCGATTTGATCATGTCCTGATAGGTTACACTGGGCGCAGCTTTACCAATATTCTCCTGAATCGTTGGTCCTCTGGGAACAATGGGCCGTTGAGGTGCCATGGTCGTCGGTTGAATGGCTGCCTTATATAAAATGGTTTGATCGTCAACCCAGGTATATGCATTGCCGAGGGTTGTATTTAATGGAGATCGGTTTATTTTACTCGCACGCTGCGAAGTCAGATCAATCACATAGAGATCGACACGATTGCTCATTGTATGGGTGAAAGCGACTTTAGTTTCAGATGGACTCCAACTGATGTTTCCTGCCTGTAAGCCGGGCGGCAGACCATAAATTATTATTTCTCTGCCCGTTTTTATGTCTTTTAGCAAAAAACCGTTTACAAAATTTTGGCGACTGGGAGCATAGTTATTCGGATTAAGTCGAAGTCCGGCCACTTTGATTTCCGGCTGACCTAATTCCAACACCCCCGGATAAGAATTGCGTTCACTGATCAACATCCAATTACCCTTGCTGTCAACACGAACGGCAGGGGTTGGTTTTGCCAATAACATATCAGCAATCTCTTTCGGGGGTTCTTTGTACGCATTGGTTTCCTGGGCCGTGGCGGATTGCAGGCCCAGACCAATCAACAGGAGAAGCAGGACTGTTTTTTTCATATTAATTGAAATTGAGGTTATTGATATACTCTTACATAATCTACAAGCATGGAACAAGGGAATACCTTGGGATCTACCCCGTTTTTCCCTCCCCAATTGCCGCCCACTGCAATGTTCAGCAACAGGTATTCCGGTTCATCAAAGGGCCAGGCAGTCCTGTCGCTTTTTTCATTGCTGAACTCGAAAAAGGACTTGTTATCGATTAACACATTAATCTTTTGTGGTGTCCATATCAAAGAATATACATGAAATGCATCACTGCAATCCGGTAATAGGGTAGTGGCCGTTTTCTGGGTGCCGATTACGTGGTTGTATTTTTTGGAATGAATCGAAGCGTGGATCCTGCCCTGGTCATAGCCCACATGTTCCATGATATCAATTTCGCCATCATCGGGCCATTGCAATGGCTGTCGGCTGCCCAGCATCCAGATGGCAGGCCAAGTGCCTAAGCCTTTGGGAATTTTCGCCCGAACATCTATTCGTCCATAGGTCCATTCACCCTTACCCCTGGTTACCAGCCGGGTAGAGGTATAATCCCGCTCACCGGAACCACTTTTTAGTGCAGTAATAGAAAGGTAGCCATTCTCAACCCAAACATTTTTCGGACTCTTCAGCAAGTAATGTTGCCATTCGTTGTTGCCCCAGCCATGCTTCCCGGTATCATATGACCATTTGGTGGAATCAGGTAATCCGGTATAGTTAAATTCATCGCTCCAAACCAGTTGGGTGGGAACCTGTGCTTTCACTGAAGCCATGATTATCAATAAGAAGCCGAAAAAAAGGGGTATCAGCCGTTTCTGCATAGTTGATGGTTAGGTGCAGCAAGATAATAAATTGTTGTGATGGGTTTTTCCGAATAATTTGGCGCATCTTTTCTTTTATTATACTTTTGCAGTGTAAATGATCCTCCGCTACTCCATACACCATCACGTAACCTTGCCATCCAGGTAAGCAGGCGTGCTGTGTTATGCATACAACATCACTGGCTTACCCTCGGGTAGGCCTTTTTTGTTATCAGTAGGTTGTGATCTTTTACGTACCTGTTAATAGAAATATGAAACCCATGAAACTTACCCTCGCTATTCAAAAAAGCGGTCGACTGCACGAAGATTCCATGCGCTTGTTAAAAGAATGTGGCATCGATATGTCAAACGGTGTCAACAAGCTGAAAGCAGATGCCAGCAACTTCCCCCTTGAACTGTATTTTCTGCGGGATGACGATATTCCTCAGTACGTGGAAGACAATGTAGCGGATATCGGCTTCGTTGGCGAAAATGTGGTGCAGGAAAAAAAGAAGCAGGTGATCAGTTGTGAACCCCTTGGCTTCGGAAAGTGCCGCCTCAGCATTGCTGTTAAGAAGGGCGATCCCTTCCACTCGCTTTCCGATTTGGCGGGTAAAAAGATAGCCACCAGCTACCCCGTTATATTGGGCGACTACCTGAAGAAAGAAGGTGTAAGCGCTGAAATACATTCCATCAGCGGCAGTGTGGAGATCGCTCCGGGTATCGGACTGGCAGATGCTATTTGTGATCTGGTGAGCAGTGGGTCTACCTTATTTATGAATGGCTTGCGCGAAGCTACTACCATCCTTCAGTCGCAAGCGGTGCTGATCAAGAATGCCGGGCTCTCTGCTGAGAAAGAAGCCATCCTGGAAAAATTACTTTTCCGTATCCGCTCGGTAAAAAAAGCACGCAACCATAAATACATACTGCTGAATGCACCCAATGATCGGTTGGAAGCCATCATCTCCCTGCTCCCGGGCATGAAAAGTCCTACCGTGCTACCGCTGGCCCAACCCGGCTGGAGTAGTGTACACAGTGTATTGAATGAAAATGATTTCTGGAACATCATCGAGCAATTGCGGGATGCCGGTGCCCAAGGCATACTGGTTGTTCCTATTGAAAAAATGATACTTTAAACCAACTGATATGTTATCAACCTTCATCCATCCCGCGCCAGCACAATGGGAAGCCCTGTTAGAAAGACCTGCTACGGAGGCTGCTGTTTTATGGGAGCAAGTAAGTAAGATCATGCTCGAAGTAAAATCGAAAGGAGATGCTTCATTAAGAAGCTACACGAAAGAATTCGATGGCGTGGAGTTAAAGGAAATGGTATTGGATAAGGAAGCCATGAAAAGGGCTGTTTCTGACATATCAATTGAATTGCATGATGCCATAAGGCAGGCTGCTGCTAATATTCGTGCTTTCCATGCTCCCCAACTCAAAGAAGCAGCAGCGATAGAAACCATGCCCGGCATCACTTGCTGGCATCGTTCTCGCCCCATAGAAAAAGTTGGTTTATATATTCCCGGCGGCACGGCACCCCTGTTTTCTACCATCCTGATGTTGGGTATCCCCGCGCAATTAGCGGGCTGCAGAGAAGTAGTTCTGTGCACCCCACCCGGAAAGGATGGGAAGGTGCATCCTGCTATTTTAGTGTCAGCCGCAGAAGTGGGCATTGAAAGAATTTTTACGGTGGGTGGCATTCAAGCCATTGCTGCCATGACCTATGGTACGGAATCGATACCCAAAGTATATAAGATTTTCGGTCCGGGTAATCAGTATGTAACAGCTGCGAAGCAGTTGGCACAGCAACAAGGTGTAGCCATAGATATGCCGGCAGGTCCGAGTGAGGTTTGTGTATGGGCTGATGCTACTGCTAACCCTGCTTTTGTTGCAGCCGATTTACTCAGTCAGGCCGAACATGGGTCAGATAGCCAGGTTTTACTGGTTACCACATCACCCGAACTGCCCGCCCGGGTGGAGCAGGCATTGGAACAACAGTTGGCCATTCTGCCGAGGGCCGAATTTGCCCGACAGGCATTTCAGAATAGCAAGGCAGTGGTTGTGAAAGATCAGCAGGAAGCACTTGCACTGGTGAATGCCTATGCGCCGGAACACCTGATCATCTCATGTGAGCAAGCCGAAGAACTGGCAGAAGGGGTAGTGAATGCGGGTTCCGTATTTATGGGACACTATTCGCCGGAGAGCGTGGGAGATTATGCCAGTGGTACCAACCATACTTTACCTACCAATGGTTTCGCAAGAGCTTACAGTGGTGTGAGTGTAGATAGTTTTGTGAAGAAGATTACCTACCAGCAACTCACGAAAGAAGGGTTGGCAGCAGTAGCACCCACTGTAGTGGAAATGGCGTTGGCTGAAGGACTGCAAGCCCATGCCCGCGCAGTAGAAATCAGATTACAACCATAATTCATTCCAACAGTTTTAATAAACTTATCATGTCTTTTGATCTGAACAGGTTGATACG
>JBEIUM010000041.1:0-15927 GCA_040374385.1 Sediminibacterium sp. | reverse complement strand
GTGAATAATGCAGGTCAGTTCATACAGGGACAAATAAGTACGGAAGCTGAAGGTGCCCTGGAACAAATGATGCAAGTCAATCTCTTTTCTGCTTATCATTTAACACGTGCTTTGTTGCCAGCGATGAAAGAAGCCGGTAGGGGACATATATTTAATCTGTGTTCGATTGCTTCCCTCCGTGCTTATCCCCATGGAGGCAGTTATGGTATCTCGAAATATGCATTGGCCGGATTTACTGCCAACTTACGTGAAGAGCTAAAAACAAACGGCATTAAAGTGACGGGTATTTTTCCGGGCGCTACCATGAGTCCGAGTTGGGAAGGCTCAGGCGTCCATCCTGATCGCATCATGCAGGCAAGCGATGTGGCCAGTATGATGGTTGCCGCCGCTTCGCTGTCGCCCGCCGCCGTGGTGGAAGAGATTGTGCTGCGCCCGCAGTTGGGTGATTTGTAATTTTTTTTATTCTTTTTTCCTGTCATCCTATAGTGGCGGTAGTTGTAACTTTAACCCACAACACTTGCCATGCGATTTATTTTTCTGCTTTGTTTTTATTTTGTCGGGTTGTCTTCCGTATCAGCTGCTGAAGACAGTTCCTGGATACGGATTAACCTGCTGGGGTATAATACCGGCTCCACCAAACAAGCTGTCTGGTGCAGTAAGGCAAAGGATGTTCCTGCTTTTTTTGAATTGGTACATGCCCTTACAGGTAAGGTGGTTTATAGGGGGAAATCAACTACCGGGTATGGTGCTTATGGCCCGTTTGCTTCTACTGCAAGACTTGGTTTTTCATCTTTTCGCAAGCCCGGAAAATATTATTTACGAGCAGGTAAAAGCCGTTCACCCATATTTGCTATCAGTGATACCGTCTATCAGGGAACCGCGGATTTCTGCTTGCGATATATGCGACAGCAAAGAAGTGGTTTTAACCCTTATTTAAAAGATAGTTGTCATACGCATGATGGATATACCCTGTATGGGCCGATGCCAGACAGTACATATATCGATGTTAGTGGTGGCTGGCACGATGCCAGTGATTACCTGCAATACAGCAGCACTTCAGCGAATGCTACCTGGCAATTACTTGCCGCCTATCGCGATTATCCGCAGGCTTTTCGCGATGGTCATAGCGGCAACGGACTTCCCGGTGCCAATGGCACTGCCGATGTGCTGGATGAAGCGCGCTGGGGCATGGATTGGTTACTGAAAATGCATCCCCGTTCCGACTGGATGTTCAATCAGTTGGGCGATGACAGAGATCATGTCAACATGCGCATACCGAAGGAAGATCCTTATTATGGAAGAGGGTTTGAACGACCCGTTTATTTCGTCAGCGGACTTCCACAGCAGCGGGGGCGATTCATGAATACGACCACCGGCACATCTTCCACTGCAGCTAAATTCGCTTCCGCTTTTGCTTTGGGCGCTTCTGTTTTTAAGCAGACAGACAGTACATATTCCCGCCTGCTTTCCACCAAAGCATTTTCAGCCTGGGCGTATGCACTTCAAAACCCGGGTTATACCCAGACAGCTTCAGTCCGGTCTCCCTATATCTATGCAGAAGAAAATTATGTGGATGATATGGAGCTGGCAGCTGCCTCACTCTTTGCCATGACAGGTAAGCGTGATAGCAGCTGGTTGAAGAAGGCACAGCAATTTGCCCGCGCAGAAAAAATAACTCCCTGGATGATACAGGATACGGCAAATCATTATCAGTGGTATCCCTTCATCAATGAGGGGCATGCCGAACTGGCATCCAAACTGAAGGGCAACGCAAGAAAAGAGATCGCCGATTTTTACAGGAAGGGCATAGCACTCATTCAAGCACGCGCCAACAGCAATGCTTTCCTGCGCGGCATCCCTTTTATTTGGTGCAGCAATAACCTGACGGTGCAATTTGCCATACAATGTATGTGGTACCGACAATTGACTGGTGATACTTCTTTCTTACAATTAGAGCAGGCGAATATTGATTGGCTCTTTGGCTGTAATCCCTGGGGAACCAGTATGGTATATGGTTTGCCAGCAAAGGGTGACACACCCGTTGATCCACATTCTGCCTTCACACACCTAAAGAACTATCCGATTGACGGTGGATTGGTCGATGGACCTGTGTACACTTCTATTTATAAAAATCTGATTGGCATACAATTGATGGAGCCGGATGAATATGCTCCCTTTCAAAGTGATTTAGCAGTTTATCACGATGATTATGGCGACTACAGTACCAATGAGCCTACCATGGATGGCACCGCCAGCCTGATTTATTTATTGGCGGCTATGCAAGCACAGCCAATACAGTCTTCTTCCAAATATGAACATGAGTATGTACAGGGAACTGTTGTTCGGGGCAGCAAAATGAAAAAGGAAGTGGCGCTGGTATTTACGGGTGATGAGTTCGGCGATGGCTTACAGCATATACGCCAGACATTGCAAAAGGAATCAGTTCCCGCTGCATTTTATCTGACAGGAAGATTTTACAGGAATAACACATTTACAAAGGAGCTGCAATTATTGCAGCGCGCAGGTCATCTGTTGGGACCCCATTCTGATCAGCGTCTTCTCTATTGTGACTGGAAAAAAAGAGATAGCACACTGGTGAGTCGGGATTCTTTACTGCAAGATCTCAACAATAATCTTGCTGCTATGCATGGCATCGGATTGGCAGACACCATCGCAGGGGGCTGGTATATTCCTCCTTATGAATGGTGGAATCGCGAGGTTGCCGGCTGGCTCAATGAGGTGGGCGTGCGATTGTTCAGTTGCACCTCCGGCTTAGGAACACCTGCTGATTATACTTTTCCAGAAATGGGTGCTTCCTATAAATCGAACAAACAAATACGCGCGCAACTTGCTAAGCTGCTTGAACAATCTCCCGATGATTTAAATGGAGCCATTATTTTGATTCATGTGGGAACAGACCCACGGCGTAAAGAGAAATTATACCATGAGTTGGGTGATATCATTCGCTCACTGCGCCAAAAGGGCTTTCGGTTGCGTCGTGTGGACGAGTTGCTGAGACAATGATTCGCGGCATTTACCAGCGGTCTTCTTCCGGAATATCTTCCTTCGGGGGAAATTTACTTTTCATTTCCTCCCTTTGCTTCAGCCTTTCTAATATGAGCGCTGCAATCAGCTTACCCGCATCTTCCTGGGGATGTGCCGATAACACTGTCTTCATTTTTTCCTCACTCACATCCAGTCGATATAGAATTTGAACGAGTGCGGCAAAGTCGTTTACAATGAGATGGTTGATCTCAATCGCCAGCTCCTCCGGAGAAAGCCCTGACCAACGAATTATATCTGGTGTCAAATATTCTGCTTAACAATGTTCAATGCTGCATATTAATACTTTTCCATTACACCGAGACCAAACAAAGCAAAATCATATTTTACCGGGTCATTTGGATCTAGTTTTCTTAAGTGTTCTGTCAGCTCAAGGGCTGTATCCCAGTTGTTGTTTTTTCTTTGAACAAGTCCAAATTTTCTGGCTACGCGTGCTACGTGCAGGTCGAGCGGACAAATGAGTTCGGCAGCTGATATTTTTTTCCATATACCGAAGTCAACGCCCGTCTTGTCTTTACGAACCATCCAGCGCAGGAACATATTCAATCGCTTACAGGCAGACCCTCTTTCTGGTGTGGCAATGTGTTTGCGTGTACGGGCAGGTGCATCTTCCAGTGAAAAAAAATAGTGGTGAAAGTGTGTCAGTCTTTTCTCTGCCATATTCGTAATGGAAGGATATTGTTCAACAGCAGGCAGAAAGGCATTTTCCAGGCTCTTATGCCGGGCATAATGATGGTGGAGAAAAGCAATGAAATAAAGCAGGTCGGTATCGTTGAAAGTCCGGTGTTTAAATCCTAATAGTCGTTTCAGATCTGCCGGTGTATGCTGCTGACAAAAGTCAAAGGGCGCATGGTCCATTCGTTGCAGCAATTCTTTGCTTTTAGCAATGATGGTGGTTCGGTTGCCCCAGGCAAGCACGGCAGCGAAAAGTGCTGCAATTTCAATGTCTTGCTGTCGGGAGAATTGGTGGGGTATACTTATGGGGTCGCTTGAAATAAAGGCCGGTTGATTATATCGGCGCACCCGTTCATCCAGCAACAACTGTAGTTGATCTTTTTTAAGTTGCTTCTTCCTGGCTGCCGGCATCCTTTATTTTCTTTAGATGGATTTGTTTTATCCAATTGCCTTGTTCAGGTCATCAATCAGGTCATCTGCATCTTCAATACCGACACTGATCCGGATGAGACTATCGGTGAGTCCATGTTTTATTCTTTCTTCCCTCGGGATAGACGCATGAGTCATACTCGCAGGATGATTGATAAGTGATTCAACACCGCCGAGACTTTCCGCGAGCGAAAATAAGTGCGTTGAAGAGAGCACCCGTGTAACGTTTTCAGGTCGGTTGTCTTTTAGTTCAAAGCTCATCATGCCTCCGAATCCGTTCATTTGGCGTTGGGCAACTTCGTAGTTGGGGTGATCGGTAAAACCGCACCAGAATACTTTTGAGATGCCGGGATGTGCGCGCAGGAAATGTGCTATTTTTTCTCCGTTTTCACAGTGGCGTTGCATGCGCAGGTGAAGGGTTTTGATGCCACGTAATACCAGAAAGCAATCCATTGGACCGGGTACGGCACCACAGCTTTTTTGAATGAAGTAGAGTTTATCGCGGAGGGTGGTATCATTCATTACTAAACAACCTTGAATCACATCGCTGTGACCGCCCAGGTATTTGGTAGAGGAGTGCATGACAATATCAGCGCCCAGTTGCAGCGGATTTTGCAAATAGGGGGAAGCAAAAGTATTATCTACACAGAGCAGAGCTCCGGCCTTACGCGCAATGGCGGCTGTGGCAGCAATATCTGTTATGCTCATTAAGGGATTTGTCGGTGTTTCAATCCAAATCAGTCGCGTATTGGGTGTAACAGCAGCGGTAATGTTGTTGATGTCGGAGGTATCTACATAGGTGAAACGGATTCCAAAGGGTGCAAAAATTTTCGAGAACAGTCGGTAGGTGCCACCATACATATCGTTGGGGGCGATCACTTCATCTCCGGGCACTAATAGTTTAATAACAGCATCGGTTGCTGCTACACCGCTTGAAAAAGCCAGTCCATATTGACCATGTTCCAGGGCAGCGAGTGCTGTTTCCAGCGCTTGCCGTGTTGGGTTTTGGCTTCTCGCATACTCAAATCCCTTATTTTTTCCGGGGGCTTCCTGCACATAGGTAGAAGTTTGGAAAATGGGCGTCATGATTGCGCCGGTCGAGGGGTCAGGATTTGCTCCGGCATGTACATAAGTGGTGGCTGTTTTCATACTTTATGTTTGTACAAAGATGGGTTATTCTAATCAACAAAAAATAATCAGCTTTTTTCCTGTTGCTTGTGTTCGTTGATTGCGAATGCCTTCAGTTCAGGAAAAAATTGCTGGTAGTGTTGCTCGAATTCCGGGTAGTTGTCCTCAAATAACCTGAATGCGGCTTCTGCGGCATCAAAATAGCGTGCTCTGCGGGCTATACCCCGAAAACTTTGTTCGATTTGTTGTTTGTGCCGGTAGTTGAATAGCCAGTTGTGTTCGGTCATATAGGGGAGCATGCGCACAAAATTTTCCGGTAGCATTGTGGAGCGAGCGTGCAGTTCTGCATAAACGGATTGGGAGAATGGGTGCCAGCCATTTTCCGGTTCCTCTTTTTCATCGAGGGCAAGAAAGTGGTCATATACAATATCAATCAGTGCACCGGCATAAGGTCCGGCCGCGGGATAAAGTAACTTTTTAGCTTCCCGCGTTAGCGGATGCAAATCAGTAAATCGATCAATGGTTCGGTGCAATCGTATGCCGCGCTGAATACCGGGTGAATAATTATATTGAAGATTTCCTTTTACAAAGTCGCTGATCATATTGCCCGTTAGGATTTCCGGGTCACCGAAAGACAAGACTGCATGTGCGAGAAAGTTCATGCTAATTGTGGCTTATGCCCTTTTTTCTGTTCGTTCAGGAAGTCGCGTAATGTAATGAAATCTCCATGTGGACGGAGGTCATTTATCAGTTGTAGCAGTCTGGCTATGAGGGCTTCGCCATCGATGCGTCGGGTGTATCTGGGTAATCCGTATGGGCTGATGTCGATGAATTCCCAGGGGTGAAAATAAAGACAACAATAGCCATCGTGTTTCAGTGTTTGAATGACTAGTTGCTTGTACCAGTTGTAGGGAAAATTTTTAAAACTCAGCCAGAACAATGGTATGCGAAGCCGGGGACTAACAGATGCGGGTACTCTTTCGATGCCTGCCAGGGTGGAGATCGTGCGTGGTGAACGAAGGTGATTATACTTGCCGGGAATCCAGGTGGGGTGAATGGATGAATCATAGGTATAGCCGGCAGCAGCTACCAGCTTCATGTCGATAGCTTTCATTCTTGGCATACGAAGTCCGTAAACGGATTGCCCGATGATTTTTTCCAGTGTCTCTTTGGACTGCAGCAGGTGATCATTGGTAAACCAGGAATGGTAATAAGTGTGGGAAGCAATTTCATGTTGTTGGGCAAGCGCACGGATGGCAGCAGGATAGGTGCTGGCGAAAAAGGCGGTCGTGAACAGGGTACTCGACATATCTAATTGGTCCAATACAGGCAGGATGGCATCCAATCCTTTTTTTCCGACTTCCAATTGTTCTGTGAGGGTGATTGAATGACCAAATTCCAGCGGCATGTCAAATTCTTCTACATCGAAACTGAGTAGCACATACCTGTTCTTCATGGAAGATTGGTTTCTTTTACGATGTAGTGTGGTCTATTCTTTCCCTGCATATAAATTTTCCCGATATAGATACCTATGATGCCCAGAATCATTAACTGAAGTCCACCAAAAAATGCCACGGTAGCTATGATGGAGGCCCAACCTGAAACGGCATGGCCATAGAAATAGCCTATAATCGTATAAGGAATAAAGATGATTGAGCAGAGCGAAAAGAAAAGACCGAGATAGGCGGCGATATACAGGGGTTTGGTACTGAATGAGGTGATACCTTGTAAGGCAAAGCGTACCATTTTATTCAGTGAATATTTGGTTTCACCACTTAAGCGCAGACGCGATGTATATTCAATGCCCACTCTTTTAAATCCCATCCACTGAATAAGTCCGCGTAAAAACAGATCAGTCTCATTGAACTGACGAAAGACCTGCACAGTTTTTTTATCCATCAGGCGGAAGTCGGCTGTGCCGGGTTGTATTTCTATATCAGACAGGTTATTGATTATATCATAAAAGAGACGGGAAGTTTTCTTTTTCCAGAGGGAAATGTCTTTGTGGTCATTGCGAATTGTGTAAACAACATCATTGCCGGCCTCCCATTGATGTATCAGTTCGGGGATTAGTGCGGGAGGATGTTGGAGATCTCCATCCATGGTAATGACTGCATCGGCATCTGCCCTGTCAAGACCGGCTTTCAGGGCATTTTGGTGGCCGAAGCTTTTAGTAAGGGAGATATAAAAAATATGCGGGTGGATTACTGATTGCTCTCGTAAGTAATCAAGCGTTCCATCTGTGCTGCTATCTTCTACGAAAATCAGCCGGTGCTGGTACGGGAGTGTATGGCATACTTCCTCCAGTTCAGCTATTAAGGCAGGTAGGTTCCCCCGTTCATTACAAACAGGTATCACAATGGCGATGCTTCCCTTCTTCTCAGTTAAAGACATGGCTGCAAAGTTAAGGCTAAATTCTAATGTGTTTGCTTTCAGCGATGCGCGCTGGAACGGGAAAACTGTAGCATACGGGTGATGCCCTCTTCCAGCGATATTGCTGGTTTCCACTGTAACAATTCACCTGCCAGGGTGATATCTGCTATGGTATCCATGATCTCATTCGGACGCCGCAGGCCATCATCCTGAATTGGATAATTCGTTCCCTCCAGTTGGCAGATGGTTTGAATGATTTCTTGTACGCTGTGGCTTTTGCCGGAACCCAGGTTGATGATGTGTAGACCGCTGAGGCTACTGGTTGCAATAAGGGCTCGGATGAAATCATCTAAGTGGAGATAATCGCGTCTGGGTTCCAGGTCTTTCACATGGAAAGCTTGTTCATAAACAGCCTGCTCGACTAGTTGAGGTATGAGAAACTGGTTGCTTTGCCCTTCCCCGTAAATATTGAATGGTCGCAGGATGGTTACATTCACTCCATAGCATTGATGGTAAAAAACACAAAAGTCTTCAGCATTTTTTTTGCTGAGGGCATAGGGATTTGGCGTGAACAGCGGGGCGTTCTCAGATATAGGAAGTGTATGCGGGTTACCATACAGATAAGAGCTCACATATATAAGTGAGGCTCCGTGCTTTCGGCAATACTCGAGTGCCTGTAGTGTGCCGATGGCATTGGTATGAATAAATGCAGCCGGATCTTTCCAGCTGTCGGGAACGAAAGTGCGCGATGCCAGGTGGAAGACGAAGGAGTGGGGTGGGATGGAAGCCCAGGTAGCTGCATCGGCAACATTGCCTGCGGCATGGGTGAGTTCTGTCACCTGGTGTTCCTCCTCGCGCAGTCGGGCAGTCAACTGTCTGCCGACAAATCCACTCGCACCGGTGATGAGCACATCAGGCATATAAAATTTTATCTTTCAGCTGATCGAATTTTTCAATGGCTTCGAGGTAGTCATCGGGACGACCGATATCAAGCCATAGTCCTCCATATTTTTCTACTCGAACGGGCAGTTGTTCTTTTAGCAGTTGCAACATCAACTGATCAAATCCATAGGGACTGTTGACTGGAATTTTCTCAAGTGCCTGTCTGCTCACCATATAAATTCCCATACTTACTTCATAGGTTGTTTCGGGTTTTTCTCTAAAGCCCGTCAGTTGACTATTTTCGGTATCTAAAACGCCATAATCGATTTTATCTCTTCTTTCATGTGAGCAGATGCTGAAAACCGCTTCCTTATTCAGGTGATTGGAAAAAAATTGACTGTAAGGCAGGTCGGTCAAAATATCACCATTCATAACGAGGAAGTGATCTGGCAGGTTGCGAATCAGTTTGAGTGGTCCCATGGTACCCAAGGGCTCGTCCTCAAGTGAATAGTCAATAGGAATATTCCATTTACTTCCGTCTCCAAAAAAAGCAGTGATCAATTCTGCCTGGTGGTTGACAGCCAGGGTGATTTGATCAAATCCCTGCAGGGCCAGTTGCCGAATGATGACTTCAAGAATCGGATATTCACCTACCGGCATGAGTGGTTTGGGCAATACAACGGTATAAGGCCTGAGCCGCTTTCCTTTACCACCGCATAAAATGACTGCCTGCTTTTTCATAGCTGAAATTACAATAAACTTAGTGTAAAGTTCATCAAATAGCGTACTGATTGGTTTTATAACGTGCTAGGTTATTGGGGTTGCTGAACCATTCGATGGTCTTTATGAGTCCTTTTTCAAATCCATCTTCCCCTCCGTATACCGGAGACCACCCCATTCTCTTTTCAGCTCTGCTGTAGCTCGCAAAGAGGCGTTCAACTTCACTTCTCTCCGGACGAATCCGCTGGCTATCGGTTGTAAATTCTACGGTTGCCCCCATCAATGATGCGATGGTAGAAGCTGTTTTGCCGATACTGATTTCAAATCCACTTCCCAGATTGGTGACTTTGCCTATAACATCATCTGAATGAAGTGCCTTGATGAACCCCTCTACCGTATCTTCTACGAAAGTGAAGTCGCGGGTAGGGGAAATAGCGCCCAACTGAATTTGTTTTTTCCCTGCTGCAATTTGAGTGATGATGGTAGGAATGACTGCGCGTGTTGATTGTCGGGGACCATAGGTGTTGAAGGGTCGGATGATGGCAACGGGTGTTTCGAAAGAGGAATAAAAGGAGAATGCCATTTGGTCTGCACCGATCTTGCTTGCCGAATAGGGAGATTGTCCCTGTAATGGATGATCTTCGGTGATAGGTACGAAAATGGCAGTGCCATAAACTTCGCTGGTGGAGGTGTGCACCACTTTCTGTACGTTAAGTTCGCGGGCTGCCTGTAGAATGTTGAGTGTTCCTTTAACATTGGTGTCTACATAAGTATCGGGAGAGTGATAGGAATAAGGAATTCCTATGAGTGCTGCCAGGTGCAAAACGGCATCGCAGCCTTCCATGGCTTTCTTGACACCATGGGGATCTCTTACATCGCCGCTGAACACCTCAAATTTTCCTGCTACGTCAGCAGGACAGTTATCGAGCCAGCCCCAAGAGTTGAAAGAGTTATAATAGACAAATGCACGCACATCATATCCTCTGCGTACCAGTGTTTCTGTCAGGTGTGAGCCTATAAATCCATCTGCTCCGGTAACGAGTACTTTCATACAATTTATATTGAATAATTATCGCCTTTTTTCAAAGCTAGCGTATAAATATCAAGTAATATCACTATCCAGATTATCGCACAGGGAAGAGCTTTAAGAGAATATGCCTGAATAAAGTTATTTCGAATGTACGCAGGAATGATATCTGTTGGAGAAAGAATGGTGAGTAAAAAGAGCAGTACCAGAAGGAAGATGCTGCTTTTTTTCCAGGGCTTTCGCCCTAAGGAAAGCCATATTCCTGCCCCGGTGACAGCGAGAACAAAACTCGGACTTTCAGATGCGGAACTGAATACTACGACTGTAAGCAAGACCAGGCATAGGTAGCGTATTTGCAAATGGGAATTTTGCCAACAACTTTTCTTTATAAGTGGCAGTAACATGGCAACTCCAGCTATAGCCACTAATTTGAACTCAGGGAAATCATACCAGCCAAATATTCTTCGAATCATTCCCATGATTGAAATGTCTTGCATCCCTGCATAGGTAGAATTGAAGACGTTTTGTTCATTTCGTTTCAAGATCTGCCGGAACCAATCTTCATAAGTCTGGAGAATATAGTCATAACTGGAGTAAAGCATGGGCAAGAAAAAAAAGACCGCCATCCAACAGATATATGATACGATAAATTGGATTTTATTGCGCGAAAAGAAGAAAAATAAAAGTCCGGCAATGCCATAGACCTTACTGAGTGTTCCGGCTGCTATGAACAGTGTTGCGAGCCAGTCTTTGCCATTAATGGTAAAAACAAATGAGAAGATGATAAATGCCGTAAGCAGTGTATTGAATTGAACATTGTGAGTGGCAGTCATCATTTCAATGGCACTGACCCAAATTACCAGTAAATGCTGCGCATGATTTAGTGGAAGTTTTCTAATGGCGATAAGCAATGCAGCCGCACCGGTCATGGCCCAAAGCCAGCATCCGAAATACACCGGCAGGAGAGCAAAAGGGGCAATGATCAGTGAGAAAGCAGGGCCATAGTTGTTGAATGACTGGTACTCTTCAGGATACAGTTGAAAGAGATTTTTAAGTTCAGTTACATGAATGAAAACTCCTCGGTAAATCAGGAAGTTGTCGATGGAGCTTAGCCCCCTTGCCATTTCTGATAGTACAGCAATACAGGCTAGCAACATCCAGATGACATAAGCCAGTTGCCATTTTTTCCCGGGCAGCAATGTTACCTCTTTGAATAGCCAATGTTGTAAGCGGGACATAAGTTGATTTGCAGGATAAAGGTTATTGCTCTTTTTCAAAAAAAATCATAATGGATACTCCGGCAGGGAAACGAAGCCCGGCTCTCAGCAGGTAGTAGTCCAGATGAAAAATTCCGGATAGAATTTTGTTGACCCAACCCCCTGTTCCCAGCACTTCGTAATCGTATTTGACTTCCGATTTTGATGAGATACCTATCCATTTCTTCCAGCTATTCATCAATAATCTGTAAGCTGCGATTGGAAGAAAAAGAAATGAATTATAATAAGTTTGGTAGATCAGTTTTCCGGGTAAGTGCTGAAACAAGGAAGTTAGTTCTTTGCGTGTGTATCTTCTGAAATGATGGTTGATGACATCGTGCTCGCTCCAAAGGAATGAATATGCGGGAACAGTGATAACGATGTGTCCACCCGGTTTGCATACACGCCATAGTTCCTGCACTGCCAGTTGGTGGTCTTCCACATGTTCGATCACGTCGAGTGCAGCCACCAGGTCATACTGATTTGCTTCAAAGGGTAATTCTAATATTGACCCCTGCTCGATAGGGGTAGATAAGTAGGTTTTTGTGAATGCCGTACATTTCTCATCGTATTCGATGCTCATTACAGGGCCAAATGCGGCGAGCATATCCGACGTGGCACCCGTGGCAGCACCCACATTTAATGATTGAATATTGACGGGCTGCTTCAATAGGTGGCGTATGCGCTCCGCCAGGATCTTTTTTCGGACCAAAAACCACCAATGTTCTCTCTCCAGGTGATAATATGCTTTGTAATAGGCCTGATCCATATAAACTACCGGAGGTGTCTCCGGTTTTACCTGGTAAGCAGGACCGGGAGTGCAAAACTACTGAAATTTGAAAGCCGCTTTCTTTCCAACCGCAAGCCTTTTTGAGGGGAATATGCAGAAAGCCGATTAAAAAATTAACTTTGCGCCTCAAATACAGGAATTATGCCAAAAGGACCCATTTCACAATTCATTGAGCACCAGTACCGGCACTTCAATGCCGCCGCCCTGGTGGATGCCGCTAAAGGTTATGAAACCCATTTGCTGGAAGGGGGTAAAATGCTGGTCAGTCTGGCAGGTGCCATGAGTACCGCTGAGCTGGGGATCAGTCTTGCTGAAATGATCCGGCAAGATAAAGTAGCCATCATCAGTTGCACGGGCGCGAATTTGGAAGAAGATATCATGAATCTGGTTGCACATAGTCATTACAAGCGGGTTCCTCACTATCGTGATCTCAGTCCGCAGGACGAATGGGATTTATTAGAGAATCACTATAACCGAGTTACGGACACCTGTATCCCGGAGGAAGAGGCTTTCCGTCGGTTGCAGAAGCATATTCATCAAGTATGGAAGGGGGCTGAGGATAAGGGTGAAAGATACTTCCCCCACGAATTCATGTATCAGATGTTATTGAGTGGTGATTTAGAGCAATATTATGAGATTGATCCCGCTAATAGCTGGATGCTGGCGGCGGCACAAAAGAACCTGCCAATCGTCGTTCCGGGTTGGGAAGACAGTACCATGGGTAATATTTTTGCTTCTTATGTTATCAAAGGTGAACTGAAGGCATCGACCATGAAGAGTGGTATTGAATACATGGTGTGGCTGGCAGACTGGTATCGTCAGAACAGCACCGGAAAGGGTGTAGGATTCTTCCAGATTGGCGGAGGCATAGCCGGTGATTTCCCCATCTGTGTCGTACCGATGATGTACCAGGATCTTTCCTGGCATGATGTTCCTTTTTGGAGTTATTTCTGTCAGATCAGTGATTCCACTACTTCCTATGGGTCTTATTCCGGTGCCGTACCCAACGAGAAAATCACCTGGGGTAAGTTAGATGTCAATACGCCCAAGTTCATTGTAGAGAGCGATGCTACCATTGTTGTGCCATTGATCTTCGCCTATTTGCTGGGTCATTAATGTTTCTTTGCAACGCATAAAAAAAGCCGTAATCAATTGTTACGGCTTTTTTATGGTGATTATTATCTTGTAGCGGCTTCCCATATTCAGTGGGGTGTCTCTTTTCAGCATACCATCCCGATTCGCCATTTCCCAGCTGGTATGAAAGATCATCTTTACCCGCTTTTCCATGAGAGGGAAATTAATCTTGTCAACAGTGTCAGTTGGTTTGTGGTAGTCAGATAAGAGCATACCATCATAGAAGAACAGAATAGGTACACCTTTACGGGCGAAGTTGTAGTGGTCGCTTCTGAAATAAATCCGATTTCTGTCTTTTGGATCATCAAACTTGTAATCCAGCGTGAGTCCGGTATACTTATTATTTACACCCTCATTGATGATGGGTAATTCAGAACTCAGTTTATCATGTCCGATTACATAAACATAATTGAGTGTATCGGCTGTCTTTCTTTCCGTATCAACGCGTCCTACCATATCGATGTTCAGGTTCGCTGTGGTTTTTTCCATCGGATAGATGGGATAATCTGAATAATATTCAGAACCCAGCAGTCCTTTTTCTTCGCCGCTCACTGCCATGAATGCAATCGTTCTGCGCGGACCTTTTCTTTTGCCGGCTGCAGCAGCGAAGGCTTCGGCCATCTGCATGACAGACACTGTTCCGGAGCCATCATCATCTGCGCCGTACCAGATCACATCACCCATTTTACCCAGGTGGTCATAGTGTCCGGTGATGAATAAGTATTCATCTTTTTTATCCGTTCCCGGTAAGATACCGATCACATTACTGCTCTCGAGGGCCTCACTGGATTTTTTCGCTGTTATTTTTGTTTCAGCTATATAAGTGCCTTTGGGAAGTTCCTTCCATTGAGCGGGTGTCAGGGTAAAAGTTCTGCCCACGAGTGCAGAAGCTACATCGCTTGATATCATGGCTGCAAAGAAACCGTTGTCGCTATTGGTTGCAGCAGCCGGGGCTTTGATGCTCATTCTGCCTTTTATTTGGCTGGGTGTTTTGCGAGGAAAATCGGGTGAAACCAATAATACGCCGGCTGCCCCCTGGTTACGCACATAGCTGATTTTATTCATGGCAGGTGCATTCATAGCAGTTCCATTAGCGGCTACATCGGCAATTAATACCAGCTTTCCTTTTACATCGAGGCCTTTGAAATCGTTCGTTTTGGTTGCAGAATCTATGGTGCCATTGCCTACAAAGACTACAGAGCCCTGGTTCCAGTTTGTGTTGGAAACCATCGACATAGGAAAATAATAATCCTGGTCCCACTGATACGTCTTTCCATTGACCATCAATTTTTTTTCAGTGAGCATGTCCTGATAAACATTAAAAGGCTGTCGGTAGCTGTCTCCGTTACCCGGTTTCAGTCCAATTTTTTTAAAATGTTCTTCTATAAAAGCGGCTGCCTTTCTTTCGCCGGCTGCTGCTGTTTCTCGGCCCTCCATTTCCGGCCCGGCGAGGACGGTTAATTTTTCTTTTAATCCATCAGCCGTAATAAGGGAGGCATATTTCACTGCATCCTCGGGTTTTTGGGCGAGGGCTGTTAGCGAAAGCAGGGGTAGTAATAAACTCAGTAACTGTTTTTTCATGTTGTATGAATGGTTAAGATGAACAGGCAATTTTATTCACGCGTTTTTCATGGCGGCCGCCTTCAAATGCGGTGGTCATAAAGGTGGTCACCA
This sequence comes from Sediminibacterium sp., assembly GCA_040374385.1. Lineage (GTDB taxonomy): Bacteria > Bacteroidota > Bacteroidia > Chitinophagales > Chitinophagaceae > Sediminibacterium. The sequence continues at coordinate 776 of JBEIUM010000041.1, read as the reverse complement.
TTGTTTTGGCTTCCTCCAGGCTGACAAAGCGGGCAGGAATGCAAATGACATTGGCATTATTATGTTGTCGTACCAGGGAAGCGACTTCATTCACCCAGCAAAGTCCGGCGCGTATACCGGCATGTTTGTTGGCAGTCATTGCTACTCCATTGGCACTTCCACAAAGTAGAATGCCAAATGCAGCTTTGCCGGTTTCAACCAAAGTACATACCGGATGGGCGAAATCAGGGTAGTCGACAGAGTCTTCACTGAAAGTACCCAGGTCTTCTGTGATTAGCCCCTGTGCTGCAAGCCAGCTGATCAACTCTTTTTTATAGGCAAAGCCAGCATGGTCTGCACCCAATGCGATGGGTAGTTGTGGGGAGAAAATAGGAGTCATAGCTGCAGGATTACCCGCTAAGATAAAACATTAGCCGCTGCAGATCAGAAAAAATACATCATCGGATGAGGGGACTATCTAGCTCCACTCTTCACTCTCTTTTTCAGTCTTTTTATGGACGCGATCTGATACCAGGATACTCAGTTCATACAGGAGGAAGAGGGGGGTAAAAACGATCAGTTGGCTCATCCAGTCAGGACTGGGGGTAATGAAGGCGGCTACTATCAGAATGACAACAACCGCATATTTTCTGGTAGAGCGTAAAAAACTCGGACTAATAATACCAACGCGGGTGAGGATATGTGCCAGCACCGGTAATTCGAATGCCAATCCGCAGCCCAATATGATATTGGTGAGGTTGTCGATGTAGTCGCTGAGGGTAGGTAGTGTTCGGATG
>JBEIUM010000260.1:0-3549 GCA_040374385.1 Sediminibacterium sp. | reverse complement strand
GATGAATTCACGAATTACAATGATGTCGCCATCGGACAAAAAGCTATTCTTTTATTAGAAAGTCTGGGTTATCAGGTGATCATTCCTCAACATGGCGAAAGTGGGCGTACCTGGTTATCGAAAGGTTTGGTAAAAAAGGCAAAGCAAATCATAGATAACAACATTGATCTCTTGGCTCCTTTGATCACTGCCGATACACCCCTGGTTGGACTCGAACCTTCTGCAATCATAACTTTCCGCGACGAATACCTCGATTTGGCTGATGAAAATAAATTAGCAATTGCGCAGGAAATGTCGAAACATATTTTCCTGATCGATGAATTCCTGGCGAACGAATTTAAAAAGGGACATATTCAATCGTCGCAATTTAACGAGCTACCGCAGCAAATTCAGCTGCATGGTCATTGTCAGCAAAAAGCACTATCCAAATTGACTGATACCGTTTCCATTTTATCGATACCGGTAGGTCATAAGGTGCAGGTGATTCCATCCGGATGTTGTGGTATGGCAGGTTCCTTTGGTTATGAAAAAGAACATTATGATATCAGCATGCAAATAGGGGAGTTGGTATTATTTCCCGCAGTTCGCAACCGTGCAGCGGGTTGTATTACTGCCGCACCGGGCACCAGTTGCCGACACCAGATCAAAGATGGCACCGGCGAAAAGGCACTGCATCCCGTCGAAATACTCTATCAGGCTCTTATTAAAAAATCTGTATAAAGATTGGAAACACTGCTCATGTAAGCAGTATAAGATATGACAGCACTTGCACAGGAACTAAGTAAATGGATAGCGCCCCGGTTGATTCGGGATGGACTGATCGATCGACATGCCCATGCTGCCGATGCCGGATTTTACTTTTTGCTGCCACAATTGGTAGTATTCCCTGAAACGGAGGAGGACATCTGTCAGTTGTTTTCTTTTTCTCATACACATAAAGTACCACTTACTTTTCGTGCTGCCGGTACAAGTTTGAGCGGGCAGTCGATTACCGATGGTATATTGGTTTGTATCGGGCGGTCTTTTAAAAAAATGGAGCCGATTGATAATGGTCGCTATGTTCGTGTTGAACCCGGTGTGATTGGGGCACATGTAAATCATACCCTAAAGAAATACGGCACCAAGATTGGTCCCGATCCGGCTTCCATAGGTGCCGCCATGTTGGGTGGCATGCTCTCCAATAACAGCAGTGGCATGTGTTGCGGGGTTGCACACAATGCCTATCATACCCTGCAAAGCATGACCTTAATTCTTACGAATGGTCATCGATACAATACTGCAGAGCAGGCGGACTATGCACGCTTTGAAGAGCAGGAACCCGCTTTATTCAATGGAATACAGGCATGCAGGAAACGCTTGATGGCAGAAAATAACTTGGTCGAGCTGATCAGAAAAAAATACCGTATCAAGAATACCGTTGGTTATGGTATCAATGCCCTGCTCGATTATGAACATCCGCTCGATATCCTCAGCCGACTGATGATTGGTGCGGAGGGAACACTTGGATTTATCAGCGAGGCAGTTTTATTGACCCTACCTGATAAACCGGCTAAAAAAACCGGCTTACTTTTCTTTGAGAGTCCGGTAGCAGCAGCCACAGCGATACCAGCCCTTCAATCCACCGGAGCTGAGGCCTTGGAATTTATGGACCGTGCCGCTTTACGATCGATTGAAAACCTACCGGATTGTCCGCCAGCTATTGCCGGATTGCCCAATCAGGCCACTGCCATTTTGTGTGAATACCAGGCTGCCGATACAGCTTCTTTGGAAAATCTTTTTACTGCTGCTACTGCGGTATTACAATCATTACCCCTGTTGACGACACCGATTTTTACTGAACAACCAGAAGAGCAAGCTCAGTTATGGAAACTGCGGAAGGGTTTGTATCCGGCAGTGGCCGCTGTGCGCGCAAAAGGAACCACGGCACTCTTGGAAGATGTAGCAGTGCCGGTGGAGCAATTAGGTGATGCTGTCATAGACCTGCAACAATTGTTTCAGCGCTTTGGATACCACAATGCCATTCTCTTCGGTCATGCCAAGGAAGGAAACCTGCATTTTCTCATTACCCAATCGGTGAATGATGCAGCATCGGTGGCAGTATTTGATGCTTTTAACCGAGAGTTGGCCAATATAATCGTACACAAATATGGCGGCTCACTAAAGGCAGAGCATGGTACCGGCAGACAAATAGCTCCTTTCGTGCGGGAGGAATGGGGTGAAGCCATCTACAGCATCATGTGTGAGCTCAAAACTTTGTGTGACCCCCACCAATTATTGAACCCGGGCGTTGTGATTAATGCTGATCCAACCTGTCACCTGAAGCATTTAAAGACCAATCCGATTGTAGAAGAAGAGGTAGACAGGTGCGTGGAATGTGGCTATTGTGAGAATCGTTGTCCCTCCAAAAATTATACCATGACGCCACGACAACGCATACAAGTGCGTCGTGCATTGCAGCGTTTGGAACAAGCAGGGGACCAAGTAGCGGTGCGGGAGCTCAGTCATGCCTATCAGTTTTCCGGTATGGATACCTGTGCCGTGGATGGCATGTGTGCAGTCGATTGTCCGGTCACCATCAACACCGGCGACTTGATCAAGCGCTTACGCTATGAGCAGCAATCACCCATGGCTCGCCGCCTATCGCTTTGGCTTGCCAATCATTTCGGTTTATTCGCCGGAACGGTGCAATGGGTATTACGGTGTGGGCATTTGATCAATCGCATTTTTGGTAAACAAACCCTTTACAAAACGACCTCGCTGATTCGAAAAGGCATCGCTTCTTTTCCTTTATATATGCGTTAGATGTCGAAACCTGTGACCATACGGTCGGTTGTTCCGGCGGAATATGATGTGGTTTATTTTCCTACCTGCATCACCCGATGGATGGGTGGTGACATGAATGAGTCGAGCCATTCGGTGGATGTGTTGAAGCAATTATGTGAGCGGGCAGGCATTCGTCTTTGTATTCCGGAGCAGGCGCAGGGAAATTGTTGCGGACAATTGTTTTCTTCTAAAGGACTATATGATGCGTATCGCATTAAAATCAATTCTACCATCAAAGACTGTTGGGAATGGAGTAAGGAAGGGAAAGTACCCATCGTGCTGGATGTCACTTCCTGCACCCAATCCATCCGACAGGCAAGGCCCTACCTCGATGCCGAAAACCAGCAACGATTTGATCGGCTTAAGTTCATTGATTCGATTGAATTGGCAGCAGACTGGTTATTACCCCGTTTACAGGTTACGCGCCCCAAGCAACACATTGCATTACATCCTGTGTGCAGTGTACATAAACTGGGCTTAACGAATCAGTTGAAATCAATTGCACAGACCTGTTCAAAAGAATATACGCTGCCATTCCATGCTTCCTGTTGCGGGATGGCCGGTGATAGGGGGTTCTATTATCCGGAATTGACTGCTGCTGCTACCAAGGCTGAGTTGGATGAATTAGCAGCAAATACGTACGATGGATGTTATTCTTCCGGCAAAACCTGCGAAATGGCATTATCTGAAAACAGCGGTTATGATTTTCGCTCCCTCTTATACCTG
>JBEIUM010000135.1:0-6845 GCA_040374385.1 Sediminibacterium sp. | reverse complement strand
GTAAACTTTTGTACCCAAGTTTTTTAAGTGCATCTTCCAACTCACCCTTCACCCGGCTGTAAAAAATACTTGAACTTGCATCCGCACCAATGGCTGATACCAATAAAAATTGCTGCGACCCGCCCTGCAATTGCAGTTCCGCCAAATGCAGCGGATATTCATAGTCCACCCGCCTGAATGCTTCCTGCGAACCGGCTTTCTTGATGGTAGTTCCCAAACAACAAAACACATCATCCGCCGGAACCGGCGCATCTAATTTTTCCCAATCCATCACCACCTCCCTCAACTTGGGATGCTGAATTCCTGTAGGCTTTCTTACGTAGGCAATCACTTCCCTGTACTCCGGTGCTTCCAGTAACATCTTCAATAAAAAACCACCCGTCAATCCGCTGGAACCCGCCATTATCGCTACTTTATTCATCTTCCTGTTATTTTACCAAAGATAGTTGAAACGGATTTAGTAGTTTTGATTCAATGTCTGACCTTCTCCATACACCCGGCGCCTCATTGAACCCCGCAGAGCAGGAATTTGAAAATGCCATTCGCCCGCGGGAACTCGATGATTTTTCCGGACAGCCACAACTCATCGAAAACCTGATCATCTTCATCAAGGCGGCCAAACTTCGGGGAGAAGCACTTGACCATATCCTGTTTCATGGGCCTCCGGGTCTGGGTAAAACAACCTTGAGCCGCATCGTCGCCAATGAACTCGGTGTCAATATCCGTGAGACCTCCGGTCCCGTTATCGAAAAACCGGGCGATCTGGCAGGCTTGCTCACCAATCTGCAACCCAATGATGTGCTCTTCATCGATGAAATACATCGCCTGAGCACGGTGGTAGAAGAATATCTCTATGCTGCCATGGAGGACTTCCGCATCGATATCATGATCGACTCCGGACCCAATGCCCGCAGCATACAAATCAACCTCAATCCGTTTACACTGGTTGGGGCGACCACCCGCAGCGGATTGTTAACCGCTCCCTTACTATCTCGTTTTGGAATCAAGTCCCGACTGGAATATTATCCGGCTCTTGTCTTACAGAAAATCATTCACCGCAGTGCCGACATCCTGCAAGTGCGCATTTCTCCCGAAGCTGCTGCTGAAATTGCCGGCAGAAGCAGAGGTACGCCCCGTATTGCCAATAGTCTGTTGCGCAGGGTAAGAGACTTTGCTCAGGTACTGAACGATGGTACCATCGATTTGGGCATCACCCGCCATGCACTGAAGGCATTGAATGTAGATGAGCACGGCCTCGATGAAATGGATAACCGCATTCTCACCGTTATCATTGATAAATTCAAAGGTGGGCCCGTGGGTATTACCACCATCGCAACGGCGGTTGGTGAGGAATCGGGTACGATTGAAGAAGTGTATGAACCCTTTTTAATACAGGAGGGCTTCCTGCAACGCACCCCCAGGGGACGGGAAGCCACAGCCAAGGCCTATGCCCATATAGGCAGGCAACAACCCGGCGGATTACAACCCGACCTTTTTACTTAAGAATTACTAAGGTGCTACCAGACGGAATCCATTACCATGGATGTTCACAATCTCAATGTTGGGATCGTCTTTCAGGTACTTGCGCAGTTTCGCAATGTACACATCCATGCTGCGTCCGTTGAAGTAGGTATCACTGCCCCAGATTTTTTTCAATGCTTTCTCGCGTGGCAACAAGTCATTCTTGTGCTCTGCCAGCATTTTCAGCAAATCATTTTCCTTGGGTGACAGCGTTTGTGTGTGGCTATCATGCTTCAGTTCACGCAGCTTGGGATTGAAGTGAAATTTACCCATATCGAATTCAATGTTCTCATTCACGCGGTTCTGCTCTTCATTTCTTTTCAGAATGGCTTTGATCTTGAGCAACAATACTTCGAAATCGAAGGGCTTGGTGATATAATCATCTGCACCCAGGTTATATCCCTGAATGATATCTTCTTTCATGGTTTTGGCACTAAGAAAAAACAGGGGAATATCGGGGTCAACATTCCTGATCTCTTCAGCCAATGTGAATCCGTCCATGTTGGGCATCATCACATCGAGGAGGCACAGATCATAACGCTCCCGCTGAAATGCGGCCAGTCCTAAACGACCATCCCTTTCCAGGGTCACATCAAAATCGTTCAGTTCCAGGTTGGTTTTTAATACCATACCCAGGTTTGCATCGTCTTCGCAAAGGAGGATCTTGGTCTTTTTTGCTTCCATATAAATGTTATTTAACGTGAAATAAAGATAAAACAATGCCAAATACCCCCGGTCAGTTCCAATGTTTTGTTAAAAACACAAAAATCATGCCGCCCCGGTATTCCTTTTTCCCGCCCCTGCGGCACCAACACCAGCTATGAATCTCGTATTTTTGCACCCTCAAATTATCCAGCTATGCTGCTTACTTCCGATAACAAGTTCAAGAAACTCATTGTGATAGGTGACCGGGTACTGATCCGTCCCTCCAGTCCGGATGAGAAGACTTCCAGCGGCTTGTACCTGCCTCTAGGGGTGCATGAAAAAGAAAAAGTACAGCAAGGAAAGATCATCAAGACCGGTCCCGGCTATGCCATCCCGATGCCGGTAGAGGATGAACCCTGGAAGACCGAAGAGGAGAGTGTGAAATATGTTCCTCTGCAGGCAAGGGAAGGTGACCTTGCCATTTTTTTGGTAAGCGGTGCCACCGAAGTTATTTATGAGGGGGAAAAATATTTCATCGTACCCCAGGGCGCCATTTTATTGTTAGAGTGGGAAGAGGAAATGTAGCTTCGTGTTGATGTACGCCGTATTATTTTCGATAAAGCAGTCCTTGCTCATTTCGAATAATTACCTGTTCCTGTATCAACTGCTGTAGGGTCTCTACAGCTTGTTTTTTTTCTTCCCCTGAAAAATGGTCCATCAGTTCTTCTACTGACAAAGGTGTTTGCAGGAGATCATTTATTCTTTGCAAGAAAACGGGGAATAAGTCGCGTTGTTCCTTTTTTTGTTTTATTAGACACACATCACATTGTCCGCAGTCTGTTGCGGTGCTTTCACCAAAATAATTTTGCAGCAGGCGGCTGCGGCAGTTTTGGTGATTCGAGATGTACGCAATCATCGATTGCACTCGATCGGTGAATGCCTTTTTTCGGGCGAAATATCTATCAAGATCTATGTACAGAAATGCTGCCGTAGCCCTGTTGAGGAGGAAATGAATTTGTGGTGATTCATTGGCAGGTCTGTATGCCACTATACCCAGTTCGGTTAGTTTTTTAAGTTGTTCTTTAACAAGCGTAGATGCCAGTCCACTCAGTCTTGCCAACTGTTCCTCATAAATAGTTACACTATAATCAAGTATGCCGGGATAAGTTCTCAGGAGTGCCTGCAGCAGGGGCGAATAATCGGGGTAGTATTGGTCGAGGGAACGAATGGTTGTCCTGTCGGTGGTAAAAACTAGTTTCGCAGGTTTATATGTGCTGGTATTGTATCTGGTGTGCCCCTCTTTTTCAAGCAGGTCCAGTACATTTATTACCAGCAAAGGTGTGTGGTGAAAGCGGGTGCAGAAAAGTGGCAGATCAAAATCAAAGGTTTGTCCTTCCCCCGTTCCGGCGGGTATTTGTAAGAAGCCGGCCAGATCACGGTAAAGATTTTTAATGGTATCGATGGAGGGAAATTTTTGTTCAGCAAGCGCATGTAATCGCTGCACCTGGGTAGGTGTCACGAGCAGGATGGCATCGGCGGGTTGTTCATCTCTGCCCGCTCGTCCGGCTTCCTGATAATAATGTTCCAGACATTCCGGCGCAGTGAGGTGTATGACCAGTCTTACATCGGGTTTATCGATGCCCATACCAAATGCATTGGTGGCAGCCATAACCCGCACCTGGTTGTTGATCCAGTCCGTCTGATTTTTATTTCTCTCTTCCTGCTTTAATCCGGCGTGGTAGGGAGCCGCACTGATTTGATTCAACTGTAACCAGTTGGCTATGTAGTGGGTTTGTTTTCTGCTGCTGCAATAAACAATAGCACTGCCCTGCTTCTCCTTCAGCAGGGTAAGCAGCATGCTGTCGGCGACTTCTACCGGCAGGCATTGGTAGTGTAGGTTGCTTCTGTAGAAAGAATTGACAAATCGGGCTGCATTGGTCATTTTCAATTGCAGCAATATATCTTCTCTTACAGCAGGGGTGGCTGAAGCGGTGAGGGCAATCAGTGGCACAGCTGGCAGATAGGTACGCAACGCAGCTATGCGCAGGTAAGCCGGCCTGAAATCGTACCCCCATTGAGATACACAGTGTGCTTCATCTACAACCAGCAGGCAAACCTGCATTTGTTCGAGGTACTCCAGGAACAGTTCGCTGTGAATTCGTTCCGGTGAAACGTATAAAAATTTAATATCACCCGCTGTGGCTTGCAGCAGTAACTCTTCCATTTCCTCCCTGCTTTGGCCGCTGTGGAGTGCTGCGGCTGCTATCTTTTTTTCTTGCAGGCGGGCGACCTGGTCATTCATCAGGGCAATCAATGGACTAACAACCAGGCATACACCTGATCTGAGTAAGGCAGGAATCTGAAAGCAAATTGATTTACCTCCACCTGTTGGCAGCAGCGCGAGCGTGTCTTTTCCTTCCAACACCGATTCTATGATGGCCAGTTGCGAAGGCCTGAATTGCTGGTGCTGAAAGAAGCGCGTAAGCAGGGTTTGCGGAGTATTCATGGGCTTCCAGCTGTCGATTGATACCGGTAACTTACACAATTTTTCTTGTCAGCAGTCGAACTGAGTTGATACCCAGTACCACATCGCTGAAGCCCATGGCCAATGCGCTGAGGGCCGGACTCAACATACCTACTGCTGCCATGGGGATGGCAATGATGTTATAAGCGAAGGCCCAGAAAAGATTTTGTCGGATCGTTTGATAGGTGGCTTTTCCCACGCCCAGTGCAAGGGGCAGATTTTTTAAACCATTGTTCATTAACACAATATGGGCACTCTGCATGGCGATCTGTGCCGCATGGCCTACAGAAATTCCAATGGTAGCTTTGGCCAAAGCAGGTGCATCATTGATGCCATCACCAACCATAGCTACCGGTGCAATGGCGTTCAGTGCTGCTATACGATCCAGCTTTTGTTCGGGACGCTGCTCACCATACCATTCTTCTATATCCAGTTCTTCTGCCAGCTGCTGGCATTTGACATTTCGGTCACCGCTGAGTAAGATGGTCTTGTAACCTGCCTGCCTGAGTTGTTGCATTACTTGCGCTGCTTCCGGCCTGATTTCATCGGCCAGGTCAATCCATCCAACCCAAATTCCATTTTTAATTATATAGATGTTGTGCGTATCATCGGTGGTTTGTTCTTTCACTAATTCGTAGGAACCTGCCATGTATTCATCTCCCTGCTTATCGATACCACGCATGCCAATACCTTTTATTTCTTCGATGTTGTTCCAGCGCAGCTCTTCCTTTCCTTTCCATTCTCGCGTTACCGCCACCGCCAGAGGGTGATTGGAATACTTCTCCAGCGAAAACGCCCATTTTTTCAGTAAGCTGTTTCTTTCTTCTGCTTCCACCGTCGCGTCATTCCCGGAAAGCTGTTGGAATCCTTCCCCCCTTGCCTGAAATTGTTTGATGACAAAACCACCGGTGGTGAGGGTGCCTGTTTTATCAAAAACCACCTGGCGAAGTTGTTGGAACAATTCCATGCTGGCTGCATTTTTTACCAGTATCCCATTGCGGGCTGCTCTACCCAAACCAGCTGCCACCGCCGCCGGTGTAGCCAGTCCCATGGCACAGGGACAAGAAATCACCAACACAGCAATACCTCGCAACAGGGATGCCCCAAAGCTGAGGTCTACCAACCAGAAGTTGATGGCACAGGTAAGCAATGCAATGATGATAACGAGTGGAACGAAAATGGCGCTAATCTTATCTGCCAGTAATTGTATGGGTGGTTTGTTCGTTTGAGCATCTTTCACCAGCCGTAAAATTTGTGACAAGACGGTGGTATCTCCGGTGGCGGTCACATAAGCTTTCAGGGTACCATTGACGACCACACTTCCGCCGATCAGCAGGTCATTCATTTTCTTTTGAACCGGTAAGCTTTCCCCACTGATAAGTGATTCATCAATGCCCGCTTCGCCCCAAAGAATTTTTGCATCGGCGGGAACTTTTTCACCTGATTTGATGAGCAGCAGATCGCCTGTTTTCAATTGACTACTTTCTACAGGAAAAATATGTTCCTGGTGCTGGTCATCAAAAGCAATCATGTTGGCCATGATCTTCTCTTCCTTTGCCAGTTCTTTCAGGGCACGTTGTGTTGATTCCACTGATTTATCTTCCAGCCAGTACCCCAGAAAAACAAGGGTCAGAATCGTGGCGGTGGTTTCATAAAATTGAAAAGCGGGGCCTTTGCCGGCGATGGTACCATAAAGGCTGTAGCCAAAGGCGGCCAGTGCACCCAATGTGATGAGAACATTCATGTTGGGAATGCCTTTCGTCATCGATTTCCAGGCACTTTTGCCAAAAAAATTCATACCGACAACCAATACAGGCAGCGTCAGCAGACATTGAACAACAGGATCCATCAACCAATGTATGTGTACACCGGGTATCATGTGTACCATCAGGGGTAATGTGAAGACAAGGCAAAATAAAAAACGATGTAAATGGTTTTTTAAACGAAAACCTCCGGATGGCTGTTGATCCTGCGGCCCGTTCAGTACCTGGTATCCCAGTGATTGAATGCCACGCACCAGTTCTGCCGGTGGTATCTGCCGGCTATTGTCAAAGCTTACTTCGCCACCGATGAAGTTCACCCGAACTTCCTCCAACCCTTTTTTCTCGAGGTATTGTTGTATGGTAAGGGCACAGTTGGTGCAACTCATGCCACC
>JBEIUM010000019.1:0-21928 GCA_040374385.1 Sediminibacterium sp. | reverse complement strand
GTGAATACTGGCCAAAGGAAACGGATCAACCGAGGCTCGAACCGAAACAAAGGAAGATTTGCGCCCTCCCTGAGCATCCTCTAACTTACTGCGCCAATAATAGAAGCTCGCTTTGCTCAGCTGATGCCGTTGGCAAAACTGGAAACCGTCTGACCCGATTGCCGCCAACCCGCCAGCCAATGCGCCATCTTTTCTCTGTCGTATTTCATGACCCTTTTCCCACAAAACAAAGCACTGCCAAATGGCTATGCAAGACGTGGTTGGTTGGATATATAATAACTCAATTTGAGAAATTACAAGAACGGGATGGGATAGTGACGATCGAATAGTGTTTCCGTACATCTGTGTTGATCATCGCTGGATTCGCTGGGATGATAAAACTTTGAGAGGGTAGTGTGGTTTGCTAGAATGGGATGAGAAAAACCGCGCAAAGTTCTTGGACAAGATGTTCTCCGATTAGCCTTATACTTCTAATCCTAAGCCGCGAGTTACTCTAACGAATCAAGGGACAATGGCACTATTTGGTGTTTTTACTGCCTTCTGATAGAAGTTTATTTAAGTATGCTCTCTCTTCTTCATAAGACATATTCATAATTTCCATACTCAGTTTATCCCGAATATCGCGCATTACTTTAATGGCGTCAAATGACTTCTTTGGCTTTTTAATCTTCGTTTCCATAACTGAATATTTCTTTAGGCGTTCTTATTTCAATCATATGATACCCGGTTTGAAAATTAATCCCGTTATATCCTCTGATTCTGTCAAGATTCACAATGTGTTTAAAATTCCAACTTACCAATACATCTGCATGACAAATTGTTGCAATAGCAATGTGCTGACAGTCTGCGCGACTTGTTTTCCCGACAACTTTCGCTTCAATATATTTGTCGGCAAGTAGAGTGGCCTCCGGCGAAAGACTGATTCTCTCGACATTGGAGATAGGCAAACTTTTAAGTAATTCTCCTACAAACTTTGGTGCTCTAAGTAGTTCGGCCTCAAGTAGGTCTGATATGATAACAATGATGCCCCCGGACTTTATTGTGTCAAAAAAGGGAATGGTGTCAGCAGAAAACTCCTCGTCAAAGTACCCTCCTACTACCGATGTGTCTATGTAAACCCTCTTCTTCATTGATACAAATATAAGAATTGCCCTCCTGGTGAGGGCATTTTTATTGGACGGTACTTCCGGTTCGGTAATCTATTTTGTAGTTGAAGTGATCGTGGGTGAGAAAGTGGTTATCCCGAGATTGCTTGGTGACGTATTGAACGAGGTTTTCTTTGTCGGCCCTGTCGGTAATGTAATGACATCCTTCACTTCAAGAGGGGAATATCCCATTAAACTGACCTTTATCGAATACCTGCCATAAGGCACCTGCTCCAGTTTGAATTGCCCGTTGGCATCTGTGGCGGTTCCAATCGCTGGAGAAACCGCATCAATCACAAGAACCGCCCCGGGCAGGGAAGCGCCCGTAATCCGGTCGCTGAGGGTTCCGCGCACCGTTTGTCCTTGTCGTTGTCCAAATGACAGTGCTGAATTCAGAACAAGGAATGCAACAAGAAGGAAATATCGATTGATGTTTTCATGGGCCTGCAAAGTTGAACCCTTGAAGACGCAATACCTTTAACCCGGATTAGCAAATGGATTCCGATTTCTTGATCCTGATCAAGAAAAGGGGGTTAAAACAACATGGAACACGTCGTGTCGGTAGCACCAGACAATCACGAGGAAACGACCTTCTTCCTGATCCTGCTCAAATGCACGGGAGTTATGCCCAGATAGGAAGCGATCATATACAACGGAACACGCTGCACGAGTGAAGGTCGATGTTGAAGAAAATTAAGATAAAGTGTCTCGGGTGTTTTGGTATGAAGATCAATCCGGGTGTTGTGCAAGGAAATGAAATTCTGTTCAGCAATCAACCGTCCAAGGCGCTCAAAACTCTTGAACCGTTCATACAAATCATTGATTCCCCTTCTTGGCATCAGCAACAAGGAGCAATCCTCCAAGGCCTCCGTCGTAAACCCCATCGGTTGACGGGTGATGAAACTGTAATAATCCGTGAAGAATTCGTTTTAGAAAAAAAACTGCCCATTGATCTCCTTGCCTCCCTTGGAATAGTAATACCGGAGTGCTCCACTGTTTATAAACAGGATATGCCTGCTGATTTCCCCTGCATTCCAAATCACCTCACCCTTCCTGAACTCCCGAGGGCTCAGGATATCCAGCATCGCTTCAATCGCTTCCGGCTCAATGGGAGTGATCCGCTGGATGGCAGGTATCAGAGCTTCGGTGTGCATACGCACGAAAATAAGTAGATAATCTCTTGTGTGATTAATAGTCAGGTAAACGCCCGGTTTATGCAGCGCTTCATCAAGCAGTGAAATTGCATACATTTGTAAGAGACGGAAAAAACGGGCCGGGAATGAATCAAACCATCTACCGCGACGTTGACAACAACGCCATTCGCTTTTCTAAAATCAAGAAGATGGAGGCGGAAACGCCCTTTACCGGACTTGGCATCAAATACGTGGCCTCAGGCACGGAGACCTACTACGCCAACAACAAAAAATTCAAGGTCAGGGAAGGTGAATACATCATCGGAAACGACTTCACCTCCACCACTGTTCAGATCGATCACAAGGAGATTGTTCAGGGGCTGTGTATCGATATTTCAGCTCAGATCATTTCCGAGGTTGCCGAGTACCATGACCTGAACGGAACGGAATTGAAGGAGTTCCTGCTTTCCGACCAATTGTTGGTGAACACTTACAATGTGAAGAACACCGGACTGGGGCTGTCCTTGACCGAAATCAACCGGAAAATCAAATCCGGGAGCTTCACCTGTGACCTGCAGCAGAGCGAACTGTTCTACAATTTGGCAGAATCCATCATCACCGATCAGCGTTACGTGTTCGATCATTTTCGGAAAATGGAATTCAAGAAAAGGGAGACGAATGCGGTGGTCTTCCGTGCCCTTTTCAATGCCAAATGCCACATCGACGAACATCTCTCTGAAAACATCGCTCTTGACAGCCTTTCAATCCAAACCGGCATTTCCAAGTACCACTTCATCCGCCTTTTCAAAAGCACCTTCGGGATTTCGCCCTATCAGTACCAAATACGCCGTAAGCTGGAGCATGCCCGGATTGAACTGGTTAAAGGTGTACCCGTATCGGATGTTGCGTTGACGCACGGATATGCTGATGCCCCCGCATTTTCAAAAGCATTCAGACTGGCCTTCGGTCAGAGCCCGGGATCCATTCAAAAAAGCAATTTTTGACAAGTGGGATTCCCGCTCTGCGGGTTTATTTGCTTCCAAAACCTGTACATGCGTTACTTCATCGTGTTGGCCGTGGTGCTCCTCGCACTCCGTGCTCATGCTCAACTTGAACGGAAATCCCAATGGGGAGCCCGTCTGGAATACGTTTCTGACACGCTGGTTTCGGGCTGCAAAGTCCTGAAAGTGACAGCCGGCACCGCCGTGGCTCTGAAAGTGAAGGAAAACGATGTGATCCTGAAAATCGGTGAGGCTTCATTGGGGTCAATGGAAGAATTCATGGCCGAGTTCCTGAAATACCCTCCAGGTAGACAGGTCCGACTTGTGGTAATGCGGGATAAAAAGCGGATAACCCTCGAAACCAAAGCCGTGGCCAGGCCATGGGAAACCGACGACAACGCCACGGTTCTCTACGACGAAGCCGATTACAAAGGAGGAAAACTGAGAGTGATCATCAACAAACCCTTCAGGGAGGGGAAAATGCCCGCTTTGTTGTTCATTCCCGGGTACACCTGCAACTCGATTGACGGATTGACGAGCGATCATCCCTACAAGCGGATCATTGATGCTTATGTGGATGCGGGCTATGTGACCCTTCGGATCGAGAAAAGCGGGCTGGGCGACAGCAAGAACACTCCTCCCTGTGAATCCTGCAATCTGGTGGACGAGGTTGAGAATTTCGAAGTGGGGCTGAAAAAATTGAAATCCCTCACGTATGTCGACACCGGCCGCATCATCCTGTTCGGGCATTCCATGGGTGGAATCATCGCCCCCGCCATCAGTGCACGGAATCCAGTTGCAGGCGTGGTGGTTTATGGCACAACGGCCAAATCCTGGTTCGAATACCAGCTGGAGATGTACCGGGTGCAAAACGCATTGGCGGGCATGAATCCGATCGAAGTGGAACAATCCGTCATTGAACAATACGACCTGAATTACCGATACTATGTGAAGAAGGAAAGACTCGAAGATCTCGCCAAAGATCCCAAAGCCGACAGCGTGTTGAGGACGGTTTGGGCCTACGATGGCAAAGGAAAGATCTACAGCAGGAATGCCGAGTACTGGAGGCAGATCCAGGATTATCCGCACCTGGAAAACTGGAAGAACACCAAAGCAAAAGTACTGGTGCAGTTCGGAGAGTCCGATTTCGAGGCGTTCTCGAAAGCAGACCATGAACAGATTGTCAATACCGTAAACCACTTCCATCCCGGGAACGCCACCCTGATGACCTATCCTTCTACGGACCATTACTTTGCCAAGTCGGGAACCATGCAGCAGGCCTATGACAAATTCTCCTCCCGTAAAATCCAGCAGCTATTCGATGAATACAATCCGGAAGTAGGATCATCGGCAGTGAAATGGAGCAACGGAATCGTGTTTGGAGAAAACGGAATCAAGGCGGCGGAAAGAGTCTGGAAGAAACTCAAAACCGAACGCTATCCGGGAAAACAGGACGATATCGCCTTCATCAACGAGAACGAGGGGTGGTACGTGAACGGGTACGGAAGCATCTACCACACGCGGAACGGAGGGGAAACCTGGGAAAAGCAGTTAGAGAAAAAAGGCAGCTTCTTCCGTTGCATAGCCTTCATCGACAGCTTGCGGGGATTTGCCGGTACAGTTGGGACGGATTATTTCCCCGGGGTAACGGATACGATTCCGTTGTATGGCACCACGGATGGCGGTAAAACCTGGTTGCCGGTTCCCTACACGGGTCCTTATGTAAAAGGACTTTGCGCCATCGACATTGTCGAAGAGCTGTTCATCAACAAGGGAACGCCGGATTATAAAATTCACTTGTTTGCAGCCGGGAGGGTAGGTAGTCCTGCAAACATGATGGAATCGCATGATGGAGGACGGACCTGGACTTCACACAGTTTGGATCAGGACTGTAAAATGGTGTTCGACGTCGACATGTTCGATAAAAACAACGGGATCATCTGCGCGGCGTCGGATGAGGATACGGAGAAATCGAACGCGCTGATCCTGAAAACCACCGACGGTGGAAAAACCTGGAAGAAAGTATACCAATCTGTCCGACCATACGAGCTGACTTGGAAATCCTCATTCCCCACTGCAAGCACGGGCTATGTCACCATACAATCCTATAACCCCGACCCCAATGTGAAACAGCAACGGATAGCCAAAACCACCGATGGCGGCAACACCTGGAAGGAGATCGATCTCGTGGAAGATGCAGAGGCGCGGCAGTTCGGGGTGGGCTTCATCGATGAGAACCACGGCTTTGTAGGAACCATGAACAGCGGCTATGAAACAAAGGATGGGGGCAAATCCTGGCAGAAGGTAGATTTGGGAAAAGCCTGCAATAAAATCAGGATTTACAAGGACGGCTCAGGAGAAAAATATGGGTATGCGATCGGGGTCGATGTGATGAAGGGTACGTTTTAAGTCGATGGATCCCGGCACAGGTTGGAGGAAAAAAAGATTCCGGATCTATGAACACCTGTGTGTAGTCCGTGTGCTTCCATTACTAAGTCAAGTACTAATTTAGATGAGTGTAACTCATGAAAAACTTACAACCACACAACGGATCCGTCATAACCCTTGTTCAGCACTCCAAGGCTTACCTGGATTCATCCGTACTCTCGTCCCGCATTTCGTCTAATACACTTTAAACCATGCATTCGCATAAGGTATTTATAAACAACATCAGGACATTCATCCTACTATCCATCATCATCAATGCGATTGGGAACTCGTTTCAGGCAACAGCCCAGACCACCGGCTGGAACAATGGCGGTGGAAACTGGCAAAAAAACGGATTCGTCCAGGTGAACACTCCCATTACAGATAGTGTACTGTGGCAAATCAATTCTCCAAGAGCTATCGGCATGCCCTTGTTCATTGAAGGGAACTACCTGGTGACCATGCGGTTTTTCAGCCAGACTAATGCACCGGTGGAATGCTACGACCTCAGTACCGGGGTGTTGCGCTGGAGCGTGGATGTGACCAATGGAGGAGGTCGTTCCCTGCCGGTTGGCTTGAGGGATGAGAAGGTATTTGTCGTGAGGTACACCGATACTTTCAATGATACACTCTATGCCCTCGATGCAAGCACCGGAACCCAGCTGTGGACCTCGAATGTAACCGTAGGACCATACATCACCGAAACAGCTGTATTCGACTCGACGGGCAATATGTTCATTGGGGGCAACCTGAAGAGCTACAAGATCGACACGCAAACGGGACAGATGATCTGGCAGACCACCACCGTACCCATGTCGTCGGGCAGCGGAGAGATGGTCATTCATAATGCCAGAAACACCGGCTACACCCTGGAACAAAGCGGTGGAATCTCTTACCTGTGGGCCATCGATCTGGCCAGCGGCTCAAAAAAATACTCGCACGTGATCAACCAGTTGCAGCCGGGTGGAAACGTACCCCAATCGGCGATCATGGTCGGCAATAACGGCATCGTATATGCGCAACTCACCGAAGACAATGTGGCCGCACTGAGCGACGATGGCATTCAGCTTTCCCTTCTCTGGCAGGAGGAGATCTTCGGCAACGCCGCCTTCAGCCTGATGTGTAGTGGGCCGGATGGCTCGGTCTATGCCCCATCGAACGGCAGGATCATGCGCTTTGACGGCTTGACAGGGGATACCTTGAGCCTTTCATCCCCGATCACACAAGGTGGCTTTTTCTCCCCGCGACTGACAGCGGCAGGAAACGGGATGATCTATGCGACCAACGGAGAGAATTTCGTGTACGCCTTCGACAGCACCCTGAATCTGCTGTGGTCGGACTTCGTACCCTCCAACAACACCAGCGGGGTGTGCGTCGCACCCAATGGTATGGCTGCTGTTGTGGGACAGAATGTGATCAAAGTATATGCCCCTGCCACTACGACTGCATTGGCCGAAAATTCAGTTTCAGGTATCCGGCTTTTCCCAAACCCTACCACGCAGTTTGTATTCATCGATGGTGATGAGGAATTGATGCAACATCCATACTCCCTGCGGGATGTCCATGGCCGCCTGGTCAGACAGGGTACTCTGGAGGACAGATCATCGCCCATAGACCTGTCGCATCTTCCGCAGGGATGTTATCTGCTGAGCTTTGAAGGAAGAAATCAAACCTTTCGGATTTTCAGGAACTGAAGGATGACACCGTAATGAAAAACGAAACGAATAGGATTCAACACATTGAATAGCATGTTAAATCGTTCACAACTGCTGGCCTTTTTGGCAGCATTGGGTATGACTGCCACATTAAGTGCTCAAAATCTACCCTCGTACATCCCTTCAAACGGCCTCATCGGTTGGTATCCTTTCACCGGCAATGCCAATGATTCAAGCGGAAATGGAAACCATGCCGCCGTCAACGGAGCGGTTCTAGCCTCCGACCGTTTCGGAAATCCCAATGCAGCGTATTCGTTTAATGGCAGCACCGATTATCTTCACGGGAATGCATCGACGTTCCCGACAGGCTACAGGACGGTTTCACTTTGGTTTTATTCCAGTACCATCAACACCCTTGCGACCGGCATGCAGGTATTTGGCTATGGCGGCGGGCAGTGTGAGCAATCCTGGCTCATGCAAATGGACAACCCCACTCCGGCCACCTCGTTCTTTACGGAGAACACCTATGAAGTCTCCATAGGTTGTAATACCTGGTTAACAGCACTTCCTTTTGGTGCGAATGGTACTCCATCGTCTCCAAACAGCAACTGGCAACATTGGGCGATTACAAACAGCCAAACCGGTATAGATCTTTACATCAATGGAAACTATGCCGGAGGCATCACAACCCCGATCTCAGGTACCGGTGTCGCAGGAAAGAAATTCTTCATGGGCGCTTGTCCGGATACCACGGGAACGGTGGCCTACCAGGATGCATATTTGACACATTGGAACGGCCTTTTGGATGACATCGGCATCTGGAACCGCGCATTGACCCAGCAAGAGATCACGGCACTGTACAATGGAGGCGCCACCGGCATCAATAAGATGGCAGACGGGATGCTATTTTCGGTTTTCCCGAACCCAACACATGATGAAATCAATGTCCGGGCGGATGAGCGTTTTATTGGGATGGCATTTACGCTGTATGATGTTTATGGCAAAGCGGTTCGTGCCGGACGAATAGACAACACAGCATTCATCTTGGATGTAACTGATCTTGACAACGGAGTGTATTTTCTCCAGCCGGGTGAAGTATCCGAGCGCGGCATACGGGTAATCAAAAAATAGCCGCACTACAGGGAAAAGTCATCTGAAATAATTGCGCTGTACGGAAATGGAATAATCAGGATGAACAAATAATCAACACGAAAAATGAAAATAAAAGCAAAGCTGGTATTCATTGCAGTTTATGCAATCAATGCCGCATACGCACAGGATACACTGTCGGTTCTTTTTTTGGGGAATAGTTATACCTCCTACAACAACCTGCCCCAGCTTGTGCAAAGCATTTCGTCTTCAGCAGGAAAAACATTGATCATAGATTCAAACATGCCCGGCGGCATGACCGTGTCAGGACACATCAACGATCCGACTACACTTTCGAAAATCAGTCAAGGCACCTGGGATTACGTAGTGATCCAGGAACAGAGTCAAATACCATCAATAGATTTTTACCGATACAACGACATGTATCCGGCCATGAATGATTTAAAGGTGCTGGTTGAGCAGTCCAATCCATGCGCCCGCATCATCACCTACATGACGTGGGGCAGGCGGTTTGGCGGACAGCAATGCGACCCTTCCAATACGTATTGCAGCCCGGTGTTCACCGATTTCAACCACATGCAGGATTCGTTGACCAGTGCCTACATGGAAATCAGCGATCTACTCAACATCCAGTGCGCTCCGGTAGGTGTAACCTGGAAGAACATCTTGAACGACACCACACTTGTCTTACACGACAACGACAACAGTCATCCGAACCTGGATGGCAGCTATGTGGCCGCTCTTTCCATCTACAGCTCCATCTGGCAAGAACCTTCCGTCGGTATCACATTCAATGCCGGGTTGACGCCCTCCCGTGCTTTGTATTACCAGCAGATGTCGGATAACACGGTATTCAACAGTCCCAATGATTGGAATTTGAATGTGAACGACCCGCTTGCCGATTTCAGTTATTCGGTTGTTGGTACGACTGTGAACTTCACCGATGCATCGACCTCCGGTTCGATGACCCCGTTGGATTACTTCTGGGATTTCGGCGACGGGAACACCTCCACTCTGCAAAATCCAACCTATACTTACGCGTCGAACGGCCTTTACACGGTAAACCTGATCGTCTCCGACTGTATCTTTACCGATACGATGAGTTACACGATTCAAATCGGTGCAACCGGAGTTTATGAAAACGATATCGGTCAGGTTCGAATATTTCCAAACCCCTTCCAGACCCAAGTGAAGGTGAATATGGATGCCCGGTATATCGGCTCCGATTATATACTTAGTGAACTGTCCGGAAAAATCATTGATCGGGGACGCATGGTTTCCGAAGATACCATCCTCCATTTGAACGGAATTTCGAATGGCCTTTATTTGCTGAAAATCGGTTCGGACATGAACCCTCCTGTTAAACTGATTAAAAACTAAGTTCACACAGCCTTAACCAATTGTACCGAACCATGGAACTTCACATCCGGCACCTCTCCAAAACCTACCCGAACGGCGTGAAAGCGCTGGACGATGTCAACCTCACCATCGCGCGCGGCATGTTCGGCCTGCTCGGTCCGAACGGTGCAGGCAAGTCCACACTGATGCGCACCATCGCCACCCTGCAGGAAGCCGACAGCGGCAGCATCCTCTTAGGTGAACTGGATGTGCTTCAAAATCCGATGGAAGTACGCCGGCAGCTGGGCTACCTGCCTCAGGAGTTCGGGGTCTATCCCAAGATCAGCGCTTACGACATGCTGGATCACATCACCATCCTGAAAGGGATACGCCAGGACCGCAAAGCGCTGGTAGAGGAACTCCTCAAACGGGTCAACCTCTGGGATGTGCGCAAGAAAGCACTCGGAGGATTTTCCGGTGGAATGAAACAACGGTTCGGTATCGCGCAGGCGTTAATCGGCGATCCCAAGCTGATCATCGTCGATGAACCCACCGCCGGACTTGATCCCGGTGAACGCAACCGATTCTACAATCTATTGTCGGAAATCGGCGAGCAGGTGATCGTGATCCTCAGTACACACATCGTGGACGATGTGAAGGAGTTGTGCAGCCAGATGGCCATCATCGACCTTGGACGTGTATTGTTTTCAGGCAGTCCCGCAGAGGCGCTGTCCGGGGTCCGCAACAGGATTTGGACCAGCTCCGTGCCTAAGAGCCACTTGCTGGAACTATCCAACCAGCTCCCGGTTATCTCCACACGCATGGTGGCCGGTCAGCCTGTGGTACACGTGTTCAGCGATCAACAGCCTGCCGACGGTTTCAAGTCTACAGAGGGAGACTTGGAAGACGTGTTCTTCACCTACATCAAAGGGTTTAACAAGCCGGTCGAGGCGTAACTCAGCGAATTATGTTCCTGCACATCTTCCGTTTCGAACTACGGTACTGGCTGCGCCAGCCCATCGCCTACATCTTCTTCCTGATCAATGCCCTGCTTGTGTTCGGCGCCACCAGTAGCGACGATATCATTATCGGCGGCAGCGTAGGCAATGTATTCAAGAATGCGCCTTATGTGGTGCAGAACTACTACGCACTATTCTCCCTGCTGAGTTTGCTGATGATCACCACGTTTTTCAACAGTGCCGCCGCGCGCGATTTCAGCGAGAAGACCAACCAGATCCTGTTCACTACACCCCTGAGCAAGCGGGATTTCATGCTGGGTCGCTTCTTCGGCGCCCTGGTGGTCAGCATCGTTCCGTTCCTGGGGGTTTCCTTCGGCTCCCTGATGGGTAGCCTGATGCCCTGGATGGATACCGTACGCATTGGACCTACGGTTTGGTCGGGACACCTCAACGGACTGCTGGTGTTCGTGATCCCCAACTTGATCTTCTCCGGTGCCATCATCTTCGGGATCGCCGCACTCACCCGCAACACCATCCTCTCCTTCATCGGCAGCATCGCCTTGCTGGTAGGGTACAGTATTTCCCAAGCCTTGATCCGCGATGTCGAAAATGAAGTGTGGGGTGCCCTACTGGATCCCTTCGGCCTGCGCACGTTTTCCGTTGCCACCAAATACTGGACCGTGGACGACCGCAATACACTCTCATTGGGTTTTGAAGGCCTGGTATTGTTGAACCGCGCGGTATGGATTGCAGTCGGTTTGCTGGTCCTCGGTTTGATTTGGCGCCGGTTCAGCTTCTCTGAAAAAGCCAGACCGGGAAAAAGGAAGCAGGCCGATGAAACACGCGAGGCGATCAAAAGCTGGGGAGCTTTGAAAACCGTGAAACCGGAGTTTAGTGCTTCGTGGAGCTTCAGGCAGTTGCTGAGTCAGATCCGAATCGAGAGCATCTCCATCATGAAAAACGTGGCCTTCGTGGTCATCATGGTGTTTGGGGCCATCAACCTCATCACCAGCATGTCCTTCGCCACCTCTCAGGGCTATGGCCTCACCACCTTTCCCGTCACATACACTATAGTGGATTCGATACAAGGCTCGTTGTATGTCTTCATCGTGGCAGTCATCACCTTTTATTCGGGTGCGATCGTATGGAAAGAGCGCGAATCGAAAGTGCATGACATTTACGATGCCCTTCCTTACCCCGACTGGCTGCCATTGCTGTCTAAAACATGTGCGATGTACCTGGCTGTCCTGGTGCTGTTGTTTACAGGGGGACTGATCGGCGTTATTACGCAGCTTCTCAACGGATTCACCGATTTACGCCTGGAAGTCTATCTGGTTCAACTGATTATTTTCGACAGTCTTGCTTTCCTTAGCCTGATCATCCTGAGCATCTTCATCCATTCGGTGGTGAACAACCGTTACCTCGGCTATTTCCTGTTCATCGCTGTTTTGATCACCAATGCGTTTGTGTGGCCTGCCCTGGATGTCAGCAGCAAGCTGGTCATTTACGGAGCCACTCCTTCACTGACCTACTCCGACATGAATGCCTTCGGTCCGTTCCTCTTCGCCAAAGTGGCCTTCCGCGCCTACTGGCTGCTGGCCGGATCGGTCCTGCTGTGCGTGGCCCTGCTCTACTGGGTACGTGGGCGTGAATCCGGTTTCAGGATCCGTTCCATGATCGCCCGAAGAAGATTGCCCGTCCTCAGGCCTGTTCTGCTTGCGCTGGTTTCAATGTGGCTGATCTGCGGCGGATGGTTGTTTTACAATACCAAGGTGATGAACACCTACATGACAAGCGACGAAGGCGAAGAGCTGTCGGTGGAGTACGAGAAGCGCTACAAGAAGTACGAAGGCCGTCCCCAGCCGCGGGTCACCTCCCTCGATTATCGAATCGAGCTGTATCCCGAAAACCGGAAGCTTGAGGTGTCCTGCACCCAGTGGATGAGAAACAAAGGCAACACCGGGATCGATACCCTGTTCTTCACCCTGGCCCCTACCTACGACGGTACGATCATTCTGCCCGGAGCCAAAATGCTGCTGATGGATACGGTGCACAATTTTGCGATGTACAAACTCTCAAGACCCATGATGCCGGGCGACTCCATGCAAGTCACCATGACGATAAAGTATGCTGCAGAGGGCGTTGAGAATGAAATCACGGTATCTTCCATCGTCGATAACGGAAGCTTCTTCAACTCCGATATCCTTCCCCAGATCGGTTATCAGCCCGCCTACGAACTCACGGACAAGAACGACCGCAAGGAGTATGGACTTCCGGTAAGGGCGAGGATGCCACTGTTGAGCGACGATACGTTACCACGGATGAACACCTACCTAAACAACAACTCCGACTGGGTGCAAGTGCGCAGCATTTTCGGTACGGCCGGAGACCAGATCGCCATAGCGCCGGGTTCGTTACGCAAGCAATGGAAGGAGAATGGTCGGAATTACTTCCAGTACGAACTGGACCATCCATCCATGAATTTCTATTCCTTCCTGTCGGCTCGCTTCCAGGTGAAAAAGAGGATGCACAAGGGCATCAGCCTCGAAGTGTATTACGATGCCAGGCACACCTACAACGTGGACAAGATGCTGATGTCGATGGAAAAATCGATCGATTACTATTCCACCCATTTCGGCCCTTACCGCCACAAGCAGGCGCGCATCATCGAATTCCCGCGCTATGCAGGATTTGCTCAGGCCTTTCCAGGTACTATGCCATACTCGGAGTCGATCGGATTCATCGCCAACTTGGAAGATCCTGACGAGATCGACATGGTCACCTACGTCGTTGCACATGAAATGGGCCACCAGTGGTGGGCCCATCAGGTGGTGGGACCGGAGATGCAGGGATCGACCTTGTTGAGCGAATCGATGTCGCAGTACTCTGCCCTGATGGTGATGGAGAAGATGTACGGCAAGGAACAGATGCACAAGTTCCTGCGCTACGAGATGGATAACTACCTCGGAGCACGGGGCTTGGAGGCAGAAAAGGAATGTCCTTTGCTGGAGGTCGAGAACCAAGGCTACATCCATTACAACAAGGCCAGTACGGTGATGTACTACCTCAAGGACATGATTGGAGAGCAACGGGTGAATGCCGCTTTGAAAAACCTGGTGGACAGTTTTGCATACCGCGAGCCTCCCTACCCCAATTCCAAGGAGCTGGTGAATCGGCTCGAAGCCCAAACGCCCGACAGCCTCCGCTACCTGATCCGCGATCTGTTCAAGAAAATAACCTTGTTCGACAACCGGGTACTCGAAGCCACTACGCGCAAGGTCGCCTCAGGCTTTGAAACCACCATCAAGGTACAGGCCGCCAAGATGTACGCCGACTCCGTCGGACGGGAAACAGCCGCAGTGCTCGACGACTGGATCGAAGTCGGGTTGCTGTCGGAGCCTGCAGCAGGGAAGAAGTACGGCAAACCTATCGCGCTGCAGAGATTCAGAATAAAAGAAAAGGAAAATACCTACACGTTTGTCACAAAAGAAAAACCCTGGCAGGCGGGAATTGATCCATATTATTACCTGGTCGACAGGGTGCCGGATGACAACCTGAAGAAGATTGCCGAAAACTGATTACAGTAACGAATACCATCCCTCATGAACGGAACACGCTAAATAAAATCGTACTAAAACCAATTTTATCTACTTACCAATCGCCTGGAGGCCTCTTCACTTCATCATCTATACCTACACATGAGAACACCCATACTCCTTCTGCTGCTGATCTGTTTCGCAGTCGCTTCGTACGGTCAAAACTGGGAAACCTTCGGAGGCAACAGCAGCAGAAACGGCATGAGCCGTATGACTGCGCCATCTACGCCCTTCAACCAGATCTGGCAAGTGCAGAGCGGGTTGAATACCTCACTCGGTATGGCGGTGTACTCGTTCGGCGAACGGTTTGTTAACGCCCGTACGGTGTTTTCGCCTTACACTTCCCGGATTGAATGCAGGGACCTCAATACCGGCAATCTCAACTGGGTCTCCCCGTTCATTAGCAACAACTCGATCCTGTATGCCATCGGGATGACGCAAGATGCAGTGTATGCGCACGACTACGACACCGATTCGGTTTATGCCCTGAACATACTGGATGGAAGCATCAAATGGAGGAGCCCGGTTTTATCCCACACCTTCGGAGCGTGGCCGGGATGCGTATTCGCCTGCAACGGCGACCCTATCTTAAACGCACCGGTGAGTTCAGGGAAATTCACCATGCGATTGAACAAGGATGACGGCAGCTTGGTGTGGTCCAACAGCGAGTTGATCGTGATCGGACCGGCAGTGCCACTGGCGGCATCCCCTACAACCGTATACAGGATCACAGGAGGCATCACACTGCCCATCCGTCTCACAGCCATCGACATCAACACTGGAATAACCCGATACAGCAGCAATCCCATACCCGGTGATCCCGACCAGGAGGATCCGCTGATCATCGGACCGGATGGAGCAATCTATTTCTGGCGGGACGGTGGTAACCTGTTCCGGTATACGGACACTGGAAATGGGTTCTTACAGGATTGGGCCTATACCCCATCGGCTCCGGTAACCACCCCGCTGCTGCGCAACCTGGCTTTTGGTCCGGGCAATGCATTGTATCTTTTTGAAAACAACCTGGTGAGACGGTTGGATGCTTCGAACGGCCAGGTGCTGTCTACTTTATCCATTGGCATCGGCAGCTCGGCATCATTGAGCACCGGAGCAGACTCAACCGTTTACCTCAACGACGGGCAGGGATCCTTGCTGGCCTACAGCGCAGACATGCAGAACCTGAAATGGCAAAGGCTAATCCCTTCCAGTGTCTATTTGAACCCACCACTTTGCAAGGAGGGCACCATGGTCCTCACTCAGGCCGGCCTTACCATCATAGGACTGCGTTTTGCACAGCTGCTGCCTCCCGTGGCGGACTTCCGTTGCTCTGCCCGCCGTATTGCTGCCGGCCAAACAGTTGACTTCTTTGATCAAAGCTCCTACCTGCCTACGGGGTGGAAGTGGCAATTCCCGGGAAGTGTGCAGGGAAACTCTACAACGCAAAACCCGTCAGGTGTTCTTTATACCACTCCGGGCATCTATCCGGTCGGACTGACCGTGCAGAATTCACTTGGAATTGACAGTATCACGCGGAATTGCCAGATTGAGGTGGTGGCCAATACAGGAGCGGATGAAATAAGCCGAATAACGGCCAGGATATACCCCAATCCGGCCCGTGATTTTATACACATCAGCACACAGATGATTCTGCATAATACCGCTGTGGAGATCATCGACATGCAGGGACGTACAGTACTCAACACTGTCCTGCACGAACAAGATCAACGCCTAGATATCGGAGCATTGCCATCGGGATCGTACCTGTTGAGGCTATCTAGCTACGGGGAGCCAACCGTCCGCTTCGTCAAGCAATAAGTTAGCGGTAACCCGGATACTCTGAATGAACGAGATTAATAATTTTGAAGTCTACTTAAATCAGATATGAATATTTTTGAAACATGTAAAATAAAATCTATAGCAAAAGGAACTATACTCCTTCGTCAAGGAGAGATTTGCAAAATTGGTTGCAAGGTTATTACGGGTTGTTTAAAAAGTTATGTTTTAGATGATACGGGTAAAGAACATATCATGCAGTTCGCGCCTGAAGGTTGGATTATTACTGATATGAATAGTTTATTTAATAATGTTCCTTCAGATATAATAATTGAGGCGATTGAAGACAGTGAAGTGTATTGGATAGAAAGCGAAATGTTAAATATTTGGGAAAATGCAAGTAAAGAAGTTCTTCTTGAACAAATAAAAATGTTGAGAAGAAACATCATAACCGCAAACAAAAGGACAAGAATGCTTCCTAGTTCTACAAGTGAAAAACGATATATTGATTTCATTCAAACTTATCCTAGCCTAGCACAGCGACTGCCACTAAAACTTATTGCTGCTTATATAGGCATAACTCCTGAATACCTGAGTGAGATTCGCAGAAAAGTTGCAAGCAAATAAATTTCTTAATCTACCTTAAGAAGTCTTTTTTTTCAATATCTTTTTTCGTTGCCGAAACAAAAAATAAATTGAAATTCATACACAGACCCCGTCAAGCCTATTCTCTAAAGTCTACGACTGAACCTGACTCTTAAGCGAAACAAACAAGGTGACCTGGAGAATCCAAGGAATGAAGCGGTGAACGGTCCACCAGCTGCCTAAACAAAACGCCTTCAGAAAAAACAAATACCATTTATCCGAACGTCATGCTAAAAATAACCTATTGTCTGCTGATGCTTGTTTCCATAATGCAGTCAACTGCATCTTCTCAACCCGCCTCAACGCTTTCGGTTTCCTCCGGAATCGCTTTCATCGAGAACAAGGGCCAGGTCCATGACCAGGATTTCCATCCTCGTCACGATGTACTTTTCAGCGGTCAGAACGGACCCCTCGTATTCCATCTGCGGAACGATGGCGTTTCCTACCAGCTCAGCCGGGTGTACGGCGAGCACTACTCCGGCGCCAATGTTCCACTGCATCCCTCCTCCCCGTCTGCTGTTGAAGAGGCACCGATGCTGCCTGACTCAACAACGATTCACCGATTGGATATTCGTTGGCTGGACAGTTCTCCTGAAACAAGGGTTTACGCTCTTGAGCAGGTCGCAGGACATAACAATTATTATTACGCAAATTGTACCGAGGGCGTGTTGCATGTGAAAAGCCATCGACAGGTGCGTTACGATAACCTGTACGAAGGCATCCATCTGCGTTGGTATGATCGCGACGGTGAGCTGGAATACGATTTTGAGGTGGGTCCGGGTGCCGACTATGGATTGATACGCATGGAAGTGAAAGGCGCTGAAACAATTCACATAGACAGCAAAGGGAATCTGGTTTTCAAAACTCCATTTGGAGAAATCGCAGAGGAAGCTCCTGTGGTTATGCAAGACGGTAAAAAACTGGAGGCAAGATGGGTTTTGGATGGCAAGGTCGTTTCATTTGAAATCGATCAGGCTGACAAGAACAGGGGCTTTGTCATCGACCCGGTAGTGCGGGGATGGTCCACCTACTACGGCGAAGGATCCGCCATGCCCCACGACATCTCGACTGACAAGTCCGGTAATGCCTACATGGCAGGCTCCGCTATGACTTCTATTGGTACCAGTGTAGCCACAAGCGGAAGCCATCAGGCCACGTTTGCAGGAGGGGCCCCAATCGACGCATTCCTTGTCAAATTCGATGCGGCAGGAGTCAGACAATGGGGTACCTATTACGGCGGCACCGGGCATGATTTCGCGCATTCGTGTACCGCCGACAATGACGGAGCTATTTACTTGTGCGGGCAAACGATGTCGACCTCTGCCATAGCCACTGCAGGCAGTCATCAGCCCGTTATCGCCGGAGGTGCGTTCGGCGATGCATTCCTCGTGAAATTCAACGGAGAGGGTATCCGTGAGTGGGGTACTTTTTACGGGGGTGACGCGGATGAGA
This sequence comes from Sediminibacterium sp., assembly GCA_040374385.1. Taxonomy (GTDB): domain Bacteria; phylum Bacteroidota; class Bacteroidia; order Chitinophagales; family Chitinophagaceae; genus Sediminibacterium. Next base: position 3,694 of record JBEIUM010000019.1, on the reverse strand, counting down.
TTGGCCGTTCGTGCCATACCGATGCGAACGGCGATGTGTATCTGGCTGGTCATACAACATCCATTACGGGCATTGCCACGGGAGGCAGTCATCAGGATACATTTGGAGGCATAGCATCTCCGCCCGGCCTGATGGCTCCTGATGCCTTTCTGGTCAAGTTCAACAACAGCGGTGTACGGCAATGGGGCACCTATTACGGCAGTGATGCCCGGGACATGGGCTTCTCATGTGTCACGGATAAAGCCGGAAACGTTTACCTCTCCGGAGAGTCTTTCACACCCTCAGGCAATACGATTTCCACTCCGGGTTGTCACCAAGCTTTGCTAGCCGGCGGGGTCTTCCACGGCGACGCTTTCCTTGTGAAGTTCGACAAGGGCGGAGTGCGGCAATGGGGAACCTATTACGGCGGCATCGGCGATGAACAGACCGGCAGCCCGAGCTGTCTGACAACAGACAGTCTCGACAACGTATACCTGACCGGCACCACATGGTCGCCTGCCAACATTTCCACCCCCGGGAGCCACCAGCAAACGCTCGGTGGAAGCGATGATGCCTACCTCGTCAAATTCAACTCTGCCGGTGTGCGGCAATGGGGAACATACTACGGTGATATCGAAATTGATTACGGGTACTCCTGTGCCACCGATTCGGCCGGTAACGTTTATTTGTCCGGAACAGGCGACGAGGTGACCGTGGGAAATTCGATCTTTACAACTCCCGGTGTTTTTCAAAGCACATATGGTGGCAACTGGGATGCTTTCATTGCGAAGTTCAATCCGACTGGTGTGCGTCAGTGGAGTTCCTTCTTTGGGGGCTTGGGTGATGATGCCGCGATTTCGTGTGCAATAGGCAACAACGGTGATATCTTTATCGGTGGTTGGACGTCTACCGGTACAGGGATGACAACGCCCGGCTGTCACCAGCCAATCTTCAATGTCGGCAGTTCGGGTACTGTGTTTTACAACCCTTTTCTCGCCAAATTGATTGAAACAACGGCAGCGGCCCTTACCGAAACAGTTGATGAAGAATCGATTTTACTCTACCCTAACCCGGCCACAAACGATGTCTTCGTGCGTGTGGAGCCACATGATGTAGGCATGGATTTCCAAATTACGGATGCACTGGGCAAGGTTGTGCGGACAGGAAAGATCCAGTCAACCCAATTCACCATTGACTTGGAAAACATATGTAGCGGCCTGTATCTATTTCACCTAGGCGGATCCATTGGAAAAACAAGTAAGATCATTAAGCAATGAGTCGGGGTGTTTGTCAATGTTGAACAGACACTTCGGTAAAGCAGTCAATACTATACCATTTATATGACCAACATAATAACGATCAGGGAGTACGAACCGAAGGACAAGCATGATGTCATCGGCCTGATTCGCCTGAGTACACCGGACTATTTCGCTGCACACGAGGAAAAGGACTTTAACCGTTTTTTGGAAACGGAACGTGAGCTGTTTTATGTTCTACCGATGGACGGAAAAATTGCCGGATGTGGTGGAATCAATTTCGCAGACAACCGTACGACAGGTATCATCAGTTAGGACATCATTCACCCAGCCCATAGGGGAAAGTCCTATGACAGTTTTGTGGTAGGTTCAAGTGAAGTTCTTCGATTGAACTTTTGTGCTAAAAATCCGCCACTACGCCAAGCCGCAAAACGTTACAGGAAAGGCTATTACATTTGCATCCAACAAAAAACAAACAAATAAAAAATGAAAAAACTAATTTTACTCTCGATTGGGTTATTATTGACAGCACAATCAACAAGCGCCCAATCTTTAAAATGGGTAAAACAAATGGGATCAGGCTCCCAAGACCAAGGAAGATCAATAGCTATTGATGCTTTAGGAAGCGTTTATACAACAGGCACCTTTAATGGAACCGTCGACTTTGACCCTGGCGCAGGCACCTATTTCCTTACATCGACAGGGGTAGAAGATGTTTTTATATCTAAATTAGATTCATCGGGGAATTTCATATGGGCTGGCGCGTGGGGAGGAGGTTCATATGATTTAGGATTATCCATAGCTGTAGATGCCAATGGATTTGTATATAGCACAGGTTTATTTCAAGGAACCGCCGATTTCGACCCAGGAGCTGGTATTTTTAATCTTACTGCGAATTCAATGGATGGTTTTGTTGTAAAATTGGATGCTTTGGCAGGAAACCTTGTTTGGGCAAAACAATTAGCAACTGATTTTCTTGTCGAACCAGGAACAATAACTATCGATCCAAACGGAAATGTAATAACGGCAGGCCACTATGAAGGAAATGCAGATTTTGACCCTGGAATGGGTACACTTATCTTTAGTGGTGATGGTGCCTATGTTTCCAAATTGGATTCTGCCGGTAATTTTGTTTGGGCAAAAAACTTAGCACATCCAGTTTCACAGTCCCCACTTTCATCATGTAGAGCAACATCTGTAGCAGTGGATATATTTGGGAATATATATACCACGGGAAATTTTATTGATACCGTTGACTTTGACCCTAGCATCGGCAACTATAATCTCATTGGCGACTATTTTGGCGATGCGTTTATTTGCAAATTAGATGCTGCTGGAAATTTCAAATGGGCTAAACCGTTTTACGGAAATGGCAATGAAGGTGGAATAGCTATTGCATTGGATGCGTCAGGAAATGTATATACTACAGGAATATTAAATGCAACAGCCGATTTAGACCCTGGTATTGGGAACTATAACCTTAGTTCAGCTGGCATCGGAAATCATGATGGTTATATTTCAAAATTAAATGCCTTGGGTGATTTTGTATGGGCAAAACAATTGGGAGGAGCTGTTGGTAATGAATTATTCATAAGTTCGATTGTTATAGATGCCGATAGCAATGTATATACTTTAGGTAATTTTTCACAAACGGTAGATTTTAATCCAGGGCCAGGCACGTATAATCTGACTTCGTCTGGATCATATGATGTTTTCATCTCTAAATTAGACAACGTTGGGAATTTTGTCTCGACAATACAATTTGCTGGACTAGCTTTTGACGATGGAAGGTCTTTAACCCTTGATAACGCAGGAAATATCATCGCCACAGGCAACTTTAAGGCAACTTCTGATTTTGATCCCCAGGCAGGTGTTTTCAACCTAACTTCTAATGGAGCAGACGATATTTTTATAATTAAACTTCAAAATGAATTGGGCTCATCCACTTCGATCAATGAAAACTCATGGAATAATATGGTTAACCTCTACCCTAACCCTACAACGGGCGCATTAACTATTGAATCTGACAAAATATTTGAAAATGTAAATATATTGGTAAGAAACGCAATAGGGCAAGAGGTGTTTAGTAAAATCTATTCATCAACTAACAGTATCGCGTTAACGCTAGATGTTGCACCTGGTTTATATTTCATTGAAATAATAGATGAAGGAAAAGTTTCAAATCTAAAAGTGATAAAAGAGTAAGATACTTTAACAACATTTTAATTTGAATACAACTAAAAAAGGAAAAACTATAAAAATGAAATTTTCACCGCACCCAAACTCAAGGTGGCCGAATGTAGTATGAGCTGGTAGGGCAAATTTGGACAGCAACTTAAGAAAACTTAACCTTGCAGTTGCTTATGAAAAACACAAGACGTAAACACAGCGATGCCTTCAAGACCGAGGTTGCTCTAGAGGCTATTCGGGAACGCAAGACGCTCTCTGAACTGGCGCAG
>JBEIUM010000242.1:0-3901 GCA_040374385.1 Sediminibacterium sp. | reverse complement strand
GCAGGAGGGAATCTATCCGTATTTCCATCAACCCATTCAAGGACACACTTCTTCCCTGTGCAAAAGTAAAAATGGAAAAAAGACTCAATCCAAAGGAGCCGATTACAATAATAATTGATGCACGCATGACAAAGATTTGGTACAACAAATTACTAAATTATATACAATAACTTCAGCACATATAGGTATAGAGCAACAGGTAGATGTACAATCATCTAAATAATAGAATATCTTTACCGTATAAGATTTCCTTTTTATGCGGATCAAGTGGCTGGGCTTATTCATTTTTTTCATTTCCCTGCTACCAGCATTACAGCTCTCTGCACAGAACTATGTATTTGCCCGTCTTGATGGAAGTCCGATAAATACAACTGGATGGAACTTACAGGGAAGTGCTGCTGTTGGCAATCTGACCAATAATAACAACAGCGAAATTATATTATGTCCCGCCAGTACCTCTACCAGTGGTGCTGTTTTTTACAACCAACCGATTAATTTGTCTATATGTAATAAATGGAAAGCTGAATTTGACTTCCGCATGTTCGATGGTTCCGGTGCAGATGGCATTGCATTTTGTTTTCTTGAGACACCACCAACCGGATTTGTTGTAGGTGCCGGAATGGGGATTCCCTCTTCCGCTAATGGACTAAAAGTATGTTTTGATACCTATAATAATTGTGCAATGCCAACTAATAGCCGGGTGCCTAAGATACAGATCAGGTGGGGTACCGGATATAATGAATGCTGGTCGCAGCCTACTTTGGAAAACATAGGAGGTGCACTTTCATTTATACGTTCCTCCAACTATAACCGTGCTTTGATAGAATATGATAATGGCAATATTCGTGTATCCGTAAATGGCAATTTACTTCTAACAGGATTTCAGACTTTTAACTTTAGCGGATATCTCGGATTCACCGCAAGTACGGGTGGCTCGAATGACAACCACTCTATAAAGGATGTAATCATCTATACCGAAATGCCGCCATCGGAAGCGGGCGGCATCAATGGTGAATTGGTTACCTGTAACGGACAAGGGGTTCAAATCGGTACAACGTCTACCAGCGGATATTCCTATACTTGGATACCTGCAACTGGACTTAGTAATGCGAGCATAGCTGATCCAACGATTTTAGCAGATAACAATTCCGATACCGTTCAATTTTTTTCATATAAAGTACAGACTGCTTTTACCTCCAATGTAGGTTGTGTTTCAACGGATAGCATTCGTGTTACCATTCGCCCCAAACCAAAAATAAATTTCAGCAGGCCAGGTATTTGCTTGAATGATGCGATTGCGGTATTTACAGATAGCACTTACACCAAAGATCCGGCCTCTCTTCCCTTTACGTATGCATGGTATTTCGATGACCCGGCTGCAAGTCCCGGTAATCCCAATTCATCAACACTTAAAGATCCATCGCATGTATACAGCGCAGCGGCGGTGTACCAGGTAAAAAGCAAAGTGACTTCAGCTGCAGGATGTATAGATAGTCTGACCTTGCCCTTCACCGTAAATGGCAGTATCCCTGTCGCTAACTTCGATATTAGCAGCGACCGAAATTTTTGCAGCGATGAAAAGATTTCATTATTGGACCGTTCAACTGTTAATTTCGGAAATCTTACCAAAGTCGACGTGTTTTGGGATTGGATAAATGATCCTACAGGAAGCAATACGGATCTGCGGCCATCCATTGGTAAACAATATACCCATCTCTACTCAAAATTCAGTAGTCCAGCCGAAAAAAGCATCACCGTGAAATACGATATCTATTCTGGAACCAGTTGTAAGAACAGTATTATAAAAAGTTTTAGCCTGGTATCCAGTCCTGTCGTAAGTTTTTCACCGATTGCTTCACTATGTAACAATGAACCACCTTATACAATTCTTGAGGCTGCTGAAATAAGTGGTGCAGTCGGAACAGGAACTTTTTCGGGGTATGGAGTGTCGGCTGCAGGCATTTTTTCCCCCTTCAGTATTGGAACTTTTCCCATTCAATATCTATTCGTGAATTCAACCGGCTGTAAAGACTCAGCCACACAAGCAATAACAGTTCATCTTGCTCCGGAGATTGATGCCGGTCAAGACAGACTCGTACCAGAGACAAAAACTATACAACTGGAGGCAACGGCTGTCAATGGTACTGACTTGCGCTTTCAATGGCAACCAAGCATCTATCTAAATAGTGATACGGTTTTAAAACCCAACTGCACCCCATTACAAGACATTGAATATCGTTTGCTCGTCAGCAATGCGGCAGGTTGCGAAGCGGCAGACAGTGTATTCATAAAAGTATTGTTTAAACCCAAGGTACCCAATGCTTTCTCGCCCAACGGAGATGGCATTTATGATACCTGGCAAATTCAATATTTATCTGACTATCCCAATTGCAAGGTGCAGGTTTATTCACGGGCAGGCCAATTGATTTTCCAATCAACGGGATATGGCGTTCCCTGGGATGGTAATTTCAAAGGACAACCACTTCCCATTGGTACTTATTACTATATCATCCAACCGGGCCTGGGCTCAGATATACTCAGGGGAGCAATAACGATTATTCGCTAATCAAACATTGCGAAAAGAATGGTTGGCCGGTTCAGAAATGAATACTAAAGAGAAAATTGGATATTTAGTATATTTGTTTTTGCTTCAGCCACGTGAAAAAAATTCTTACCATCCTGATAATTGTTGGTTTTATTGCCCCTGCACTGGTGGTATACGCTTACCTCCTGCGGGAAAAGAACCTTGTAAAAGAAGCTACCTCAGACGAAAATACCTCGCTACTAGCCCGTGCGGAGCTAATTGAATTGAAATTCTCCCTTGACGAAATAGAACAACAAATCGATTGGGAAAATGAACATGAATTCGAGTGGAAGAATAAAATGTATGATGTGGTACGGCAAGAGAAAAAAGCCGACAGTATTAGATTCTGGTGCAAATATGATGATGAAGAAACCCTAATCAATGAACAACTGGGAGAAGTAATTGCATATTTTTTTGTTGGAAATTCAACAAAGCGCGAAACACAGCAATTGTTAGAAAAGGTTTTTAAAAATCTTTATTGCTACTTACCCGAAAAGCAAGATCACTCAATTTTGGCAAGCCAACTTTCACACCATTTTTCCGCTTCTTTTTTATTGAATGAATGTAACAGACTCATTCCCTCTCCGCCGCCCGAGGACAATTAGGCTGAATGAACCTAATGTCATTTTTAAATTTCTATTTACTGATCAAATGAAAAAACTGGGTGTGTCCTGGTTTTTACTTGTGCTATGCCAGCTTGCATCAGCCCAAGTAATCACCGTTATAGATAAAATTTCCAGTGAGAAACTCGAATCAGTTAGTATTCGGGATACCTCACTCAAAATTCAGGTAGTCACAGATTATAAAGGAATGGCTAAAATCTCTGCATTTCCTAAAGGCAGTAAGCTACTTCTTGAGAGAGTGGGCTATCTATCGCTATATATCAGCTTAGAACAACTTGAAAAAAAACAGTTCAAGGTTGAGTTATCTCCGGAACCTTTTGAATTAAACGAAGTTGTAGTAGCAGCCAATAAATGGAGTCAAATATCGAGAAACGTACCTGGTAGAGTCATCTCGATCCGCAAAAAAGACAGGGAACTGGCCAACACCCAGACAGCAGCGGATCTCTTGGGCCTGTCTGGTGAAATTTTTATACAGAAAAGTCAGCAAGCCGGGGGAAGTCCGATGATCCGGGGATTTTCAACCAATCGTTTATTGTACGCAGTAGATGGGGTAAGAATGAATACCGCCATTTTTAGAGCAGGTAATATTCAAAATGTAATCTCACTGGATGCTTTTGCGACAGAAAAAACCGAAGTTTTCTTTGGTCCGGGATCAATTGTTTATGGAAGCGATGCAATCGGTGGGGTGATGAGT
>JBEIUM010000330.1:0-1892 GCA_040374385.1 Sediminibacterium sp. | reverse complement strand
GTGCTCGAGTTTGTCCACATGATAGCGTATCTCGTCAAAGTAGATGGCTTTGATGTCTTTATCATAAGCAATGGCTCTCTCCCTTGCGTTTTCGAAGGCATTGGCTTTTTTGCGGGCTTCAATCATTTCATCCACCTGCTGGTGAATAACTTGAATGTGCTTGCTCACTGCATTCAGAATGTCCAGCTGACTTTTATAGGCATCTGCACCGAGACCCACGGCTTTCAATCCATTCACATTCGTCAGCAAATCATTTTGGTAACGAATGGCAGCCGGCAAAATGTGGTTGATGGCCAGATCACCCATGATGCGGGATTCAATCTGTACTTTCTTAATGTATTTCTCCAGTTCGATCTCATGACGAGCTTCCAGTTCAATATGTGTGTAGACGCCGTTGGATTCAAACAAGTGTTTGGCTTTTTCCGTAATCATGGCATCCAATGCCAGCGGGGTGGTTTTTACATTCGGTAAACCTCTGCGGGCAGCTTCCTCATGCCAGTCTTGGCTATAGCCATCTCCCTCGAATAATACCTTTTTGCTTTCCACTATATAGCGTTGGATAACGTGCATGATAGCGATCTCTTTCTTATCACCCTTTTCAATCAGTGCATCTACTTCTTGTTTGAACTTTTTCAGTGTATCGGCCATGATCGTATTCAATACCGTCATCGAAATAGCGCAGTTGGCTGAGGAACCTACCGCTCTGAATTCGAATTTATTACCGGTAAAAGCAAAGGGTGAAGTTCGGTTTCTATCGGTATTATCCAGCAGCAGTTCCGGAATACTGCGGTGAAGATCAAGTTTCAGTATCGCTTCATCCTGTTCGTCGAATTTCGTATTCACGCGTGACTCGATGTCAGATAAAACTTTTGCGAGGTACTGACCAACGAAAACTGAGATGATCGCAGGTGGTGCTTCATTTGCTCCCAAACGATGGTCGTTGGGTTCTGAAGCGATCGATGCGCGCAGGATATCGGCATTGTCATGAACGGCTTTGATGATGTTCACAAAGAAAGTCAGGAACATCAGGTTGGTTTTGGGCGTTTTTCCCGGCGCGAGCAAATTCACTCCCGTGTCGGTAGCCATGCTCCAGTTATTATGTTTACCACTACCATTGATGCCAGCGAAAGGTTTCTCATGCAGTAATACAACGAGGTGATGACGACGGGCTACCCGGTTCATCAGATCCATCAGCAAAGTATTGTGGTCAACAGCGATGTTTACTTCTTCGAATATAGGGGCACATTCAAACTGAGAAGGAGCCACTTCATTGTGGCGGGTACGCAGCGGAATACCTAATTTGTAGGCTTCCTGCTCGAAGTCACGCATAAAAGCATAAACCCGCTCCGGGATAGAGCCAAAGTAATGATCTTCCAGTTGCTGCCCTTTCGCGGGTGCTGCACCGAAAACAGTTCTTCCACACTGCACCAGGTCCGGACGGGCATTCGCCAGGCGCTCATCAATCACAAAGTATTCCTGCTCCCAACCGAGTGTGGCAGTTACCTTGGTTACATTCTTATCGAAGTAGTTACATACTTCTACAGCCGATTTATTCAGGGCTTCCAAAGCTTTCAGCAAAGGTGCTTTATAGTCGAGTGATGCGCCAGTATAACTGATGAAAATTGTAGGAATACACAATGTTTTTCCGTGGCCGATCTCAATGATAAAGGCAGGGGAGGAGGGGTCCCAGGCGGTGTAGCCGCGGGCCTCAAAAGTGGCGCGCAATCCACCACTGGGGAAAGAAGAGGCATCCGGCTCCTGTTGTATCAGGGCAGCACCGTCGAACTCTTCAATGGGTGTGCCATCGCCTTTTAGGGTAAAGAAGGAGTCATGCTTTTCTGCAGTTGTACCTGTTAAAGGTTGAAACCAGTGTGTATAATGGGTTACTCCCT
>JBEIUM010000269.1:0-3217 GCA_040374385.1 Sediminibacterium sp. | reverse complement strand
GAAGGCTTCAAAAATCAGCAGTAAAAAGTGCTGAGTAAAAATATAGGAACAGGAAACCCATCTCGCAGTGGGTAAAAGCAACGAAGCAGTCAAACGAAATACTGTTCGGGTGGAGGTTGATCAGTTGAAGGACTGTTTTATGTAGGCCACCATGGTGCAATTCCGGGGCGAAGTAGGGCAAGGAAATTATTTCAATGCAAATGATTTATTGAGCATCGCATTTTAATATGTAAAGCTGCATTGTAATGCATATATGGTTTCAATAGAAAAGGGCCCTCATCGAGGACCCTTTTACCTTTTGTAAGGATTTGACAGGATATGGGTATTGGATTTTAAATCGCCTGCGATCTACGTGGGATATACAGTTCGCGGGCAGGCGCTTGTGTTTTCATTTTGATGGTGTTAGAAGCAGCTGTTACAATGCTTTTACGGGTGCTTACAAAGCTCATCAGTACTAAACAAACGGCTGGAGCAATCATAGCGATGGTCATCCATACTGATTCACTTCTATTTTTTTCAGCAGCCATGCCTTTTACGATAACGGCAGTTGCGATTCTAACAACCAGTGCAGCGGCAATGATGTAGATGGAGTAGGGCAGTACATCGCTCATTTCCATGTAGCGGAGTCCAAACGCGGCGGCAGTAAACATGGTTGGTACCAGGAAACAAAAGATACCCACCATGAGCAGTCCCTCTTCAATACCCGTATGTGCTGGGGATGATTGAGCGGATTTGTGCTGGACATTTGATCTGTTCTGTGATAACTCGCGACCCATATACAGGGCGGCAGCGGAGCGGTTGGTCTGAAGGTAAGTGGTTGACATAGGATTGGTTTTTATAGGATTGATCGGTTTAGGTTATTGGTTTGATTTATCAAAAGTGGTGATTGGTAAAGGGTGATTTTATAGTGGCTTGAGTGAATTTTGTGTCATTACTTTTTTTGATATCGGTCGTTTCAAAACCTCCTGTTGTAGTAAGAGCACCACAAACGAAGTGGATTAGTTTCGTCTGTGGTCTTTTACTGTTTTTGGTGGTTTGGTTTTTCATCTTAGTATGTTGTTGCTTCTCAGCTATTGTCTTCGTTTGATGATGTAAAAGTAGTCGAAGGCGTAGGGGGGAAACAACGGGTAAAACACTCAAATTGATAGGGGGAATTCCCTGTAGTATTTTGTGGTATTTCCTTTACAGCTGTAGTTTTATATTGTGTTGAATGTGTTGAAATGCTTGTCTATTAAGGATTTCAGCGTGTTTGGTAATGATTTTTATGTCGTGTTTATTTTCTTTTTTTCTGAATAATTTGGGCGAAGGATTCCTGTATCAGCAGTAAAAACGGCTGTATAAAAAGTCAAAAACAGGAAAAACCCTCCCGTAGATTTTAAAAGGGACGCACCAGTCGAACGAAGTACTGTTCGGGTGAAGGCTGGTCAGGTGAAGGACTGCCGGGTAGTACATGCAGCCAGCTGATTCTTTCTTGTTCCTGAAAGGCCCAGGCGGCACCTGGTTTAAAGGAGGCGCTCAATACCGGGTCTTGCAACATGGGGAGTAATTCTGCGAAACTGGGGATGCGCCAGCCTCTAATCATTTCTCCATTGGCAGTCACACAATAATGACCGGCCATGCGGACTGCATAGGTAAAGTTGATACCTCTTAAAATGTGCAGTTGCCACTTATTGCTTATAGAAGAAGGAATTTCTGCGCTGTTGGTGATAGGAGTGTTATGATAACTATCTTTCCACTGTACAGTTGTAATTTGGCTGGAGATGGTGGTGAGTAGGCCATGTGTACCATCATTGTTTACTTCCAGTACAACCCCTCCGGAATAGCGCTCACCCGGGTAATGTACTATGGAGTGCCAGTTTTTGCCATCGAACATTTTGCAGATCTGCTCATCCGTATTGAAAACGACCATGCCTGCCTGCAACGCTTCCATCCTGGCCATTTGCTGATGGCTCATCCGAACCGGCTGGTGCGGTTGCCGTGCTACCGGGGGATTCACCGGAGTTGAGATGCGGCCAATTTCATTTTTCCGGATTTGGGTCATACGTTGCTCTCCTGGTTTAACAAACCAACTACGCACATTCATTTCAATCACTTTGGCCAGATTGACTGCAGGTGGAAGAACCGCGAGCTGGTTTCCATTAACATATTGGTTTCTCATGGCAATCTTTTTTAAAGATGTAGGAAATGCTTTTTAGGATTTGGATGGGGCATTTTTAAAATAGATTACAAAAGAGTAGAAAATGCAGCCTGAGAAATCGAGGGTTTTTCTTATATTTTTTCGAACAAGATATAATATTAATTTAATTAATATGTAATAAATAGAATTTTAGTCTACTATAATTTTTGATGGGGGGATTTGAAAAATAAGGGGTTTTTCCTGTATTTATCGATTAACATTTTTCTACATTTTTGGTAAGCTTTAATTAACAATAATTTGTACGTTTGCGAATGCAACGTTGTTGCAAATGAAAAAACTAACAATTGATTGTTTTACTTTGTAACCTATTATGGCGCATTTACTTAAACAACAAAAAAATTAGAAAGTCGAAATCAACCAGTAATTGATTTCGGTAATCGTTTGGGATCTGCAATGTCAACTTTAATATTCCGTCTTGCCTCACAGGTTTACCTGATACCTTTCCTTCAAATTTATTGGTGGCTGCAAATCGTACTTATCCTGGTAGTGATATCTGTTCCTGCCGCTATCTATTTGTATTATCAGGCATTGAAGACTAAAAAAGAATTGTTGATAGCAAAAGATATGCTTAGGGTTCAACTGGAAATACAAGACCTTACCTTCTCGGCCATCAGTAAGGAGGTACACGAAAATGTCGGACAAATATTGAGTCTCGTGAAAGTGCAATTGAATTTGCTTTCTGAAGGAAATGAGAACAAAGTTCATCTGCTGGAGGAGGCAAAAAATAATATCAGTATTGCACTGGAAGACCTAAGGGAAATAGCAAAGAGCTTGAGCAACCGGAAACTGATTTCCATGGGATTGATATCATCCCTGGAACATGAAGCCGGCCGCTTAAATGAATCCGGTAACTGTCAAATCAGCGTTAAGCTGGTTGGCAATCCCCTTCCGATTACGGAAACCCAGCACTTGGTGGTTTTCAGGGCCGTGCAATATTTTCTGAATCGACTTACCCAACAAAATGAAATGAAAAAAATTTTGTTGAAACTTTGCTTCAATGAACACAATTTGCAAGTAATT
>JBEIUM010000223.1:0-4454 GCA_040374385.1 Sediminibacterium sp. | reverse complement strand
GGCGAGGCTTGCAAGAAAAAAGGAAAAAAGGTGTTGAGCTGGCACAATGAGATGATACAATATACCCTGATACAATTGCTGTTCGTTGTTGCCATCGGATATTTTTTCGGCGGAAAGATATTGCTCTGTTATGCGGTAGCAGCGCTCATCGGCATTTTGTTGCTTGAATCAGTTAACTACATCGAGCATTATGGGTTACAAAGAAAACCCACTGCTGCCGGAAGTTTCGAAAGACCGCAACCCTGGCACAGCTGGAACAGCAATCATGTGATTGGCAGAATCATGTTGTTTGAACTCAGTCGCCACAGCGACCACCACTATATGGCCAGCAGAAAATTTCAGGTATTGCGGCACATGGAAGGGGCACCACAGATGCCGACAGGTTATCCCGGCATGTTGATACTGGCACATTTCCCGCCGCTGTTCTTTAAAGTGATGCATCCTGCCATCAGTAAGCTGGAAGCGCAGCGGGCAGTATCATAGTTTCCCTTTCATGATTTCTTCCACAACGCCCGGATCAAGCAGGGTGGTGGTATCACCGAGGTTCTCGGTTTCTCCCTCGGCTATCTTCCGCAGAATGCGCCGCATGATTTTACCACTGCGTGTTTTGGGCAGACCTGACACCAGTTGGATCTTATCGGGTTTTGCGATGGGACCGATTACGCGTGTTACTGTTTGCAGGATATCGTTGCGGATCAGGTCATCTGAGCCATGCGCATGTGGGTCATGTGATCCCTGATAAATGACGAAGGCATAGATGCCTTGCCCTTTGATCGCATGGGGGAAGCCAACTACGGCACTCTCCACCACCCCTGCATGCATGTTGATGGCATTCTCTACTTCGGCTGTTCCGATGCGGTGACCACTCACGTTGAGTACGTCATCAACTCTGCCGGTGATGCGATAGAAACCATCTTTGTCCCGCAATGCTCCATCTCCGGTGAAATAAAGTCCGGGATAGGTGGCGAAGTAATTTTGCCGGCAACGTTCATGGTCGCCATAGGTAGTGCGTAAGATAGATGGCCAGGGAGCTTTGATGCAGAGGTTGCCTGCAATTGTTTCATCGCCAACGGCAGTTTTTTCATTTCCGTTTTCATCTACCAGCAGCAATTGAACACCCGGCAGTGGCAGGGTGGCCCAGCTCGGTTTGGCGGGCGTAATGCCTGCCAGGTTGCTGATGAGACAGCCACCTGTTTCTGTTTGCCACCAGGTATCGACGATGGGACATTTTTTCTTGCCTACATTTTCATCGTACCAATGCCAGGCTTCTTCGTTGATGGGTTCGCCAACGGTACCCAATACTTGCAGGGAAGAAAGGTCTTTTCCTTGCAGGGGTTCTTTACCAAATCCCATGAGACTTCTGATGGCGGTGGGTGCGGTATAAAATATGTTGACACGGTATTTGTCGATGATGTCCCAGAACCTGCCGGCATCGGGCCAGGTAGGAATGCCTTCGAACATCAGTGTGGTGGCACCGGCACTCAGTGGGCCGTAGAGGATATAGCTGTGGCCGGTAATCCATCCGATGTCGGCGGTACAGAAATGTATCTGACCGGTCTGGTATTGGAAGACATTTACAAAAGTATAGTTCGCATAGACCATGTATCCGCCGCAGGCGTGCACAACACCCTTGGGTTTACCGGTAGAGCCGGAGGTGTAGAGGATGAAAAGGGGATCTTCTGCATCCATTTCTTCGGCGAAGCTGACGGTAGTACCTGATTCGGCAACCTTGTTCATTTCCTCTTCCCACCAGACGTCTCTTCCTTTGAGCATTGATACGGGGGTATTGGTGCGCGCGCATACGATAACACGTTCGATGCCATCGTAGCCGATGAGTGCGTCGTCGATGATATTTTTCAGTGGGATGTCTTTTGCTCCGCGGAATGCGCCGTCACAGGTAACGATGAAAGCTGCTTGCGCATCTTGTAATCGGTCGGAGATGCTTTGGGCGGAGAAGCCGCCGAACACTACGCTGTGGATGGCGCCGATGCGGGCGCAGGCGAGTACGGCGATGGCCAGTTCGGGGATCATGCCCATATAAATACAAACACGGTCTCCTTTTCTAACACCGTTGTTGCGCAGTACCTGTGCGAAGCGACATACCTGATCATGCAGTTCCCGGTAGCTAAGTGTTCTTGCCGCTTCATTGGGTTGATTGGGTTCCCAGATGATGGCGGCTTGTTCGCCTCGTTCTGCCAGGTGGCGGTCCAGACAGTTTTCGGTGATGTTCATTTTTCCACCCTGGAACCATTTGACGTTGGGTTCGGTGAAGTTCCATTCCAGGGCGGTATGCCATTTTTTTCTCCAGGTAAAATGTTCGGCGATGCCGGCCCAGAATCCGGCGGGGTCTTCGATGCTTTGTTGGTAGGTGCTTTGATAGGCTTCAAAACTTTTAATCTGGTAGGGGTAAGACATGGCAATGCGATAAGAGGTTAAAGGTACAAACGGAAGGATAAAAAAAGAATACGAATTCATTCATAAAATAGTTTTTCCTCCGAATAGTATTACTCCATAGGCGCACTAGATCATACTGCAACGCAGCGCCGGAGGACTATGCGGGATAATTTTTCAATTTCTCCTCTTTTTCCTCCGCGAAGTCATCCTTATCGCTTGCGCATAAGAAGACTTCGCGGCATGCTTTTCAATTGCTCTGTCTAGACATCTTTGCAGATATCTATTCAATTGGTTAGTCTTGAATCCACCCGCACAGTCTTCTCATTTCATTCGAAAGACTATGCGGAGGAGAAAATCACAAACAGATGATGCGAATAATCCTTTACATTATGACTATATTGTCATGCAGATTAGAAAAAGTAAATAGTAGATTTTTTATGAAAATATCAATCCTAATAGTATTAATAATTTTGAGTTTACATTCAAGTTCCCAAGTTAAAAATGCAACCAATTATGATGAATTAATAAAATTTCAAAAGGAACAAAGGTCGAAAACTGAAAGTATTGTAATATGGGGAAAATTCGGAGGTACGGGAAAATTTGGATGGAATAGTCACAGAGACATTTGTCCTAGTGTATTAAATAAAAGAGAGTACTCAGGTCTATTATCTGCTTTAAGTTTCAATCTCTTTTCAGATTCTGTTACAACGTATTATTTGCCAATAAAAAAAGATGCAAAAATTCTTAGTGATTTTAAAACCGGTGATTTTGTAAAATTGAAAATTAAATTGTACCGTGACTGTAAAGTTTATAATGGAAAGATTTATTTTTTAATTGAAGAAATATTTTAATTTATTGCGGCGAGCGTCGGGATTAAATTGGCAATAACCCATTTCTGTAGTATGAGTCCCGACGACGTCTTCCTTCTAAAATCAAAACCCAACATTGATGTCAGGGTTTCGCTGTTGTGAGTGACGTCAGACCAAATGTCTCGTCGGCAGCCTCCTTTTTTTCCTCCGCGAAGTCATCCTTATCGCTTGCGCATAAGAAGACTTTGCGGCATGCTTTTCAATTGCTCTGTCCCTCGATGCAGGTACCTACTCATTTGGTTCATTTACAATCCACCCGCACAGTCTTCTCATTTCATTCGAAAAACTATGCGGAGGAGAAATCTTCGAAAAAGGATTTAGTTGAAACGCTCATTATAAATACAATAGACTAATGACACTAAAATTAATTGGAGTTCTTAAACAAGAGCATCTGCTGAACCGATTGTTTGTAATACTGTTGCTATTATTCTTTTCCAATACCTCACAGTCACAAACCTTCAAATATGCCATTCAAACAGAAGCCCTGAAGTCATCATTGGGCTTATACAATGTTGGTTGGGAGGTGTTTGTAAAGCCAAAGGATACCAGTAACAGGGAGCAAAATAGTATCATTCCAATGATAGGCTTCGCAAACACCAATAAATATAGGGGTTGGGAAATTAGTATGGAACATAGAAACTATATGTCTTGGGGATGGGGCAAATCATGGAAAGAGTACCTAAGTGTGCGAGTTGAATATGGTAATTTTGTTTACCATGAACTTATTAGTTCCGGATTGCGGAAAAATTATTTTGGTATCTCAGCAGGAGGGGGACTCCGCAAATACTTTTTCAATCATTTTTTTTTGGACGTGTATACAGGTCTTGGATACTTTAATAATGTTCCACAGCTAAATGGTATTTTTTTTAATGATAAAAAGGTAGAGCCTTTTAACACGCATCTTTTTCCTGTAGAAGGCCGACTTTGTATTGGATGGGCTTTTTAGAAAGGGCTAAATTTTCTCTTTTCCGTATTCTATCATTCAACAGGCGCACACGCTCTTCCAGCAGCAAAGCGCAGGAGGACTTTGCGCCATGCTTTTCAATTGCTCTGTCCCTCGATGCAGATACCTACTCATTTGGTTGGTCTTGAATCCACGCGCATAATCTTCTCACTTCATTAGAATGAATATACTTATCGAAAAGAAGTGATTGCCAATCAATATCTATTGTCAAATTTTGTTGAGTTAGC
>JBEIUM010000137.1:0-6807 GCA_040374385.1 Sediminibacterium sp. | reverse complement strand
GATTGCCAAAACTTTCCCTGAATTTTTTCAAGTAGCTCCGCTGAAACAAGACCTCTGCCGGTTGGAGACTTTGTAATAATTTATCGATATAATCATCATTTCCGCTGGCTACAAAAAATTCACCGGTGCTGATGTCGAGGAAGGCAATGCCATGTTCTCTTTCTCCGAAATGTATGGCTGAAAGAAAATTATTATGGTTGTGATCGAGTAGCTTATCGTGTGTGGCAATTCCCGGTGTAACCATTTCGGTTACTCCACGTTTAACAATGCCCTTTACAGTTTTAGGGTCTTCTAATTGGTCGCAGATGGCTACACGGTGTCCGGCTTTCACCAATTTATGGAGGTAGGTTTCCAGCGCATGGTGCGGAAATCCGGCTAGTTCACTAGAGGCTGCGGCACCATTATTTCGCTTGGTGAGGGTGATTCCCAAAATACGGGAAGACAGGACAGCATCTTCCCCAAAGGTTTCATAAAAGTCACCCACCCTAAAAAGCAAAATCGCATCCGGATACTTCTGTTTGATGCTCCGGTGCTGGGCCATTAGGGGGGTATCTTTTACAGCTTTTGCCATGGCAACAAATATAAATCATGCCCGGGCAAAGCCCCGAAATACCCATGAGATGTGGATAAGAATACTAGAATCCCAATCCGCCCGCTGACCTTGGTGCTGGCAAAGCTTTTCTGGGTAGTTTTTGCTCCCGTTGCGCTGCCTGATAAACAAATGTGGCAACGATGGTAGCCATCTGTTTGAGGTCGGCAGCAATCAGATGATCATACACATCCATATTACTGTGGTGGGTTCGGGTATCGTATTCAATAGGGTCTTGAATGAATTGGAATCCGGGCAATCCCACGGCATCAAATGACTGGTGGTCAGTTCCCCCCGTATTACTGATGGTTACCGTATTGGCTCCGAGATCGTTAAAGGGAGCCAGCCATTGCGAGAATATGCCTGAACACGCTTCATTTCCCTGCAGATAGATACCCCTGATTTTGCCCGTACCGTTATCAATGTTGAAATAGCAGGAAAATTTTTCATGGCCGGGCTGCAATTGCATATTGGCCGGGTCGGCCAGGTATTTGCGTACATATCCCCTTGAGCCCAAGAGACCTTGCTCCTCACCACTCCATAAGCCGATACGAATGGTTCTGCGCGGCTGTATGCCTAAGGCCTTAATAATCCTCATCACTTCCATCATTACGGCCGATCCGGCAGCATTATCCGTAGATCCCGTTCCTGCCTGCCAAGAGTCCAGATGGGCACCAATCATCACCACCTCCTCTTTCAACTGCGGATCAGTACCTGGGATTTCTCCAATCACATTGTAACCTTGCATGTCAGCAGTATAAAATTTTGTTTTTACATCTGCCTCCAGCGAAACCGGTATTCCGTTTTTTGCGAGTCTTAGCAAGGAATTATAATCTTCTACACCTAACACCCAATCAGGAAAATTTTCAGGATCAGTTGCTTTATAGCTTCCTCCGCCTTGCGCAAAAACAGTACCATCATGGCTCCGGGTTCCTCCAGAACTGAGCAATGCAATCGCTCCCTCTGCTTTGGCCATTTCTTTCAATAAAGTCATCATACGTTGTGCACCCCCTCGACCGGCCATCTGTTCCCGCATTCTTCTCTGTGCAGCGGTATCTCGGTTGTTGGCACCACCACGTGCAGCGGCAGG
The DNA here is from genome assembly GCA_040374385.1 of Sediminibacterium sp. GTDB lineage: Bacteria > Bacteroidota > Bacteroidia > Chitinophagales > Chitinophagaceae > Sediminibacterium. Next base: position 5,128 of record JBEIUM010000137.1, on the reverse strand, counting down.
ACTAGCTTTCGCCATTTTATCTAGTTCTTCATCGGTGAACCTAACCGCATCAGGTTTGAAGGAATGCTGATAGTTGACCGGTTGGTCCATGATGAGTAATTTACCCTTCAGTTGCCCCCGATAGGCTTCAAGTCCGGCAGAATCTTTCGCAGTAATCACCAAGAGTGTTCCGGTTCGTTGACCTTTTGTTCCGGATGTCCAGGTTTTCGGGTATACCTGTAATGATTTGTAATAGGGTGCCTGCATGGCGAGATAGCTTTTAGCTAATTCCCATCCTTTCCCAAACTCACCCCAGGGATCGAGGGTGACCGCCTGCAAACCCCAGGCATTCATTTCTTTCATGGCATATTGAGCAGCCCGCAGGTATCCGGGTGAATTGGTAAGTCTATTACCACTCACATCTGTGAGTTGAAATGCGATATCCATCACCTGCGATCGCTCCAGGCCTTCCTGCCGGATGCGACGAATCATGCTGGTGTCGATGATTTCGGTTTGAGCATGCAATACGCCGGCAAAAACCAGCGACAAAAGGAATATGCCTGTTTTTTTCATGTCTTGCTGTATTTGTATGAAAGCTTAAATTATGGATTTTTCCTGAAATACCCCCTTTCCATGTATAGACGGATGAGTGTACCTTTGCGCCATGCGAAAACGCAGCATGGAGGAGCTCAATCGGTTGTCGGCGGATGATTTTCACGAGTCGGTGAAGAATCCGGTCATACTGATTTTAGATAATATCAGGAGCATGCATAATGTGGGAAGTGTTTTCAGAACGGCGGATGCTTTCCGGGTAGATGGCATCTTTCTCTGCGGGTATACACCACAACCACCCCACAGAGACATTCACAAGACGGCGCTGGGAGCCACCGAGACAGTAAAATGGCAATACTTTACCAATGCGGCTGAGGCAGTTGCGGAAGCAAAGCAAAGGAATTATGCAGTATGGGCGGTTGAACAAACCGATGCCAGCACACCGCTTCATCTCTTTGAGCCATTATCTGGCGGAACTGCACTTGTGATGGGTAATGAAGTGGAAGGCGTTTCTGATGAACTCCTTTCTCTTTGCGATGGTAGCATTGAAATTCCGCAGTGGGGCATGAAACATTCTCTCAATGTTTCTATTGCTACGGGTATCGTTCTCTGGGAAATTACACGACACACTTTTATACAAAAATGAGGAGACTGCCAGTCTGTGCATAATGAAGCCTATGAAGTCTACTAAGATATACGATACCATCCGGCGATATTTCCAGCTCGTCACTTTTTCTCACACTGTCTTTGCACTTCCCTTTGCGATCATCGGATTTGTGCTGGGACTCTCAGCAGTCTACCGTACCGGAAAAGGCATACCCGAAAATGCCTTACAACTGCTGTTGTTGGTATTGGTTTGTATGGTAACGGCACGCAGTGCTGCCATGGCATTTAATCGCTACCTCGACCGCCATTTTGATGCGCGTAACCCACGGACAGCTCTCCGGGAAATTCCTGCTGGACTCATCGCTGCTTCCAGTGCGCTGCGATTTGTTGTTTTGAATGGTGTGGTATTTGTGTTGGCTGCCTTCCTGATCAATTCTCTCTGTGGATGGCTTTCTCCTTTAGCCTTATTTGTCATTTTATTTTATAGTTACACCAAGCGCTTTACACCGCTTTGTCACCTGGTATTGGGTATCGGTTTATCACTTGCGCCCATTGGAGCCTACCTTGCCGTTACAGGTGTCTTTGACTGGGTTCCTCTTCTATTTTCTTTTGCTGTAGTTGGTTGGGTGAGTGGCTTTGATATTATTTATTCGTTGCAGGATGAAGCATTTGACCGCCAGCACCAATTACACTCCATACCTGTCTGGCTGGGCAAGAAGTGGGCGCTTTTTGTATCCATTGTGCTGCATGTGATCTGCTCCCTTTGTTTGCTACAGGCCGGTCGCATGGGTGCTTTTGGATTTTTATACTGGATTGCTTATGCTCTGTTTGTTTCCATGCTGGTGTACCAGCATAGTCTGGTAAAACCCGATGACCTGACCAGGGTCAACCGGGCCTTTATGACGGCCAATGGTATTGCCAGCGTGTTTTTTGGTATATTGGTGGTCATCGATTTATTCATTCACTTATAAGGCACTGAGTTGGGACGAATATTAAGTATTGATTATGGGGCAAAACGAACCGGTTTGGCAGTGACCGATCCGCTGAAGATCATAGCGACAGCGCTTGATACGGTCGAAACCCATCATCTCTTCCATTATCTAAAGGAATATATCGGAAGGGAAGTGGTTGAAAAAATCATCATCGGTTTTCCACTTAATCTGGACGATACAGCTACACATGCCACACCACTTGTAGAAGCGGCTATTCGCCGGCTAAATAAACTGTTTCCACTAATACCGGTTCAAAAGGTAGATGAACGATTTAGTTCTAAAATGGCAGGAAAAGCCATGATCGAAATGGGTATGAAAAAGAAAGACCGACGGCAAAAAGGGCAAACGGATCAGATTGCAGCTACCATTTTATTGCAGGAATACCTGAATACCCGGGCTCAGTGATTGACCTGCTGACTCAACGCTTTACAGGCTTTTTTGTACCTTTGCATATATTTTTAGCTATGATTTTTCCAATTGTTGCATATGGGTCACCTGTTCTCCGGAAGGTTTGTAAGGAGATCACATCTGACTATCCGGACTTACCTGCTTTGGTTGCCGATATGTGGGAAACCATGTATGAAAGCAATGGGGTAGGGCTCGCAGCGCCTCAGATTAACAAAGACATTCGGTTGTTTGTAATCGATAGTACCCAGATATTTCAGCACCTGGAGGAGTCAGAAAAAGAATTACTGAAAGATGGTCCTGGTGTAAAAAAAGTTTTCATCAATGCCCGTGTGGAAGAGTTATCGGGTGCAGAATGGCCCTACAATGAAGGCTGTCTCAGCATTCCCAAAATTCGCGAGGATGTTTATCGGAAAGAACAGGTTACCATCACCTATCAAGATGAACAATTTAAAACGCACACGGAAACGTATAATGGAATAACTGCCCGGGTCATTCTGCATGAGTACGACCACATTGAAGGTAAGCTGTTCATAGATTATCTCTCACCTTTTCGTCGTAAACTGATGCAGGGTAAACTCAAGGATATCAGTAAAGGCAAAATCAAGGTCGATTATAAAATGATATTTCCCGGATAATGAGGTACTTTCTTTTTTTTACCTTACTGCTCGCCTCCGGCCGGCTTTTTTCTCAAGACACCTCTGTATTATTTAATCAGCAGCCATTTACGTTGTCGGAAGTGGTGGTTCGAAGTAATTTCAATTATCTAACCGTATTGGCAGCCATTCAGGAAGACACTTCTTTTTATAAGGCATTCAGAAACTTGCGTGTATTGGGTTTCTCCTCTTTCAATGACATTCGAATGCTCGATAAACAAGATAAAGTAAAAGCTTCTCTCTTTAGTAAGACCCGCCAGCATCGGGAAAAAGACTGTCGCTATACGGAGATCTTGCAAGAGGAAGTAAAAGGCGATTTTTATAGCGCAGAGCGGAAGTATAATTACATGACTGCTGAATTATATGCTTCCCTCTTTTTTGCAAAGGATACGATTTGTGGCGAAAATAATGTTGTCAAGGGTCATACCATCCGAACTGCCGGTAAGAAGGGACTTGACAAGCACAAAGAGCAGTTGAAAATGCTTTTTTTTAATCCCGGTAAGAAGATACCCGGTATCCCATTTATTGGTGACAAGCTTGATTTGTATGATGCTTCAGCTCATGCTCTTTATGATTACCGACTTGATGTAGAAGAATGGCATGGAACCCTGGTTTATGTTTTTACCATTACCCCTAAAGAAGATCTTGGTTTTATAAAGGATGACCGGATTGTTGTAGACCGAATGGTAACATGGATGGATATGAAGACACTGGAGGTAATGGGGCGCAATTATTCTCTCAGCTATAAGGCTGGCGTTTATGATTTTGATGTCAGTATGGAAGTGGAAATGACGCGATATAAGCAGTGGGTAGTTCCCAAGGTTTTACGGTATAAGGGTAATTGGGATGTTATCTTTAAAAAGCGGGAGAAGGCAATCTTTACTGCAACCCTCTTCGATTTTCAATAAAGAAAAAGGGTCGCTGCAACACTGGCAACAACCCTTTCAACACCCTTTGGCTTTTCATGATTTTTTAAAGTTCGTCGAGATAAGCGTGTAACTTTTGTTCATTTACTTTTTGTGGATTCAGTTTCAGAACACTCGGTGTAGAGAGGTTTGCTATGCTGCCATCACCCAGGTAAAAATCTTTACCGATTTTAGAAATTGAAACCAACCTATAGGCAAATCCATATGGTAGCAGGTCTGTTCTGAATGAACGGGAGGCATAATCAAAATCGAGTTTCACCACTGTTTTTTGTCCAACAATCACCGCATAAACAGCTGTGGTTTTATTGGTGAAACTGGGCGAAAAATAAACAGTTACGCGACTTCTGCTGTTCGAGGAAGCGGTAGCTGTTGGACGTTGTGCCGTAACCCAACGCAATTTATTTACTACCAGGGCATATCCTACCGGCTTATTATTATCCCAGAAATAATTTATGTTAGAAATATCGGTATCTATTTTCCAGGTAAAGTTCGGGTCGTAAACATTGTGAGCCGGAGCCGGGATGGATTCCAATCCAAAATATCGCTGCATATTCGGTTTGGGTGCAGCACCCGTTTCAATCAAATTTATCTGATAGTTTTCACCACTCTTAATACTCAATTCCTTACCATCTTTCATGACGCGGATAAATAATCCGGTACCTAATTCGGTGAGTGTGCGACCGGTTTGGGTAGGACGCATTGTACGAATCAGGTCTCCGCTGGTGCGGATGCGCAGCACTTGAACTACCGCTGTGCCAGTCGGAGCAACAGGGGTAGCCACCCCATTTTCTAAAGAGGTGAAAATGCCTTTATTGAAGGTTATTTTAAGGCTATCTGTGTTACCCGGTTTGCACTCAACTCTATTTCCCGATAAATCAATGGTGGCTTCCACCGATGCCGGTGTAAGGTCACCAATCATCGTGTTGCAAGGGTCAGAGTCTTTCAAAACAGTCGCCCAAACAGTGTCATTCAGCGGGTTGTTATTATAGGAAACAAACTCCTGTGAAACATT
>JBEIUM010000131.1:0-7134 GCA_040374385.1 Sediminibacterium sp. | reverse complement strand
CAGAAAAATGTCGCGGCTTCATATCTATGTTTAGCACACACAAATGTAATGCCAGTCTCTCTGCTTACATAGTATGCTTTGATTTTTGACAATAGTTTATCAGAAACAAGAAAAGGTCTGCCCAACGGACAGACCTTTTCTATAAGTAATGAATCAGGTACTATTAATAGCGGTAGCTATCTGTTTTGAAAGGACCCACTTTGCTGATACCAAGATAATCAGCTTGTGTATCGGTCAATTCATCCAGTACAGCCCCTACTTTACTCAGGTGCAGTCGGGCTACTTTCTCATCGAGGTGACGGGGTAACACATATACCTTGTTTTCGTAGTTACTGTGGTTGTTCCATAATTCGATCTGTGCCAATGTCTGGTTGGTAAATGAATTACTCATCACAAAGCTGGGGTGACCGGTAGCACAACCTAAGTTCACCAAACGACCCTCTGCCAACAGAATGATGTCTTTACCATCTACATTGTACATATCTACCTGTGGCTTGATGGTATCTTTCGTATGACCATAATTTTGATTCAGCCAGGCCACGTCAATTTCGATGTCAAAGTGACCAATGTTGCAAACAATGGCCTTGTCTTTCATGCTGCGGAAATGTTTTTCAGTGATCAAATCGCGGCAACCGGATGCAGTTACGATGATATCCGCTTCTTTCACTGCTTCAAGCATCGGCTTCACTGTGAATCCATCCATGGCAGCTTGCAATGCACAAATGGGATCGATCTCAGTTACAATTACGCGGCAGCCCGCACCCCGCAGAGAGGCAGCTGACCCTTTGCCCACATCACCATAGCCACCCACTACGGCGATTTTACCCGCCATCATAATGTCAGTAGCACGACGAATGGCGTCTACCAGCGACTCCTGACAGCCATACTTATTGTCGAACTTTGATTTTGTAACAGAATCGTTTACGTTGATGGCCGGAATCGGCAAAGTGCCTTTCGCCATTCTTTCATATAAACGGTGCACACCGGTGGTGGTTTCTTCCGATAAACCACGGATACCTTTGATCAGCTCCGGATACTTATCAAATACCATATTGGTCAGGTCGCCACCATCGTCAAGAATCATGTTCAACGGACGGTCGGGACTGCCAAAGAACAAAGTTTGCTCAATGCACCAATCGGCTTCCTCCTGTGTTTGACCTTTCCAGGCAAAAACGCCAACGCCCGCAGCAGCAATGGCAGCGGCTGCCTGGTCTTGTGTTGAAAAGATATTACAAGAGCTCCATTTCACTTCTGCACCCAGTGCTACCAGTGTTTCAATCAATACGGCAGTCTGAATGGTCATGTGCAGACATCCTGCGATGCGGGCACCCTTCAGGGGCTGTGAACCGCCATATTCTTCACGAACGGCCATCAATCCCGGCATTTCAGCTTCTGCCAGTTTTATTTCTTTGCGACCCCAATCCGCCAGCCGCATATCGGCTACCTTATGGGCCAAGGTAAAATCAATGTGTTGGAAAGTAGTTGACATAGTAGTTTTATTTGTGTGCAAAGGTAAAATGCCAGTATTATATAATGAAATAAATAAAATAAATAGAACAAGAGCATATAAATAATTAAATTTGTAGTAAATAATACTAAAAATTAATGCCAAATAAGCCCCTGACAGCCGAAAAATCTCTTTTACCCGTTCCGCTGGATGATAAAGATCTGGCCATCTTGCGCATTCTGCAGCAAAATGCAAGGGCGACCGTACGTGAAATAGCTGCCCAAGTGAAGTTGAGTACCACACCGGTGCACGAGCGGATTCGTCGTTTGGAATCACAGGGAGTAATCAGACAGTATGCCACCCTCCTGAACCCCAATCGGGTGAATAAAGGACTGATGGTGATTTGCTATGTTTCATTGCGTCAGCACAATAAAAGTGCGGGTACCCGTTTCATTAAAAGCATCATGGAGATGCCCGAAATCATTGCCTGTTATAACATCTCAGGTGAATTCGATTTCATGTTGAAAGTAGTAGCAGAAAGCATGGATGATTACTATCATTTCCATGTGAATAAACTCAGCCAGGCAGAAAACATCGGGCAACTGCAAAGTGTATTTGTGATGGGTGTGATCAAAGATACCCATGTACTGGTGTAAGCATCAGGGTAGTTGAAACAACTTGCGTTTGCGGGGTCCGTTGAACCATTTTTTCCTGATCACATGAGCGAGGTAGGCACCTGCCGCCCCCGTCGCAGCTCCCACTAACACATCACTCGGATAATGTTGTCCTAAATACATCCTGGAATAACCCACACCACAACCCCAGAGGTAGGCCGGAGCAGCTATATACCATTTCTTGGTGGTCAGCAATAGGGTAGTGGCTGTAGAAAAAGATAGAGAGGTGTGACCGGAAGGAAAGGCATTGCCCGACTCCCTGCTATCTGGATAAATATCGGCATATGTTTCATAAGGACGGGGCCTGTTGATCAGTTGCTTGAGTAACCCTGTTCCAGCTGCCGTTATCACTATTCCCCCCATCATCTCATAACTGATTTTCTTTCCTTGCTCATTGTCAGTTATCAATGAAACCGCCATGATACCAATGGGTAGTCCGATAGCAACCGGATAAGCTGCAGCAGTGAATGTCTTGTAAGTGGGATTATCCGGATAGCGCGGATTGATTCCCCGCAGCGTTTTATAATCTCCCTGGCCTTGCGCAAGCAAAGATTGATTGAGTAGAAACGACCCAATGAATAGGAATGTCAGGCGTAAAAAAATAGTCCCTATTCGCATAGTTGAATACGTAATCATCTTAGGCATTCCCTAATTCTTGGAGAGCACTTTCAATGGTAGCGATTCTTGCCAGCGCATCTGATTCTTTTTTCCGCTCCAGATCAATCACTTCCGGCCGGGCATTGTTGACGAATTTTTCGTTCTGCAACTTTTTGCGCACCTGCTCGAGGAATTGCTGTTGGTATTGCAAGTCTTTGATCAGTCCCTCCCGCTGTAAACCGGTATCGCCCGCTTCCTCAGTAGATAGATAAAAACGATCTTGCTCGAGTGCCACCACGATACTGCGTGCAATGGGTTCAAGGGTGAAGTTGACGGCCGATGCATTGACTTGTTTGGCAAGTATATGGGTGATTGTGGTGAATTTTTGTGGATGGTCAGTTTGTATGGCAAGATCAACAGGTGTCTTGGGTTTTATCTGTTGTTTGTTTCGGGCATCTCGCAGGGCCGTAATCAGTTGCTGCAATAATTGACCGGAAGCGAGTATATCTGCATCCGTTGTTTCGATGGCAGCATAAGGGCGAACACATAGATCACCTGATTGCGGACGCAACAAATGATAGATTTCCTCCGTGATAAAAGGCATGAACGGGTGCAAGAGGTGTAATAATTCTTCAAAGAAACCGATGGTCTGGTCATATACTTCTTGTGCTACCGGTTGATCCATTCCCGGCTTTACCCATTCCAGGTACCAGCTGCAAAAATCATCCCAGATCAGGGAATAGATGGTTTTGAGTGCTTCACTGAGACGGAATTGCTGCATCATAACAGCCACATCACCGCGCGTTTGTTGCAATCGCTGTGCAAACCATTTTCTGGCAAAGGCAGATGCTGCCTGTGTTTTGGCATTTGCATCGACACGTTCCTTCCATCCATGCACGAGGCGCATGGCATTCCAGAGTTTGTTGTTGAAATGTCGTCCTTGCTCCAATCCGGCTTCGTCGAAAAGAATATCATTGCCGGCAGGGGACGCAATCATGATACCGAAACGAACGGCATCGGCTCCGTATTGGTCAATCAGGGCCAGCAGGTCAGGTGAATTACCCAGACTCTTACTCATTTTTCTGCCTTGCTTATCGCGAACGATACCGGTAAAATACACATCGCGGAAAGGAAGTTGGCCCATGTATTCATATCCGGCCATGATCATGCGCGCCACCCAGAAAAAGATGATCTCAGGAGCAGTGACCAATGTACTGGTGGGATAGTAATAATTAACTTGGGTATTTCCGGGTTGCGATAGTCCATGAAATACTTCAAATGGCCAGAGCCAGCTCGAGAACCAGGTATCCAGGCAACCTTCATCCTGTCGAATATCTTTGAGTTCCAGACCAGGCTGGGACTGCTTCAATTGTGCCAGTGCTTCTTCCGCACTTGCGGCAACAGCCACAGTACCATCGGGTGCGTAGTAAGCCGGAATACGATGTCCCCACCAAAGTTGACGGCTGATGCACCAGTCTTTGATGTTCTCCATCCAATGGCGATAGAGGTTCTTGAATTTGGCGGGGTGAAAATGAATATCATCGTTCATCACTGCCTGTAGGGCAGGCGTTGCCAATTCTTTCATGCTCACCCACCATTGCATACTGAGCCTGGGTTCTACCATGGCATCCGTACGCTCGCTGAAACCGACCTGGTTGGTGTAAGATTCCGTTTTGATTAAATGTCCTGCCGCCTCCAGTTGCGGAATAATTTTTTTACGTACCTCGAGCCTGTCCTCACCAACGAATAAGGTGGCTGCCGCTGACATAGTGCCATCGTCGTTCATGGTATCGATTACTTCGAGTCCGTATTTGATGCCGAGCTGGTAATCGTTCATGTCGTGTGCAGGTGTCACTTTCAATGCCCCTGTTCCGAAATCTGGCGTGACATAGCTATCGGCAATAATCGGAATGCGTCGGTTGATGAGGGGTACCAGCGCAGTTCGGCCCACCAGGTGCTGGTAACGCGGGTCATCGGGATGTACACAGATGGCAGTATCACCGAGGATGGTCTCCGGTCGGACTGTTGCAATGGTAATACCGGCTGCAGCTGCTGCATCATCTCCTTCAATGCGGTAATTGAGGTGGTAGAGTTTGCTGTTTACCTCGCGATAGAGCACTTCTTCATCACTCAGGGCAGTTTGTGCTTTTACATCCCAGTTGATCATACGCTTTCCGCGGTAGATATGACCTTTTTTATGCAGATCGATGAATACCTGAATAACAGAGCGGTAATAGGCATCATCCATCGTGAAGGCAGTCCGGTTCCAGTCCAGACTACAACCCATTTTTTTAAGTTGTTGCAGTATGATGCCGCCATATTTTTCTTTCCATTCCCAGGCATATTCGAGGAAGGCTTCCCGGCTCAGGGAAGATTTGGCGATGCCTCTTTCGCGCAGCATGGCAACCACCTTTGCTTCTGTAGCAATAGATGCATGATCGGTTCCGGGTACCCAGCAGGCATTGTAACCCGACATACGGGCATGGCGCACTAATATATCTTGAATGGTATTGTTGAGGCAATGGCCCATGTGTAACACCCCTGTTACATTGGGGGGAGGTATGACTACGGTATAAGAGGGTCGGTCATCGGGCTGGCTATTGAAATAGCCCTGATCGATCCAATGCTGATACCATTTGGCTTCGGCTTCCGCCGGAATAAAATTTTTACTGAGTTCCATACTGCTTGGGCGGACAGAAATCCTGCCGACGTCTCGGTGAAGACCGATACAACCGGAAGGCATCCGGCGCAAAAATAAGGAAAACTGCCTGTGTGCAGTCAGATCAACGGGTCATGCGCAGCATACCGGTCTCCATTTCCTGCACCACCGATATTTCATTGGCAGAAGGACAGTTCTGGTGGGGTAAACTCAAACTTGCATTGGGCGTCTTTGTCACCGGAAGTGACTCTTTTATAACCTTACCGCCCATTTTTACATACTTCACACATGCTTGCTCGCTGCAAGAGGCAAAGGAATTGATGACAAAAAGGGCGATGATCACTTTTTTCATGGCTGGTGGATTTAGCTGCTTTTTACAAGATCTGTAACGCAATATTAAAGCGGATGTTACACCACTGTAGAGAGTTGGTCGTTAATTTATCTTAAATATTACAGAGAAAGTAAAAAAATAGCTGCATCCATCCTTTCCCAATGGAAACCATCCCGGCAGCAAGCCCGTTTATTTGTTCAAACCATTCAAATAATCTAATGCCTTGGCAAAATCAGCTTCTTTTTTCGCATTCAGGTCATTGGTATTGACATAGGCCATCAGTTCTGCCTTTTTATTCCCGGCCAGTTCTTCCAGGGTAGATTTACTTAACTTAACGGGTGTTGCTGCTTTGTTGTTACCAATGAAATAGAAGGACTGTAATTCGATTGCTTTATTTTCATTGTTGCTGCTGCCATAAGTTTTATTGTCTACCAGTACCTTGCGATTGTATTTGAGCAATCTGAGGGCTCCTTCGTTGAGCACCTGAATGAAAGTGGTCGGACTGAATTGATTCGATATAAATCCACTCATGAATAGGCGCCGTTCAGTTGGGTTATCAAAATCCGTTTCAATGTAGTCGAGTTGATCGACGAATTCGAAGGGGGCTTCATTGTTCAGGTAAAGAGCCTTGTGTCCATACACATCGAAATTGACCATCAATCCTGTAATGAGCTTTCCCTGACTGAGTTTGACCCTTGCCTTGTGCCAGTCTTCAAATAGCAGCGCACTGCCTACGATGTTATCAAATTTAAGTTCCCGATAAACCCTGCCCGGATTCACTGCATCTGCATAAAAGCCTTGCCCATAACTAAAGTTGGAGAAACTGCAGGCAACAAGAAGCGATAGAGTAAAGATCTTTTTCATGGTGGAAGTTTATACTATAAAAAAAGGCCGCTATCGAAGATAGCAGCCTTTGAAAAAGTAAAAAAGTTAAACTTTCAACAGGTAGGTCAACTGATTAGAGTTGGCTGATCTGGATACCGATCTTGTTGAGTTCGGTGGCAGGTCTAACCAAACTATTACCAGTTACCTCCAGTACCAGCAGTACCGGAGTAGCGCTGGAAACACCTGGATTGATGATGTTGATAACAGCTTCACCGAAACTGCTATTCGGGGGTATCACGATGGTACCCGGAATAGTGAAATGTGTTCCGGAAACAGCAGTTGAAGCACTTGTGATGACACTATAGTTCAGTGTCTGTTGGGTTCTTTGCTGAGCTCCGATCAGGTTCACACGGAAGCGAATGGTTCCGCTGGCGCGTGTGATCAGTGGGTCAGTAGTAGCTACCGGCATACCATAAGGTGGTACACGGGTCAGGATGGGGTAGGTAACACCGGCTCCTCTGGCATTCCAGGAAGCAGCATCGAATTCAACTTGTAATCCCTGGATTACATAGTTCTCCTGTTTGATACAGCCCGAAAAGCT
>JBEIUM010000284.1:0-2833 GCA_040374385.1 Sediminibacterium sp. | reverse complement strand
GCCTTCCATAACAAGTATGCCTAATACAGTTACGCTGCAGTGCGTTTATGATTTATGTGAAATGGACGGAAATGTGGTTTTGAAGGGAGTTGCTTCAGGCAGAACGAGTTATGGCAGATTACCAGTTTTATATTCTGGATTTGTTTCCATGAATGCTATTAATAATATTAAGAAGAAAACTGGTGATTTTTTTCAGTCCATCACACCGGATGTTTACTCTGGAATTGTATTAGCTGAGGAATTAAAAAAATACCTTTATTCTTTTCGACCATTCAGTATTAATGGAGGTTCACAACACAGTAATGGGATTTCCTCGGTTTCTGATAATAATAAAGCACAACGCTTTTACAATGAAAATAAACTTAGTATAAATGAGAAAATTCCTGTCATTAGAGGAAGCATTCAATCGCATATTGCTGAATCATTTTTACAAGCACAGAATGCAAACCTTTTAAAGGGATTTGGGTTGAATTATGATCGTATACACTTTAATATATACCAAGAATTATTAGTTTTAAATCATGAGTTAAAAAAAGATGGATTGTTAAAGTTGTTATCATTGCAGTTGAATGTACGCAATAAGAAATTAGTAGAAAAAGAGCTTCTTCTGTTAGCAAATAACAAAACTGATACAAAAAATCATATGTCAGAAGTCTTTCAAATGCCATTGAATGGACATCTGATATTTAATTGTGATTTTATGAATGTTGAAAATTCATATGATGCTTCGAAATTGATGGGAGTAGTCCTTGGAAAATATTATTTACCACAAGCTATCAAAAAAGGAACCTACACTAGTTTTGCCCTAATTTTTTTACAGAGAAAGTTTACAACATTTTTTTCCAGGTATTTACTACCGATATGATTTCGAGTGTATATGCAAGCACTAATTCACATCTGTCTTTTGAAATTTTACTCTTTAAAAATCAATACTGATTTTTAAAATATCTTATTTTCAATTCTAACGTGAAAATCTTAGTAGTTATTGGAACCCGTCCTGAAGCCATAAAGATGGCGCCACTTATCAGGCGATTGTTGCAGGTGGCATATTTTGAATGTCGGGTTTGTAATACGGGTCAGCACAAAGATTTGCTCGACCCAGTTCTTGATTTTTTTGGAATAAAAGTTGACTATGCTATGCAGGTGATGAAACCACATCAGAGTTTACACCAGTTAACTGCTACAATTATTACACAAATACAAGAAGTATACGACGAATACCTGCCCGAATATGTTTTGGTGCATGGCGACACAACCACCTCATTTGCAGCTGCCCTCGCTGCTTTTTACTCCGGTATCAAAGTGGCACACATCGAAGCGGGATTACGAACCTTCAATAAAAAGGCTCCCTTCCCGGAAGAAGTAAATCGAACACTGACTGCTCGCATCGCCGATGTGCATTTCGCCCCTACGCAACTGGCTGCTAAAAACCTATCCTGCGAAGGAGTCACAGGTGAAATACTGATCACAGGTAATACCGTGATTGATGCATTACAAGATGCGCTTCGACTTATCAATGAGCAGGATGATTCGATCACAGTTTTGAAAGAGAAAATAGACTTTTCTAAGAAAATCATCCTCTTTACAGGTCACCGGAGAGAGAATTTCGGTCAGGGATTTGAACAAATCTTTGAGGCATTGAGTGAGATTACAGGTAACAGAAATGACCTGTTGGTTGTATATCCTGTTCACCCCAATCCGAATGTGAAAACACTGGCTGAGAAATATTTTTCGGATAGCAGTTCAATTCGACTGATCGATCCCCTGGACTATGGCACGTTTACTTGGTTAATGCAGCAGTCTTACCTCATCATGACAGATAGTGGCGGTATCCAGGAGGAAGCGCCTTCATTGGGTAAGCCGGTTCTTGTTCTTCGTGAAGTTACCGAACGACCGGAAGCTGTAGAAGCAGGTACCGTATTAATCGTTGGAACAGATAAGAAAAAAATCGTCACACAAACATTACGACTCATCGACGATTACAATTACTATCAAGAATTCGCAACTATCATTAATCCCTATGGTGATGGTAAAGCAAGTGAAAGAATCGTTGATTATTTTGTTCAGCAATGTTAATCCGATTTATCCTTTTTCCTGAAAGAGTATCCTTTACAATCTAATTACATAAATCTCCTCCCTAAGATTTGAACTGACGAAATAATGCCTTCCAAAGAAATTTTAGTTTTCTCATATTATACAAATGTCCCCGGGGTTTGTCAGGCAGAATGGGTCGATGATAGAATGAATGCTTTTATTGAAAAAGGATATATGGTAACTTTAATCAGTTGCACTTATTCTTTCCCTCATCAGCATGAAAAGATAAAGCATATAAAGGTTTCTGCTTTAAGTCCACATGGTGCTGCCTATGAGTATAATGAGATTAAAGATAAAAAGGTCCCGGTAGCTCATGGTTTCAGCTATTTTTATACCTGGTTTATGCATCACCTGAATAAGCTGCTGCAAAGGGTGCACTTAAATTCAGGGGAAGGACGCTGGTCATGGTTTATTTCCGCATTCATTGCGGCTATGATGCAAGTGCGTAATAAACGTAAACTGGCATTTATTTACAGTACCGGTGGTCCACCAAGTGCGGATCTGGCAGCTATTTTGATTGGTAAATTATTTCAAAAAAAAGTAATTGTTGAGTTTCAGGATCCTCTGAGTGGCGAAGATATAGGAAGGAGCAAATTTTCTGCAAGAGGCTTGCGTTTTTTTGAAAAAATCATCATACGATGGGCTACAGTAGTAATTTATTGTACCCGCAGTGCAATGGAGTTTGCAAGGCACCAATATCCAGCTTATCAGTCTAAAATTGACTATGTATACCCTGGAT
>JBEIUM010000355.1:0-1179 GCA_040374385.1 Sediminibacterium sp. | reverse complement strand
AGGTAGAAGATATTGTCAGATCAAAAGTTTCTTTGGCAAAACTTCTTGAGGGATTAAATTTGTGAGTAACTCTTTAACCTTGTGAAGTAATGATGAGGTCGAGATTAGTTGCTTTCATATCAAATCTTTCACCAAGATAAGCATTACATAAATAACCGTTATAGGTATAAACCCCGTGACGTAATCCAGGATTATTGAACAACCAGGATTCGATGCCCCCTGCTGAGGCTGCATGCAATAAAATGGGTGTAAGTATGTTACTTATTGCCATGGATGCCGTTCTTGGTACTCTTGACGTAATATTTGGCACACAATAGTGAATCACACCATATTTTATGAAGGAAGGCGACTGCAAAGTGGTAACCTCTGAAGTAGCAAAACAGCCTCCCTGGTCTATACTAACATCGATAATTACAGCACCAGGCTTCATTTTTTGTATCATTTCCTCACTCACAATAACAGGGGTTCGCCCCGATTTTGAGTGTATAGCTCCAATAACAACATCAGCGGAAACCAATTCTTCCTGCAAATAAATTGGATTGAGTGAAGAGGTATATAATTGCCTGCCGACCTGATTTTGAAGGCGCTTCAATTTATAGACATCATTATCAAAAATCCTCACTTCAGCACCCAGACCGATGGCCACTCTGGAAGCGTATTCAGCCACAACACCTGCACCAAGAATAACCACTTTGGCACTTGGAACCCCTGAAATACCACCCAAAAGTACGCCATTACCCCCTGCATTCACTGAAAGTAGTTCTGCTGCGGTAAGCATAGCTTCAATGCCTGCCATTTCGCTCATGATACTCACCAGGGGAAAAGTATCCGACTCATCCTTTATGTATTCCATAGCCAGAGCCAGCACCCTTTTTTGTCTTAATTTATGAAAATAGGTAGCACTTAAAGTAGGCATTTGTAAGGGAGATATAAGAATTTGATTGGCAAACATCAAATCGATTTCCTCATTAGTGGGTGGAGCTGCCTTTAAAATGACGGCCGCTTTGTAAACCTGTTCTCTATTTTCCGCAATTTCTGCGCCGGCTTCAGCATAATCTCTATCTGAAAAATGAGCTTTTAATCCGGCACCTCTCTCAATAATAACTTGGTGACCCTGAGCCACCAGGGTTGCTACAGAGGCGGGAACAAGAGGAACTCTGTTTTCCTGAAGCGTGCTCT
>JBEIUM010000296.1:0-2514 GCA_040374385.1 Sediminibacterium sp. | reverse complement strand
GCTAATTTATACGACGGCCTCTTGTTGCTTGTGTTTTTTGTATGCCGATACTATACTATCCTCCGGCGTATAAATCCCAGTTCAGTTCTGCCTGCGGACGCGGGAATTGTTTGAAGATGGTTCCTTTGTCGAATGATGTAGGAATGGTATTCAGTTTTTCATATCTGCTCGCATCGATCCAGCGATGTCCCCAGGGTTCTGCCCAAAGAGAGTATCTGCGCTGATAGAGGATCTCATCAATCAATCCAGTTTGTGTGGTTGCACCGGTATAGTTACCGATGTTAGCAGCAGTACGGATGATGTTGATGGCGGCCACAGCGTCGGCTGTTTGATTTAGTTGCGCATGCGCTTCTGCTTTAATCAGAATCAGCTCTTCATTTTTAATGAAAGGAATGGCTGCAGTGTTGGTCGCCCATCTTTTGTCTTGATGTGTTCCAACGAGTGGGGTTGCATCTGTGGTTACTGTAACAGGAACGGAGCGTTGGTGGAATTTGCTTCTAACACGTAAATCTCCGGGTGTTGTATCGGCAAGTACAGATGGGTGCACCACGATTATGGTATTGATGTTGGCATCTAGTACGTAAAAAAGTGGATTGAATGAATCAGGGGGTGCGCCAAAAGTATGTGCCGGACCAGCGCTCAGCGGACCGGTAAGGTTCATGAAAGATTGAGACAGTGCATTGAGTGCGCCTAGCCAATCTTTACGATAAACGGCAACTCTGGCAGCGATGGCTCTGTTCACTCTTTTTAATCCGTCGATGGAATTATAACCTGCGAATCCGGAGGTAAGTGTGAAGGGGAAGGTGATACCTGCATTATTCAGGTCGGCCATTCCTGCATTCAGCAGTGAGTCGACGAATCCGAGTGCTGCGGTGTATGATCTGTATCCACCAGGTTTTAGCGGATCTTTCACATCTGTGCGAATGCCGTTTTCATATTGCCAATTAGCTGGTATGATAAATTGATAAGCCTGAATCGTTTTCGCGAACCCGGCAATGGCACTTTTTTCTGCTGCGCTCAGGAAGGAACTGTTTTGGGCTGATTCAATTAATACATAGCCTTGCTTAATTGTTTGATAAGGGGTTGCATAAGAGCCGCCCCCGGTGGCACCGAATCCGAAGAATGCCGCATCAGGTAAACGGCCAGCTTGTCCCAGCCAATCTGTTTGAAAGCGAGGGTCTGATGCGTTCAGGTACCAGATTTCTCTACCGAAGGTATTCCAGGCTTGAGAAATGTTGGTTACATAGCCTCTGTGCCTAGATTCGAGTCCTGTTACCAGAAATTGAATCTGGCTTCTGGAGGCATTGTTCAGAACACTTTCTTCACTGGGGTTATTGGGGTCATCCAGCTTTTTAACCTCAAAGGGGTTACAGGAGAAAAGCGAAAAGGTAACACCCATTAATAAAAGTATAGGTAACTTTTTCATGTTGTTATAATTTAGAAGTCAATTTGTAAGTGAAAGAATAGTCTTCTGGCAGAAGGATAGGGAGCTACGTCTACGTTGTTGGCAAGTGCCTGAGCTCCGAAGGTGGATGTTTCCGGATCGTAACCAACGTACTTAGTAGATAAAAATACGTTGTTACCGGAGAGACCTACTCTTGCCCGCTGGATAAAGTTTCCAGCTTTTCCTAAGGCTGATTTGGGTACATTATAGTAAAAACCCAATTCACGAACTTTCAGGAAGGTAGCATCTTGCACCCATCTACCTGCGTTATTGTAAGGTGCGGGTGGGCGCTGACGACCATTGGGAACCCCATCCTTATTATCATCTTCAAACCAGCCCTTGGTGGTACCACCGCCGTCGGTAAGGAAGGAAGTCAGGTTGATATTATCTCCACCTTTTCTATATTCCATTAAAATATTGAATTCAAAATTTTTCAGGAAGGTGATGTTGTTCGACCAGGAGGTTGTCCAGTCAGGTTGTGCATTTCCCCATACGGTAAAGTCGGGAGATACAAACGGTGTACCTACGATAGTTGTAGGTGCAACACCCTCACGAATCAGGAAGGTTCCCAATGCAGTACCGAATGCGCCGGTAGTGTAAGAGGGGATACCGAGTTTGGTAATCAGCACATCATTGTTCCACCACAATAAGCGGGAGGTCCATTTGATTTTTTCTTTCTGGATGATGGTACCGGCCAGGCTCAACTCAAGACCCCTGTTTCTCATTTCAGCTTCATTGCTGATGGTGCTTACAACTCCCGAGGCAGGGGAGAGGTTCAGGGGTTGCAGGTTGTCTTTGGTTGTTTTGATATAGTAGGTTGCTTCCAGTGTAAGGCGGTTATTGAAGAAGCCGGCATCAACACCAAATTCAAGTTCTATAGCTCTTTCAGGAACTACAATCAGATTGCCAATGCTGGTGGCAACAGTTGATCCTAGTAACCCGCCGATGTTAACACCACCTAATGAAGTGAAAGTGGCACCGAAAGGAACGGGTCCGGCTGTTTGACCATAGGCGATGCGAGGTTTAAGTTGTGAGATGGTTCTTGACTTCCAGAAGTCAAAATTGGTCAG
>JBEIUM010000023.1:0-20631 GCA_040374385.1 Sediminibacterium sp. | reverse complement strand
GTGCTGTTACAAAAAGGCTTCAAGAACTATATGAACGCCCTATAAAAATAATAGGAATTGATAGTCTTTTTAGAATACACAAACATTTGTTTCAAGATATTTACAGCTGGGCAGGAAAGAAGCGAATTGTTGAAATAAGTAAGGACGGGAATCAGTTTTTTCCAATTTCTCATTTTGACAATGCCTATAAATATATTGACTCTTTAATACTTGAATTTAAAGCGACTCCTGGGAGTAATAAAAAACACCTAGCAGAAAAATTAGCTCAAATATTAGATCATATCAATTACCTCCATCCATTTAGAGAAGGAAATGGGAGAACCCAACGAGAGTTTTTAAGATTATTGGCTAAAGAGAAAGACTTGAATTTGAATCTTAACCCCGCAGATAATAAAAGTGTTTACGATCGATATATGAGGGGAACAATACAAAGTGATATTCCAACGCTGACTGAATTAATTTTTGAACTTATTGATACCCTACCAGCGTAAAAGTATGGTGTAAAAGAGTATTCCAGGGTTATTGAATGCAGGTGGTAGTGCGTTTCGGCCTCCCTTAAACAATCAGCCGAAATTCGTATGGCGGGTAATTCCATAACGACACAAAATTTAGCCATAACCCCGGAGCAACCGATGTGTGTTTATCTCCAGTCCCAAAGTACCACATCCCATTTCAGTCCGCCATAACCAATGGTATGAATTACCTGGAAGCCTGTTTTTAAGTGTGCCTTCAGCGAGCGGGTATTGGCATAGGCAACATCAGTAATACCAAAAGCATAATCGGCTTCCAGCACCTTACGGAATTGACCATAGAGTTGCTGTACCATTCCCTGACCACGCACAGATTTATCGACACATAGTTGAGCGACTACAGCATAGTCTGCATTTTTTAGTGCGATGTGATCGAAAGTTAATTCGTCAATCTGATTAAATAAATCTTCTATGAGCGGGTTGCCCTGTCTGTTTTCTTTGGTGACGATGATGGCATAACCCACGACTGCATCGCCGAGACGGGCAATCACCGGGGGATACTTTTCATGCAATCGTTGCAGGT
Source organism: Sediminibacterium sp. (assembly GCA_040374385.1). Classification (GTDB taxonomy): domain Bacteria; phylum Bacteroidota; class Bacteroidia; order Chitinophagales; family Chitinophagaceae; genus Sediminibacterium. The sequence continues at coordinate 19,578 of JBEIUM010000023.1, read as the reverse complement.
AAGCCATAGAGAATTCTGCGATGAGAAATCCTTGCGATGCAGCTTCTTCTTCCGAAAGATGCTTTTTTAGGTTACGTTGTTGTAATGCCAGGATGCCTTGCAGGTCTTTTTCATGGCCGGCGGTGGTAATGACTGTCATGCATCAAAAGTAGCAGATTCATGCCGTACCTGTGTATCTGCCTTGTCAATTAATTGATTAACTTAGTTTACCCGTCATCGGTAGGGTGCGCCGGGAATGATATATTCTTGCCTGTCATGAAAAAAATGATCGCTTTGATCTTGTTGTGCGGCTGGCTCCTGGTCGTATTATTGCCCGCCTGCGGCGGGCCATCTGCTGCAGGCGAAAGAGTACCCGACATCGTTAGTTTTAATTATGACGTGCGCCCCATCTTATCGGATAAATGTTTTAAGTGCCATGGCCCCGATCCCCGCCACCGGGAAGCAGGATTAAGACTTGACATAGCCGCTGAAGCATTTAAACCCCTGCAGGAACATCCGGATAAGAAAGCCCTTGTTCCCGGTAAGCCTGAAGCGTCGGAACTCTATCATCGCATTACTACTTCCGATACTGCTTTGCTGATGCCCCAGCACAGCAGTCATCTGCCACGACTTACTGACCGGGAAGTTGCTATCATAAAAAAATGGATCGAACAGGGGGCTCGTTATGAAACCCACTGGGCTTTTGTTGCACCACAAAAATCGGCACTGCCCACCGTGCAACAACGCGATTGGCCGGTGAATGAGATCGATTTTTTTACACTTGAAAAAATGGAACAGCAAGGCTTGTCGCCGAATGAGCCTGCTGATAAAGAGCGCCTGTTGAAGCGACTTTGCATGGACATCACCGGCATTCTACCTACCCCTGAAGAGACTGCAGTATTTTTGAATGATCCCTCTCCCCAAGCGTATGAAAAGCAGGTAGATCGTTTACTTCGTCTGCCGCAATATGGTGAGAAGATGGCGATTGGCTGGATGGACCTTTCCCGCTTTGCCGACTCACATGGCTTTCAGGATGATAGCTATCGCTCACAATGGCCCTGGCGCGATTGGGTGATTGACGCCTTCAATCGCAACATGCGCTACGACACCTTCATCACCTGGCAATTAGCCGGCGATCTTTTGCCCCAGGCAACACGTGAACAGTTGCTCGCCACCGGCTTCAACAGAAACCATAAAATAACCGAAGAAGGTGGTGTGATCGATGAGGAATACCGCGTGCAATATGTAACCGACCGTACCAACACATTTGGACGCGCCATGCTCGGACTAACACTCGAATGTGCCAATTGTCATGACCATAAATACGATCCGTTTACACAAAAAAATTATTATCAGGTTTATGCCTTCTTTAATAATGTAAAAGAAGTTGGCCTCGAGTCCACAGTAGGTGGACCGGAGACGTATGCAAAAAATCCCCGCATGACGATAACACAGGTGGATATTCAAAAGACCCTGCGATTCATTCAAAAGCGCGATACCGGTAAAGTGGAGGTATCGGTTATGGCAGATCGTGATACAACGAGAAAAACATTTTTATTGCAGCGTGGAAATTATGATAGTCCCGGCGAGCAGGTTTTTCCTGCCACGCCACCATCCGTATTGCCTTTCGACAGCGCTCGTTTGCCTGCTAATCGGTTGGGACTGGCGCGCTGGTTATTTGATGTACGACATCCACTGACTGCCCGCGTAATCGTCAATCGTCTTTGGCAGGAATTTTTTGGCAGGGGGATTGTCAGAACAGTGGCAGACTTTGGTATGCAGGGTGATTTGCCTACCCATCCGCGATTGCTCGATTGGCTGGCGGTTGACCTGCAGCAAAATGGCTGGAACATCAAGCGATTGGTGAAACAGCTGGTGATGTCGGCAACCTATCGTCAGTCCGGAAAGATCAGCCCGGAAAAAAAGAGCAAAGATCCGCTCAACGTATATTTATCATATGCCCCGCGTATACGCTTTTCTGCAGAACTCATCCGGGATGTGATGCTGAGCAGCAGCGGATTACTGAATAAGGATATTGGTGGTCCCAGTGTAAAACCATATCAGCCACCGGGTCTTTGGGAGCTGGCAAGTTCCGGCAGAGGCATACTCAAAAAGTATGTTCAAGACACAGGTCGTTTGTTGTATCGTCGTGGATTGTATACATTCATCAAGCGCACGGTGCCACCTCCTTCAATGATGATATTTGATGCCAGCAACCGCGATGAGTGTCAGACCTACCGGTATCGAACAAATACGCCCCTGCAGGCGCTGGTGATGATGAATGATCCTACGCTGCTGGAATCTTCCCGTGCACTGGCCGATCAATTACTGTCAAGGGGACTCACCGCAGATCAGCTGCTCGAAACAGCTTTTCGGCGCATCATTTGCAGGCAACCTACTGCCGATGAAAAGCAGCTATTGAAAGCTTATTGGGAGCAAGCACTTCGGACGATACAAAAAGATCCTGCTGCTGCCAGGCAACAATTGTCGGTTGGAAATTACCAGGCCAGGTACCAGGATGTTTTTCAGTTGGCTGTCGCCATGCAATCCATACAGATCATCTATAATTTACAGGAGGCGATTACAAAAACCTGATCATGCAAAAAGAACTACTCGATTATAGTTTGCAATTCAATCGCAGGAAATTTCTTTCCCGCCTGAGCATCGGTTTGGGCAGTGCCGCTTTGGGTTCTTTACTTATTCCCGATCTCTTTCGAGATCAAACGGTCGAGGAAGCATTGTCTGCCGGTCTCCCACATTTTGCCCCCAAAGCTAAGCGGGTGATTTATCTTTTTCAAAATGGCGCCCCCTCACAATTAGAAACCTTTGATCATAAGCCACTGCTGCGGAAGATGATGGGTCAGGATCTGCCGGCATCTATTCGCAATGGCCAACGCCTTACCGGCATGACAGCGAACCAGACATCATTTCCCCTGGTAGGTTCTTATTATGATTTCAAGCAGTATGGTCAATCAGGTGCCTGGGTAAGTGAATTGTTTCCCCACATAGCACAAATCACAGATGATATCTGCTTTGTACGTTCTATGCACACAGAAGCCATCAACCATGACCCTGCCCTGACATTTTTTCAATCAGGCGCACAGCAGGGAAACCGACCAAGCATGGGGTCATGGGTAAGTTATGGACTCGGCACCGAGAACAGCAACCTGCCTGCTTTCTGTGTACTCTTGTCAAGGGGGAAGGGGAATGGTCAGGGAGTATATTCCAAATTATGGACCAACGGATTTTTAGATTCTGTTCACCAGGGCGTTCAATTCAGCAGCGGTGAAAATCCTATACTCTATTTGCAGGATCCTGCAGGATTAGATCGTTTGTCGAGAAGAAAAATGCTCGATCAGATTGCTGCACTGAATGAAATGGAATTGAATCGCTTTGGTGATCCGGAAACAGCTGCTAAGATCAGTCAGTACGAAATGGCTTACCGCATGCAAACGGCCGTACCTGAAATCATGGATACTTCCAAAGAGCCCGAAGATATCATTCGAATGTATGGTCCCGATTGCCTGGTCCCCGGCACTTTTGCCGCTAACTGTTTACTGGCGCGTAAGCTGTCGGAGAATGGCGTACGCTTTGTGCAGTTGTATCACCAGGGATGGGATCAGCATGGTAACCTACCCAGTGAAATGCGTGGGCAAGCCATGGATGTGGACCGCCCCTCTGCTGCATTAATCACTGACCTCAAGCAAAGAGGATTATTGGATGAAACGTTGGTGATCTGGGGTGGCGAATTTGGTCGAACGAATTATTGCCAGGGGAAAATGACAGCCGATAATTATGGAAGAGATCATCACCCCCGTTGTTTCACCATCTGGATGGCGGGTGGCGGTGTTCGTCCGGGTATGGTATATGGAGAAACCGACGAGCTGGGATATAACATTGTAAAAGATCCGGTACACGTACACGATTTTCAAGCTACCGTATTACACTTGCTCGGGCTCGATCATGAAAAACTCACGTATAAATTTCAGGGAAGAAGATATCGGCTGACTGATTTGTATGGAAATATTGTAAAAGATATCATCACCTGATCTTCATCGATACCCTACGGTAGGTTATCGAATACTTTCTTGCATGAAAAAATTTATTACAGTCATTCATTACATCACCCTCGCTGCGCTGGGCTTCTTTGTGTTCCTGGTATGCTTTAGCGAAAAGGTGGTGTTGCCGGCCTGGTGGCAGGTGGTGGGTCGAACCCATGTGATGTGGCTGCATTTCCCGATTGTTTTGTTGTTGCTGGTTATTTTGATTGACTGGCTGCCAGATACAGCCATTCGTTCATTGCCTATATGGCAATTATTAAGGTCTTTGGTTTTACTGGCAACTTTGTTGACAGCGACTACCGGCATGTTACTGCAACTGGAACATAGTGTTTCGGGGCAGACCTTATTCTATCACCAATGGCTTGGTGTAGCCCTTGTATCGATTACGGCCTTGTATTTTTTTAGTTATACGTATTTATCAGATCGATTGCAGCTGCGCCGTGCAGTGGGGGGTGTCATTGTTTTGCTGGTGATCATTACTGCACATAAAGGGGCCACGCTTACCCATGGCGATGACTTCCTATTGGGTCCAATACAAAAAATAGCATCTCCCGCAGTTGATTTGCAACAGGCACAGGCCTGGCACGATGTGATCTATCCGGTGCTAAAAACAAAGTGTGGCGAATGTCATATGGGGTCGGTTCAGAAAGGGAATCTCTCCATGAATGACAGTGCTACTTTATGGCGTGGCGGTAAAGAGGGGAAAACATTGGTGGCAGGCAACAGTACTGCAAGTCAGCTACTGCAACGATTACTACTGCCGCTCGCCGACAAAAAACATATGCCGGAAGCAGAGAAGCCTCAACCTACAGCAAAGGAGATTGCATTGATCAAGGCTTGGATCGATGCGGGTGCTCCCTTTTCTCAACGCATAGTGGAACGAAATTCCAATGATACTTTCAGACAACTGGCGATGCAGCACCTCGAATTGAAAATAAAGCAGTCACCTGTTGTCTATGCCTTTTCAGCTGCCGATCCGGATGCAATCCTTCGCCTTCATGACAACTATCGTATTATTAAGCCATTGGGGAAAGATATTCCTGCCTTATCAGTATCCTTCTTTGGCAGTAATGGATTCTCATCGGAAAGATTGAAAGAGTTAAAGCCACTCGAACAGCAGATCACTGCATTGCATTTGGCAAAAATGCCTATACAATCAGCCGATCTGGAATGGATCAGTGGCTTGCCACATTTACAACGGCTTAACCTCAATTATACGCCGGTCGATGATGCTGCTATACAGCGCCTTGCCCAACTCACATCACTGCAATCGCTCTCGCTCACCGGTACCCGGGTAACTGCGAAAGGCATTTCCGGGTTACTCCAAAAAAGTAAGTTGCAGCAATTGTTTATATGGGACATTGACCTTGCGCCATCCGACATTACTCAATTGCGCAAGCAGTTTCCACATGTCGACCTGGAAACCGGTTTTCGCGGAGGAGACAGTATTCGCTTACCGCTCAATGAACCTCTGATTGCTGCGCAGGAGGGCATATTCACCGATCAACTTACTGTTCCCATAAAACATGTAATCAATGGTGCCGAATTGTATTATACATTGGATGGCTCAATACCCGATAGCAGCAGTTTGCGGTATACGAAACCATTAACAATTAACAGCTCCGGTACGCTTCGGGTAAAGGCATACAAACAGGGGTGGTTACCCAGTCAAGTGGTCAGTCGTTCCTTTCTACAGGCTGGTTTCCGCATAATGAAAACAGAATGGCAATTGCCTGCTGATGAAAAATATCGGGAGAATGCCGCTACTGTATTGCAGGATTTTGATGTAGGTGATCCAACAGATTTTTCAACCAAGTGGTTAGGGTTTCAGAAAAACGACGCACAGGTGGTATTTGATTTAGGAAAGGAAATAGAGCTCAAATCGATTGCAGTGAATTCACTTACCCACACGGCTGCACATATTTTTCCGCCGGTATTTGTAAAGGTTTGGGGTAGCATAGACGGAAAGAACTGGCGCCAGTTGCAGACGTTCACCCCTGCAAAAGCAAGCTCGACCACAACCCCCGGCGCCAATTTATTGAAGATTGCTTTTACGCCTGTTAAGGTACGACTGGTAAAGCTGCAGGCACACCCCCTGCCGGCATTGCCCGCATGGCATACAAGTAAGGGGCTGCCGGGTTGGTTTTTTGTCAGTGAAGTAGTAATAAATTAGTTGCTTCTTTTTTGCTGATCATTTTAGCTTGCAATGTGCTGCAAAAGGAATGAACAATTATTCATGCCAAAAAAGCGAACAGAAATAAATCATTCTTTCGGACATGCAACGGTGGTTTTTTTTGATCTCATGAGCAATTGTGCGTAAAAAAATAGCCCTATTTTTTGAGTACACTTTCAGGTTATACTCTAAAAAAATTAACTTGTCCGCCCGTTGCGAATTGTTCATGACTAATTAGAATAATCGAATTAAAAAGTAAAGTATGTCTAAAGAAACTGCTATCAAGTTATTTGAAGAAAAGCAGGTGCGAACTATTTGGGATGAAGGACAGGAGAAATGGTATATTTCTATTGTAGATGTCATAGAAATACTTACTGGAACTGATCGTCCCCGAAAGTACTGGAGTGATTTGAAAGGCAAGCTTAAAAAAGAGGGAAGTGAGTTGTCCGAAAAAATCGGACAACTGAAAATGCAATCTTCTGATGGAAAATTCTATCAAACAGATGTCGCAGACACGGAACAACTTTTTCGCTTGATTCAATCAATATCCACACCGAAGGCAGAAACAAGAAGAGAAATGATTAGATATACTTTGGGCATGGTTTTGTAAGCTTACAGCGCTTTGAATATAATTTGTGATGCAGGGTACCTGCTCATTTTATTGATGGATATTCTATTTCTCTCAGCATTTGCTGAATAGCTTCCCGAGGAGTGGTTGGTATATATTTAAAGTAGCTATTGAATTTGCTGCTATCAAAAAAATAGTCCCTATCATACTGGTAAAGCATTTCAACCAGTTCTCGCATATAGGGGACAAAAATGCCCAGGAACTTGATCATACCTTTTGATATGATGGTATAACCATCTTTCGCTTCCATCTCTTCCGCAAACAGTCGGATCCATTCGGCACCGGTCAGCGGCGTGGGGTCTGTAGGTAGATTCCATATCTGTTGAAAGGCTTCGGGCGTATTGCCAAGCAAGGCCGTTCCTTTTCCCAAATCCGGCAAGTAGCTAAAATTATGCGCCACGTGCGCATTACAGAGCCATTGTGCCTGCTTATGTTTCTTCAGCCGGTCACATACCAGCGGTTTCATCATACCCTTGTTTTCTTCCAGTGTTAAAAAGTCGGCAGACCGCGCAATCAGTCCGTTCAAGCCCTTCTTTTCTGTTGCCTCCATCAATATTTGAATGACTTCAGCCCGGATGGCGCCTTTCTTACTGCACGGTTGAATGGGCGCAGATTCGGTGATGGGATTCAGGTGATCTGGACTAAGCGCGTAGATGTTATCAAAAAAGACCAGTCGTACACCATGATGTAAACAAGCAGCTGTCACATTCTTCATCACCAGTGGCCAATAGGCTTGCCAAACTTTGGTCGTATAGGGAAAGCCGATGGTGAGGTAGGCTACTTCGCTTCCTGCCACGGCATTCATCACATCGTCTAATACAGCGAGGTCAGCCTTCATCCATTCCTGTCCTTCCTGTGTGGTAATAGGTTGTCGGCTCACCAGCCGAACAGATTTGTTCATGTTTTTTAGGGCAGTTGCTACTGCTTTACCGGTGGGGCCACCGGCTCCGAGAATGGTTTGTTGCATGGTATTTTTTTTAAGTTATTGATCCACCCAGCCACTCCTTGAATGCGGCTACTTTGTCTCTGCTTACGGTCGTATCGGCCAATGCCGACCATTTCAATTCTACTTGTAAGCGATTACCCGCCCAGCTATGCACTTTTACGATCGAGTCTATGTGCACCATCAGACTTCGGTTGATACGAAAAAAGCAGCGAGGGTCTAGTTCGGGTTCCAGCAGGGTAAGGTTTTCATCTAATATGTATTTGTTGTGTTGCTGATCTACAGCGTAGGAAAATTTTCCTTCAGCAAAAAAATAAGCAATCTGATCTGTTTTCAAGAAGCCCAGTTGCTGCCCCCTTTTGATCATGATTCTTTCTTTATAGGCGGGCTGATTGAATGTTTGTAACATACGTAGCATTTGTTCTGAGAGCTGCTCTTTGCCCTTTTCACGCCTGGTTTCGAATTTTTCAAGGGCCTGTACCAATTCCTCCTCGTCAATTGGTTTCAGCAAGTAATCAATGCTGTTTACTTTAAAAGCCTGTACGGCATATTGGTCGTAGGCGGTCGTAAAAATGACCGGTGCAGTTACTTTCACTTGTTTGAAAATCTCAAAGCTCAATCCATCTGCCAGGTGGATATCTAAAAAAAGTAGGTGATCGTTTGTATGTTGTTGCAGATAGGTTACTGCAGACTGAATGCTGTCAGCTTGTCCACTGACATGCATATCGGGGCGTAGCTTATGCAGTAATTTTTTTAACCGGGTAAAAGCCGGTTGTTCATCTTCTATAATAAATACATTCATCATTTTTAAATCAGGGGTAAGGATACTGTAAAATACTGGGGCGTCTCATTCACTGTTACCGGTTTATCTGTCAATAGTTGGTATCTGTTACGAATATTTTTCAATCCGATTCCGGTTGATCGCTCTACCTGTTGTTTTTTCTGCAGGTTATTTTGCACGATGAGTTGTCCGTTAGCTGCCGTCATGGTGATATGTAAGGGATGTTCCCTTGAGACCACATTGTGTTTTAATGCATTCTCCAACAGCAATTGAAGCGAGTAGGGAACAATGTTCATATTCATTTCGGAAGGGGGAATATCCAATGTCAGTTGAAAACTGTTTCCAAAGCGGGTATTGAGCAGAAATGCATAGGCTTGCATAATTTTTAATTCATCTGTCAGCGGGATGCTTTTCTCATCTTTTACTTCCAGGATATATCGATATACTTTTGATAGCTGCTCAACGAACTGAACGGCCTTCGCGCTGTCTTCCGGGATGATGGCACAGAGGGTATTCAGGTTGTTGAAAAGGAAATGCGGATTTACCTGGGTCTTCAGGGCATTTAGTTCAGCGTGCAGACCTTCTCTCTTCAGCAATTCGCTTTTGGTGAGTGAGTCCCTCAATTGATTTAAAAAGTAGATTACTTCATAAATGGCAGTAATAGCGATGGTAGTAAACAGGGAAGAGTTGATGCTCGCAATGAGTACGTCAGTTTTGCTCATGCCGGTTCGGTCGATCTGGCTAAACTCTTCCAGGAGATATCCCACGCCAACACCTGCCAACAAAGTGTAGATAAGCATCAACAGCGATTGAATCAATAACCTTTTTTTCAATTGTTCCATCAATGGATACCTATTCCTCGACCAGATCATAATGCCCCTGTTGCCTATCCAGATGATGGCAGAAATAATGAAGGTGTTTAAAATCAGTGGAATGGTAAAGTACGGAGCATGGGTAAAACGAATGCCAAAGAAAACAAAAGGAATCAGCAAAGAAAGTATAGGAAGAGAAACAATGATCGCCCAGTGGTCATTCCAGCAGATGCGGTCTTTTTCTAATGTTGTTTGTTGCTCCATGTATTTTTCTTTGCTGATTGAAATTACAAATTATTCGTGTTGTACTGTACGCAGTTATCAGAAAGTGATTTGATAGTTGAAGTTCGGGAAAAAGCCAATCTGGTTGATCTCACTGATCCTGCCGTTGGAAGGATTGAGGCTTCTGATAAAGATGTTTTTTCTGTTGGTGAGGTTTTGAAAATCAATGAACCATTTTTGTGTTGTCTTCTTACCATTGCGGGTAAAGGAAAATTTCAGGTCCCAGCGGAGATAAGTGTTGTTTTGCCGGCTGAAGGCCTCATTTTCTTTGAATACGACATATCCGCTGGCCTGCGAAGCTGCCACATCGAAGGGGGTATATCGCTGTCCGCCGGCAATCGTAAAGCGTGTGTCAATTCCAAATGTATTGGTGGCATTGAGCTTGAATTCTTTTCCGCCCAGCAAGTTGCCTATATAACCGCTGTTGAAAGCTGTATTTCTCCATACCCCATCACTGCCCTGGTATTCTGACCGGAAGATTGATCCTGTCAGCAGATAATAGAAGCCTTTATTCAGGAAACGCTCGACTGTAATTTCCCAACCCATGTTTCTACCCTGACCGTTGTTGACGAGGTTGGTTTTGTCGGCATAGGTAAAGCCGGCGCCTTCATTCAGCATACTGAAGGAACTGGGTGTTTTCTCTACTGCAGCACGGAAAATGTATTGCGCATAGAACTCAGTTTTGATGCGCATGTGTTGTGAGATGTTCCAGTCATATCCTGCAACAGCATGCCAGCTTTTCACGAAGTCCAGTTCACGATTGGTAAGCAAGTTTGGATTCGGCGAAAAGTAGTTGCGATAAAAATATACCTGTAAGGGCTGTGTCTGGCTGTGCAGTCCAATTCCCAGGTTGAGGGATTGATTTCTTTTGAATTGGTATTTCAGGTTCCACCGGGGTTCAATACTGGTGCTGTTGTTGAGACTGAAGATTTGACCGTAGAGACCCAGGTTGGTAGAGAGTTCGTTGTTAAAGCGATGCCCCCAATTCATGAAAACGCGGTGAAGTGCTGCATTGTTTTTTGCATTGGTGAGGTAGCGAAGAACAGAATCGCCATTGGGAACGGTTTGTTGTTGGAGGTTCAGTGCATTGAAGTCGGATAGAAATCCGGCAGTCAATTGATTCTTCGCAGAGAACTTTTTATTGAACAGGTAACCCGCAGAGATTTTGGTTTGACGGTTATCGACATCGAATACGGTTTGATTGGGCTTGGGAGTAGGAATCACTTCTTCCTTATAGGTGCTTTTGAATCCGGAAACTGCCAGGGTGAGTTTACCATAAGTGGTTGGATTGAAATAATAAGTATGGCTCATACCCAATACGCCGGTTAATGATTTTGATTTACTCGTGCGTGCTTTGCCGTCATTGGTGGTATAGAGATTGTCACCGGTGGAGTCGGCCGGGAAGGTAATATGACTTTCTCCCCCGATACCGAACCAGTCGAAAGTGCCATGTTTTTTGGTTACCAGGTGCATTTTGAAAGTGAGGTCCTGGTAGTAGGGCGTGGCAGCACCGGTACCAACATTTAATCCAACTGCCTGAATGGCTGCTACCAGCGAATAGCGGTAGTCAACGAGGTAAGAAGATTTTTTGTCTTTTTTCAGTGGACCTTCGGCGCCAAATTCAAATCCATTGAAACCCATCTGACCGAGGAATTCATTTTTTTCTGCATTACCATTGCGCATGCGTAAGTCAAATACGCCTGCAATGGCATTACCATATTGTGCCGGGAAGGCACTCGTTACAAAGTCCGAATTTTTCAGGGTATTGGTATTGAGCATGGTCACGGGTCCGCCGGTGGATCCGGCAGTGCTGTAGTGATTGGGGTTGGGTATGTCAATGCCATCCATGCGCCACAGCACACCGGAGGGAGAGTTGCCCCGAATCACAATATCATTGCGGGCATCATTCGGTCCGCTCACGCCGGCGAAGTTTTGTGCCATCCTGCTGGGGTCGTTGCGGGTACCGGAATAACGAACTGCTTCATCCATACTCAGCTGCCGGGAACTTACCACGATGCTTTCATTCAGTGATTTGAATTTTGATTTGCCGGAAGCTACTACCACTTCTTTCAGTTGTTGTACACTCTCCCGGATTTTTATTTCAAGAACAACCTCTTTGGAGGAAGTGACTTCAATATTATTCAACAGGGCATCTTCATATCCTACGCGGGTGATGCGCAAACGATGTCTTCCTACCGGGACGCCTGTTATGTAAAAGCTTCCGGCGGAAGAGGAGAGTACGAGGGGCTGACCATTTCCGGTTTCCAGCCGGATGCTAACGCCCGAAAGGGGCTGGAGTGACTGTTCGTCGAAGATGGTTCCTCGGATGGTTTGAACCAGCGAATTGTTTTGTGCAAAAGTGCTTGCTGCAATCATAAAGAGAAGGCAGGTGGCAATGATTTTTTTCATGGGAAACAGTTGTAATGTTTTGAATTGATACCACAATGCTCCTGATTTCATTCTTTTCCGGAAGGGGGGAAATGAGTGAATGGTAGTTTGGGAGGAGTGAATGGTGATTATAGCTACCTATTGAAGGGGCAATGCTTCGTTTGTCGGAACTTATAAGTGGGAAAAGGTATCTTTGCAGACATTCCTCAATTAAAATAGTATGATCCCAGCCAAGTCTTACGCTGCTTACAGCCAATCAACGCCTCTGGCGCCCTACGATTTTGATCGTCGAAACCTGCGTCCAGATGATGTTCACATCAAAATTCATTATTGTGGGGTATGCCACAGTGATCTGCACCAAGTCAGAGATGAATGGGGTGGGGCAAAGTATCCCATGGTACCCGGACATGAGATTGTGGGAGAGGTGGTAGCTGTTGGTTCCGCGGTGAAAAAGTTTGTCCCCGGTAACAGGGTGGGTGTAGGCGTGATGGTAGATGCTTGCTGTAGCTGTAATAGTTGCAACCACCAGATGGAACAATATTGCGATGAAGGTATGACCGGTACTTATAACAGCGTCGAGCGAGATGGGTCAGGTATTACACAGGGAGGTTATTCCTCTGATATAGTGGTCAAGGAAAGATTTGTGGTAAATATTGCTGACGGACTTGATTTGGCGGCTGCTGCGCCCCTGCTTTGTGCCGGCATCACAACGTATTCTCCCCTGCGCTTTGCGGGTGTCACCAAGGGCATGCGGGTTGGTGTGATAGGTTTGGGTGGATTGGGACATATGGGTGTAAAATTTGCTGCCTCTTTTGGAGCAGAAGTAACAGTCATCAGCACCTCACCCGCAAAGGAAGCTGATGCCCGTAGATTGGGCGCTCATCGCTTTTTATTGAGTACCGATAAGGCGGCCGTGAAGAAACACCTTGGCTATTTTGATGTGCTGCTTGATACGGTTTCAGCTAACCACGATTATACTGAATTCGTTCGGATGCTTACGCTGGAGGGAAAGCTGTTGGTAGTAGGGTTGCCAATCGAAGCCCCCAAAATTTCACCCGGTGCTTTGATCTCGAAGCGAAGAAGCATTATCGGTTCCATGATCGGGGGCATGAAGGAAACACAGGAGATGCTGGATTACTGCGCAGAAAACGGAATTGTCTCAGATGTGGAAGTGATTCCTATTCAGTACATCAATGATGCTTATGAGCGCATGTTACGGTCAGATGTTAAGTACCGCTTTGTGATTGATTTGTCTAGTTTATAAAAATAGGCGCATGGTATGCAATAGAAAGGGTCCGCCATTGGCGGACCCTTTTAGTTAACAAGCGTGATAAATCAGAAGATTACTTTCATGTCTACCATATTGCCAATAGAATTGAACCTAACAGCGTACCGGGTATTATTGGCATTGATCAATACCAGGTTACCCATACTTGTTCCATTCACCTGCATCTGCTCTGCTTTATTGAATACGTAGTTGGGGAAGGAGTTGGACAGTTTAGTTACAATCGTTGTGGAAAGAGCAGATTTTTCCATATCCTCCAGTTGACAACTGCCTCCACACAAAGCCATGTATTTAACTTCTTGCAAGCTGCTATTGAAAACGTGGGCATAACCGCCATTGTTTTTGGAAAGTACGAGATAAGCATCTTCTTTGGTTTTGAATGCTTTCAAGAGCGAGTCCTCGGTATAGTTAGCGGAAAGATAATTCTTGATCTCGTCTGGTAAGAGTGCCAGATCAATATTGTCTCTGTTGGCACCATCGCGCTCATCAAAGAGGCCACCCGGGTGCCAGCCATCATTGTCCAGGTCGTCTTTTTCTCTTTGTTCCAATACTTTTTTGAAGGTGCCGTCAACGCTGAACTCAAGTGCTACTGGTCTATTATTATAACGCAGTATAGAAATGTAGGCATTCATATTACCTGCTTCATCAGACACGATAAAAGCCATGAGCGGTGTAAGATTCTCATATAAATCAGTCTGGAAGTCGTGTATTACTTGCGGCAATGCAGCAATAGGAATGGGTTCACGCAAAAGATCTCTGTCGCAGTCGTAGACAACATAAACAGAGTCTGCCGCAGATCCTCCTGCACCATTGATCGATACGGGGATAGCGGTAAATGCCGGTGTTTTTTGTGTTGCATCATCGCTCGTGGCATTGGGTAAACTTCCTGTGAATTCTTTTTGACAGGAACTCAGTACAAACAGCGATGCCATCAGGGCGATGCTGAACTGCATTAGGTTTTTGATTTGGTTTTTCATGGTTTGGATTTTTAAATGAAGAAAAGAGATGAGTCGGGGAGATGCATCGGCTATCTTTTTTCAAACTGTTTCAGAAGCGGTTATCAGTTTGAAAGTCGATTGTAGGCCGAACACATTTGTCGCCAACCAATCAGGTAGGATTTGGATTTTTATTGGTTTTAAATACCGGCACATTGGCCGTATATATATAGATACCGAAAAAAGGCCCGCGTTGTCAATAAACTGTTAAAAGCCATTTTAAAATGAACATTTTTTTTAGCTCAACTAAGCAGACTCACATTGAAATCGGCAGTAGCCGGCATTTCGGATAGTAGGTGTTGCAGACAGATAGTTACTGGAAGTGTGGAAGGTCTATAACAAAAAACGGTCTGCCATGGCAGACCGTTTTTCTTCACCCAAAACACAAACATCAATGGATTGCTTTCTTTGCCACGAAGTTGCCATTGGCATCAAAAGCAACAGCGTAGCGGGTATTATTGGCATTGATCAATACCAGGTAGCCCATCACATTTCCATTTACTTTCAGCACGTCTGCCTTGTTGAAAACATAATTCGGGAAAGTGCTCGATAAAAAGTTCAGTGCGACAGCGGGCAGTGCGGACTGTGCAATGTTCACCAGGTCAACATCACGAGCAGGCAGCGCCATGCGTTTTTCAAAACCTCCATTCTTATTGAATAAAGTTGCGTAGGCTCCATTGTTCTTTGAGATGATGAGGAAGGCGCCTTCTTTCGTTTTGAAAGCTTTCACCAATGTATCACCCGGATAATTAGCCGCCATGTAAGCCTTGATGCTTTGTGGCAGACTACTCAGCGCAAGGGTGTCTTTGCATTTACCATCGCGATCTTCAAACAGACCCCCGGCATGCCAGCCACTTCCACCCAAATCGTCTTTTTCTCTTTGCTCCAGCACCTTCTTAAAGCTGCCATCTGCTTTGAATTCAAGTGCAACGGGCTTGTCATTGAAGCGAATGATGGCGATAAAAGCTTTTATAGTACCTGATGAGTCTTTAACAACAAATGCTTTCAGCGGCGTGAAACCAGCATAGTTGGTTGTCAGGTAGCTTTGTATATTTCCGGGCAGGGTTGAAAATACAATTGATTCGCGCTTGTGATTTTTTTCACATTCGTGAAGCACATAAACTGAGTCAGAAGAACTGCTGCTGGATGATCCTGAACTATTCAGCGCCACAGCAATGGCATTAGATGTTGCACCCGCAGTGGTTGCATTTCCGTTGTTGGGGGTAGGCAGATTTCCGGAGAAGTCTTTTTGACAGGATGCCAGAACGATGACACTTGACATCAGTACAATACTATAACGTATCATGGATTGAATTTGCTTTTGCATGAGTTTGATTTTTAAAAAGTTGAAAAAAGATTTGTATCAGAAGAGTAATACGCAATCGGTTTTCAACCGACAAAACAAAATGAAAAGCTTTACGGTACAGAACGGTTTACTGGTAAGGAATTGTTTCCCTTCGCCAGTATTAACATACTCGTTGGTGTGTGTGGTTTGCGGAAATACAGGAAGAAACTTATCATCGTTCGTTGCCGCTACCGATTTGGCAGGCGGCGGTTGGGTGGGCAGCCAGTTGCGGTCTGTTTCCTGTGTTTCATTTATTAAGACGGTTCGGGAAATAGCAGGTTGCTCCTTGTTTGTCAGTGCCGGTGCATGCTTCTTGGTACTGGTTGGTACCAGCACTAATAAAAGTTGTATGAATCCGAGAAACAATGACATGATGGTTGGCTTCCTTTTTAGGGCCGTTTGGGCCTTTCTTATATAGATACCGGACGGAATCCATCTGTTACCAATAAAATGTTAAGGATGAATCTGTTAAGAAAAGAGCATCCACAGCGCAATCCGTTGCTCCCCGGGGTTACCAGGCCTTCATTTGCCGGTTTATAAATACATTAATAATGATATGTGTAAATAGCTGTTGATTAGTTTATATACATTTTAAGTATTTACAAATTTTATCTTCTTTCCATTCAATAGCTATAAATATGTAATCTATAGTTGCTTACTTAGGTGTCTATTATGCACTTTTTGTGAATCAAAGTGCTTGCTGGCGCTGCATTTTGACGAATTAGGTCATTTGGACACCTATTTTGTTTAATTTTTTAGTTTCTTCTGAATCTTAATGTTGAAAATTTAGCATTTTCTAAACTTTTACTTAAATTGTATGTTCTTATAAGGCCCGACGATGCAGGTAGTGCGCGGTTTTTATAATGATTGCTTTAACCAAACCCCACATATATGAATCTACTACTTGATGCGACTTTCAAAGCCATCCCACAAGACAACTATGTTGCCTTTACTTTCTTCGTAGGCACTATGGCCATGATGGCGGCCGCTGCCTTTTTCTTCATGGAAGTGAATAACACCAGTAAAGAGTGGCGGACATCCGTTCTGGTTTCCGGCCTCATCACTTTTATTGCTGCTGTTCACTATTATTACATGCGTGGATACAACCTGGAAACAGGCGAATCTCCCGTATTCTTCCGCTATGTTGACTGGATGCTGACTGTACCTCTGATGTGTGTTGAGTTCTATCTCATCACTAAGAAAGTGGGCGGTACTTCTTCTCTCATGTGGAAACTCATCTTCGCTTCTGTTGTTATGCTGGTTACCGGTTACCTCGGTGAGACCATCTACAGAGATCAGAGTGTATTATGGGGTGTTATTTCCGGTCTTGCCTACTTCTACATCGTATACCTGGTATGGTTCGGTGACGTAGCCAAACTCGCTCAGTCTGCCAGTCCTGCAGTAGCAGCTGCTAACAAGAGCCTGGGTTGGTTCGTACTCGTAGGTTGGGCTATCTATCCACTGGGTTACATCGTAGGTACTCCAGGTGGTCTGTTCGGTATGCAAATTCCGCTGAACCTGAACATGGACATCATCTACAACATCGGTGATGCCGTAAACAAAATTGGTTTCGGTCTGGTTATTTATGCATTGAGCAGAAAAGAAGCTTAATTCTAAGTCCTTTCTTAACCGATTGATAAGAATAATGGGTACCCTGGTACCCATTATTCATTTATACCCATGCGTGACCATTATCAATATATTATTGTTGGCGCGGGCTGTGCGGGATTGCAATTGGCCACAGCGCTGTTGAAGGAAAGTTCATTGTCCCTTCATTCGCTGCTGATCATCGAAGCAGCAGCTGAACATGAGGAAAAGACCTGGTGTTTCTGGTATGCCGAGAAACATCCCTATCAGCACCTGGTAAAGAAGCGCTGGCAGCAGATCGCATTTCAAGCCAACGGCACATCGGTGCAGTCGGAACTGCCAGACATGTGCTACCAGTATATCTCCAGTACCGATTTTTATCATGAACAAATGGCTATGCTCCGGCAGGATAGCCGGGTAGATTTTCTCTTCGAGTCGGTATCCTCGCTGGCAATCAACCAAGGCATCCGCCAGGTTACTACCCAGTCCGGCACGCTTTCAGCTGATTATATTTTTCATTCGAACGACCTGCGTCAACCCCCTCCCCGCCCAACCCTATGGCAGCATTTTTTGGGATGGGAGATCACCACCGAAACCGATGTATTTGATACGTCTACGGCCACGTTGATGGACTTTTCCCATGCGGATGCGGCCAAGGAAGTTTTTTTCCATTATGTACTGCCCTATAGTAGTCGACATGCCCTCGTTGAATGTACTTTCTTTTCAGCGGAGTTATTCGATCAGGCGACTTACGAACAATTGTTGCGCAATTACATTGAAGAAAAATGGACCGGCCGGTATCAGATCGTAGCACGGGAAGTAGGAAAGATACCGATGTCACTTCCGGCACCTCCATTCTTCCCGGCCGACTCAGGCATCATCCCTATTGGAACGGCTGCCGGTTGTATCAAAGCTTCTACCGGATACTCTTTTACACGGGTGATGCGCCATACCCAACAGATACTGGCCTTCCTCAAAAAAGAAATACCGGCCTTGCCACCGCCATCTGCAAAAAGATTTTTATTCTACGACCGATTGTTTTTATCTCTTATACAAAGATATCCGCAGCAGTTACCAGGCATTTTTGCCAGCTTATTTAAGCGAAATAATATTCAGCGCATACTGAGCTTCCTCGATGAGTCAACAAGATTACAGGAAGAAGTGATTATTTTTTCACGACTACCTAAATTGCATTTCCTTTTGGTATTGTTCAATCCCAAGTCATGACGCAACTTCTGCTCAGACAACTTCGGTTTCAACTCATACTGGCAGCTCTTCTGGTAGCTGCCTGGGTTTGGATTTTTTCTCCTGCACCTGCACTACAATGGATTTTCTTTCTCGTCATGATCATTGCCACAGGTGTACCCCATGGATCACTTGATTTTTATGTTGAACAATCCCGTGCCAACCTGCAGCAAAACAGCTTCTCCCTATTCCGTTTCTTTTTTCGTTACCTGATGAATATGCTGGTATATGGTATCATCTGGTTTTGGATGCCCTCCTTTGCTTTACTGATTTTTATTTTTTTGACCGCCTATCATTTTGGTCAGATCGACTGGCCCTTTCACCGGCCGGGTTGGATGAATGCTTTACTCTTCTCCCTGCAAGGGTTCTGCTTCATTATATTTATCATCACAGTTCAAATCAATGATACAGCTCCCGTATTAGAGCTGCTGACAAAAGATGCTTTACCGGCAGGCTATTGGATAAAAAACGGCGCCTTGTATGCTACCCTGTCTTTTGCAGGTATGCTTGCCCTGCTCATTTTAATTCCCATCTATCAGTATTTGCAGGGAGTTACTCCTCCAATTATTCTTGGTTGGATGGCACAAACACTTTTTTGGTGTGGCTTCTTGTATATCATGCCTCTATATGTCGGCTTCGCCTTTTATTTTGGTTGCTGGCATTCCCTACTTTCTTTTGATTTGATTCGTCAACAATTAGCATTGCCACCTACTACCAGCGGATGGCTTGAACTCATGAAAAAGGCCTTACCTTTTTCTTTGCTGGCCCTTGCCGGCATCGGTGCCCTGCTTTTCTTTTTCTCTGCCGACTGGCAACTCAATTCGAGCATGGGGTATATATTTATGGGCATCGCTATCTTAACCCTCCCACACTTACAGATTTTCAGCGGACTGGTCGATTTTGTTGCTGCCAAAAGAAAAAGCAGTTGAATTTTAAAGAGTTCACTTTTCTACTCATCTGTTTATCGAGTTGTTAGACAGGCATAACACTAACATTTTATGTTCTAATGGGTTACCTTTTTTACACTTGGGTATTAAGTGTAAGAAGTACACAATGATTCAAAAGACCTTGTAC
>JBEIUM010000109.1:0-8122 GCA_040374385.1 Sediminibacterium sp. | reverse complement strand
CTGGTAATTTCGCTTAGCGACTCAAATCGATCCTGCATTTTATCGGCATAATACTTCAACTTGATGCCATCATAGTCGCCACTTACATTCACAAACATGATGGGCATTTCACTGAAAGCAAACTCTTGCACATTGGGCTGTGAAGTAAGGTTGTTGGGTAAATCAGTTTTTGCCTTATCGATGGCATCCTTGATTTTTTGCAGCGCGACATCCGTTTTTACTTCAGTATCAAATTCAATCTGTATGGCAGAAAAATCCTGTTGCGAATTACTGGTGAATTTCGTGATCTTAGCTCCGGTAATTCCCTTGATTTGTTTTTCAATCGGACGTGTTACCAGATTTTCAATGTCTTTCGGAGAGTTACCTACATATACGGTTTGAACGAATATGGTCGGGATGACGATATCCGGATATTGCTCTTTTGGCAGTGTAACGAATTGATAAATTCCTCCCAGGCTTACAAAGAGCATAAGCAGGTAGATGGAAGTTTTATTTCTGATACTCCAGGTGGTTGGCATGAACTCCTTGAACCTGTTTGTCATTTGTTGAATGCTCATAATCTGCTTTTAAAAATCTGTTCAGTTAATGTGCCTGTATTTTGGCAGGCAAAGAACAGGTAGGTCAGTCTGGTTTTATTGAAGGGTAATCAGTTGTCCGTCAAACAATCCTTGGAAGCCTTCAGCAATCACACGATCACCGATGTTCAGTCCGCTCATGATTTCTACCCTGTCGCCATAGAATTGTCCGATGGTCACCATTTTCTTTCTGGCGAATAGTTTGCCGTTTTCTTTCGACAGCACCATAACATATTTGCCTTTCTCATCGTTTTGCAGTGTATTCAGGGGTGCCAGAATTGCTTTCTGATTGCTATAATCTCTGATCTTGATTTGGGCAATTTGGTTCGGATAAAAGTCTTTATCTGCAGGAATCTTTGCTTCCATATAGAAGCTACGGCTATTGGGATCGATGATTTTTCCGGTGAGACTAACCTGTGTTGCCAGTGACTTATTCAAGTCTGGCATCACGACCAGAACCGATTTGCCGGTTGTTACTCGATCGATATACTTTTCTGGCACTTGTGTGATTACCTTCAGTTGGCTGGTGTTGACAATTTTTATCTGCATACCCCCCATAAAGGTTTCACCCACCCGGATGTTTACTTCTTCTGCTACGCCGGCCACATCGCTAAACACCTGTGTCATTTGCAGTTGTTCTTTGCTGATTTTAATTTGTTCCTGCATCGACTTCAGTTGATTCTCCAGGGTTTCAACATTGTTTTTGGCAGTGATTAACTGTACCTCTGTTCCAATGTTCTGCTCCCAGAGGTTCTTTTGTTTTTGATAAATGTTGCGGGCAAACTCAAGTTGTACGCGCATGGTTTCCAAGCCACGCTCAGCGGCGATCAGACTTTGACGGGCGATGGCATCGTCGAGTTTTAACAGCAGCTGTCCTTTCTTTACATAATCACCTTTGTTGACAAAAATTTGCTTTACTTGTCCGGGCACGCCGCGGGGTGTCACATAAGAGATGTTCTCCGATTCCACTTTTCCCTGTAATTCTATGTAGTGATTAAAGGGCTGGTAGTTAATAGGCGAGTCTACGCTTACCAGTTTGGCGTTTTCTGCTTTAGCTGCCGTTGGATCGATGGCCGCGATCTCTTTTTCCAATTTTCCGATTTGGCCAGCAAGGGTTTCCTGTTGTTTTTTCAAGTCAGCCAGTTCCGTTTTCTTTTTAGCCAGTTCAGCTGAATCGGCCGCTTTCTTTTTTCCGCAACCGGCGGCAAGGGTCAAGGCCAGCAATGAAATCAGTATCAGTTTGTTCATACAATATGTTTATTACGCTTGTTAGATTAAAGTTTTCCGGTGGCTTTGCGGTAATCAATTTTGGCTACAATGGCTCCGTAGAGCGCAGATAAATAATTATTCTGTGCAGTGATCAGATCGGTTTGCGCCGCTGAAATTTCAATACTTGATCCGGTACCTACCTCATATTTTTTACGGGTTTGACTGTAAACTTTTTCTGCCAATTCCATATTTTTCTTTTGGAATCTTAAAGTTTGCTGAGCACTCATGAAATTGATTCTGGCTTGTTCTATCTCAGTATCAATTGTTTTCTTCAGGTTGTCTATCTGATAGTTGGTCTGTCTCAGGTCAATTCTCGACTTTGCGAGTCTGGCATCTCTGGAAAAACCGTTAAATAGTTGGAAATTAAGATTCAGTCCGAGGAAAGAAGTGGTGAACCAGTCCCCGCCTTTTGCAAAGAAGTCAAAGGTTCTTCGTTGTGCGTTTTGATTGTAACCACCTGTCAGGTTCAATGTTGGCAGGTAGCTCAATTGATAGCGGCGGATATTAAATTCGTTTAATTTTCTTGCCAGCTCGAGGTATTGAAATTCTTTTCTGTCTTCATAGCGAAATGCGGTATCAGCAAGTAAATCACCTTCCAGTTGCGACTCTGTTATTTTATCTGTCAGCATCAAGGTATCCTGTGGCCGCATGCCGATCAGGGTTTTCAGACCCAGGTATCCAATTTCAATGCTGTTCTCGGCTTTCAGTTTTTCTGTCTGTAAATTGGTGAGCTGAATCGATACTTTGTCTTGATCTAGTTTTTCTGCAAAACCATTCTGATACAGTGCTTTGGTATCTTTTTCCAATTGCTGCAGTCGGAGGATATTGGCATCCAGAATGGCAATTTGATATTTACTTGCTACCAGCTGATAATATACCTTGTATATATTGGCTTTAATCAGTTCTTCCGTTACTTCTACATTTTTCAATTGAAAGTCAACGGATGTTTTTCTGGCTTGCAGTCCTATGAATACTTGTCCGTCGAACAGGGTTTGCTGTAGTTGAAATCCCAGGGTAGAGTTGTACTTCGTGCCGAATCGAACGGGAATTAATGTGCCGGGGGTACCGCCGAAAAATTCCCCCGGGATCAGCGATACGGGTAACTCGAGGTAATCCATCAAGTTAGCATTAAAGCTGATGGAGGGCAAAGCTCCGGCAGTTATTTCTTTGTTTGTTTCTTTTTGTGACTGTACAGCCAGCAGGGCATTCTTCACCTGAATGTTGTTGTTTTTGGCAAAGGTCAGCGCTTCTTCAACCGTCAGGGCATAGCGGACGGCTTTCACAGGCGATTGTCCGGTGTTCTGTCCTGCACTGAGCAGACAAGTCATACTTGCGATTGCTATAAATAGGAAACGAATCATGCTGTAATCAGGTTTTTACTTTGTTGCTTGTAATGTTCAATCAGTTGCTGACCGCGTTCGTTGGCGATACCGTATAAAAAGTTATCGGTTGTTTCAGCCAGCAGTTGCGGTAGGTTGAATTGCTCGCCAGGGAAGATTTCCGGATTAAATATCAGGAACATCGATGCCAAACGAAAACGGGCAATCAGATTGACGTTAATTTCTTTACGATAAAGACCCTCTTCCTTACCCCGGTTGAGGTTGGTGACAATCACATTGAATAAAAACCTGTTCTTGTGATCGTTGTATTTGTTGAATGCCCCGGTGTGGTATTTCTCCAGGTCGAAGATGACCGCAGGGTTCATCTTATTCAAAATCTGCTTAACTGTATCCAGGCTGAGGAAAACTTCGTGTACAGCGTTCTCGCTATCTGCCAGCTGACGTGCGGAGTCGGTGCGGTTGATGTTCAATACAATTTCTATGGCATCTTCTACCAGCTCATCTTTATCAGCATAGTACTGATAAATGGTTTTCTTGCTCATTCCCAGCTGGTTGGCTATCTCGTCCATGCTCACACTACGTATACCGTAGCGCATAAAGAGCTCGTATGCCTTGCCAACTATCCTTTCGGCAGTGTTTTCCATAGTAGATTTTAGCGGGACAAAACTATGGAAACTTTTTATGTTACGAAAGTTTCTTTGTGAAAAATTTGTAAAAAAAAATTAAATTCAATATATAATTAATGTGTAAGATGTTTTATGATAGTTATATATTAAAAAAACGGTTTGAATGTAAATAACAAGGTTCTTACAACTTTGGCGGACCGATTTGGGGGACTGCGGGAAATGATTCGGGCTATTCGGTCAGCAAAATGTAATTTTGTACCGCCCTTTCAGGCACCCAACAGTCATGCCACCCGTTGCCCCTTTTTCCCTGCGGCGTTTTCTACGCCGGATGCTCACCTACTTTTTTCAGGGGTTGATCGTGTTGGCCCCCATTGGTATCACTTTATGGGTGGTCATCGGTCTTTTCAACTTTGTGGATGGCATACTCCCGAATCTGATGCATGCCATCGCCCCCAGTTTATGGGAATTGGGAGAGGATGGTCAAGTGAAAAAAATACCTGGTTTTGGTTTTTTGGTAGTGGTATTGCTGGTTTTGTTTACAGGATGGGTGTCTTCCCTGCTTTTTTTCAGCCGTGTTGTCGCCATGCTGGATAACCTGTTGGAAAAGACACCCGGCATCAAATACATTTATACTTCTGTTAAAGACTTTCTGGAAGCCTTCGCTGGGAATAAGAAGAAATTTGATAAACCCGTTTTGGTGAATGTAGATGCGCCGGGTGTTTGGCGCGTTGGTTTTATAACCCAGGCTAGCTCTGAAGCCCTGGGCATGTCGGCACATGTTACTGTTTATGTTCCGCATTCCTATGCCATTTCAGGAATAACCTACCTGGTTCCGGCAGATCATATAAAGACATTGACAGGAATCGCAGCTGCCGATGCTATGAAGTATACTATTTCGGGAGGTGTTACAGATATGGAATCAAGAGATGAGCAACAACAGTCCAAAACAACCCTTAGTTGAAGGATTATTTCTCTCTTTGTTTTGTATCGAATCCGTTTACTTGAACTGATAATATATGACCCTACATAATTTCAATTCCGGCCCATCTATTTTACCTGCTTCCGTATTGGAAGAAGCTGCAGCAGCCATAAATGAATTGAATCGTACCGGACTATCTATTCTTGAGATCGGGCATCGAACTTCACACTTCGTTGAAGTGATGGAGGAAGCTAAATCTATGGTACGTCGACTGATGGAGTTGCCTGATTCGCATGAAGTATTGTTCTTGCATGGCGGAGCAACTACCCAGTTCATGCAAGTGCCGATGAACCTACTCAATCCCGGAGACACTGCTGCCTATTGTGTGAATGGTATTTGGGGCAGTAAGGCAGCCAAGGAAGCCGGCTTTTTCGGGAAAGCTTTATTAGCCACGGATACCTCCGATTGCCAACATACCTGTATCCGTCAACCGGGCGAGTTACCAGCTGATACCGCTTATTTGCACCTTACCACCAACAACACGGTAGAAGGAACCCAATGGCAGCATTTCCCGCGAACTACGGTACCACTAGTGGCCGATATGAGTAGTGATATCTTCTCTCGTCCAATGAACTTTTCCGCCTTTGATCTCATTTACGCCGGAGCTCAAAAAAACATGGGTGCTGCCGGGGTGAACCTGGTTGTGGTCAATAAAGAATTACTCAAGCGAAAAAAAGACCCTGTGCCCACCATCATGGATTACCGGCAACACATTACTGCCGGGTCTCTGATGAATACGCCACCTGTTTTCGCTGTGTACGTGAGTATGTTAACCCTTCGATGGATCCTCGAGCAGGGGGGGTTGTATGAGATGGACCGTCGAGGTAGAGAAAAATCTGATTTACTCTATAAGACCATAGATCGAAATCCACTTTTCGTAACAAATGTTGCCCACGAAGATAGAAGTCGAATGAACGCCGTTTTCTTTCTTTCAAAACCAGAATTAGAACCGATGTTTCTGGAGCGCTGCCGACAAGAAGGTATGGTAGGTGTGAAAGGATATAGAACCATCGGTGGTATTCGTGTTAGTATGTATAATGCCCTTCCATTATCAAGTGTTCAGGCATTTTGTGATTTGATAGATGACTTCACCCAAAAACATGGCTAATATCTTAAAATCATTTACCGGATTAAAAATCAACTTTTCTAACTAAAAGTTGTTACATGACTTTTAGCTCCTGCATGATGATTTCAAATAAATATCTTCAACACCAACCTATCATTCAGAATCAACAATTTTGACTTTTCATTCCAACCATAAATATTTTCGACCAGTATTTCCTTCCGTCATAATTTGGGTATTGGCTTCCTTGTTGTTATTCCTGCCGCTTGTAACCCTTGGCAATGCAGCTGATACTTCCCATGATGTAACAAGCGAGCCAATTGATTCTTTTCCTGTTCCCAGTGGTAATCCGTCGCAGCTTTTTTATCTACAAAGAACTGCTAACACCAATACCATTATTTGTGAACTGAATGCAGATAGTCGGGGTATTCCAAAGCCGGATAAACCGGTAAATGTTTATTGGATACTTTTCTCTGCCGGTGGCACTAAAAAAGAACTCAATTACATTCAAAGAAATTTTGCCTACGGCATTGATGCAAAGGCGCAGGGGAACGATACGTATGCATTGAATTTTGTTTCTTATAAAAAGCGTCAATTCACCCTCAAATGGCATGCACCTTTGAAGAAATACCAGGTTTTCGTTCCCATCAATAACAAGGAAGCCATTTTACAACGCATCTTCATTAAAGTTTCCGGCGGCTCTTTCTGGGTGCCGAATATTGTATATGTGGAATTCAAAGGCATTGATCCGGTAACAGGAAAAGAAGTGATCGAGCGATTCAAACCCTGACCAGGCTTAGGTTTCATTTTATTACCCTACTTCTTCCGGTCGTTTCTTTTCTTTTTCGGATATTTGCAGCATGGCAGTAGTTTTACCCTTTCGGGCCTTGCGCCCGCAGCCGCAACTAGCCGGCCAAGTAGCTAGTTTACCCTATGATGTTTTAAATAGTTCTGAAGCCCGTCAGGCAGCCAACGGAAATCCCAACTCTTTTCTCCATATCACAAAGAGCGAAATTGATTTGCCGGATGAAACAGATCCTTATGCAGCAGAGGTATATGAAAAAGCACGCACGAACCTGGCTGCTTTCATGAGCAGAGATATTCTATTCAGGGAGAATAAATCCTGCTACTATATATATCGCCTCACTATGCAGGGGAAAAGCCAAACCGGACTGGTAGCCCTCAGCAGCATTGATGAATATGAGCATAACCTCATCAAGAAACACGAACTGACAAGACCTGAAAAGGAAATGGACCGGATACGTCACATTAAAATTGCTGGTGCACAGACAGGCAATGTTTTTCTGGCCTATCGTCAACAAAAAGATATTGATCAGTTAATTGAAAACTGGGTTCAGGTGAAGAGTCCAGTGTACGATTTTACAGCAACCGATCAGATTCAACACACCATCTGGGTCATCAGTGATGACCAAACCATTGCAGCTCTTACTGAATTGTTTGCTACACAAGTTCCCTGCACCTATATAGCCGATGGTCACCATCGCGCTGCTTCTGCGGCTAAAGTGCGGCAGAATATAGAAGGAACAGTACCAGAAGGGGCAAACTATTTTCTGACTACTTTATTTCCAGCTAATCAATTACGGATTTTAGACTACAACCGAGTGGTTACAGATCTAAATGGCCATAGCATAGACAGTATATTAGCGGCAGTGGCCGCCCAATTTGAAATTGAAAGTTGTGGGGCACAAAAAGTATTACCTGAAGCACCCCATGTATTCGGTATGTATCTTGGCAATCAATGGTATCGACTTTCTTCCTTGCCGGGAACATTTTCTGATGATCCCATCGGACAGTTGGACGTAACTATTTTACAAGACAACCTGCTAGCACCTATCTTGGGTATTGGCGATCAGCGAACCGATAAGCGCATCGACTTCGTAGGCGGGATTCGCGGGTTGGCTGAATTGGAACGAAGGGTCAACAGTGGTGATATGGCTATCGCTTTCAGTTTATATCCGGTTACAGCTGACCAGTTATTCGCCATAGCAGATAGCGGTCAGGTGATGCCACCCAAAAGTACCTGGTTTGAACCCAAACTTCGCGATGGCTTGCTTACCCACCTGATCTACGAATAAGCAATTGGTTTTCTTTCTGGTAATTTTCATGCCATTCATTTAGACCAGGTGAAGCATGTCTTAAAGGGGATTTATATCGCCCTTTCCAGCCCTTTGCCATCCGCCAATTAGAAAAATGTTTTATCTTCCGTTCGCCTGACGGGTTCACTTTCGTTCAAGCAGTCAGCAATCAAT
>JBEIUM010000250.1:0-3733 GCA_040374385.1 Sediminibacterium sp. | reverse complement strand
GTAGACGGTAGATAAGGAAGGTAGATAAGGAAGGTAGATAAAATTGATTCAATTAGAAGTGGGGGGCTTGTATTTTATTTGCTTTAGTTCTTTCTGGAGACGGGCGAGCAATAACTATACTACACCACATTTTTGAATCATTTTCCTGCGAGAGGACTTAATTGAGTGATGTTTTTTATTATTCTTGTATAAACAGCACCTTTTTTATCACTTAATTTTAGTACCAATTCATTAGAGGACACTTGTTTTGCGATGCCTCTTTTAGGCTGTGTGCCTGTCATATCCTTTTCGCTAATGTTGATCTGCCAGACAGCTTCTTTAGTAAAGTGAACAAGTGTATCGGAGAATTTGCCGTTTTCCAATACAACAGATTTTGAATTGACTCTACTAAGGGTAGCTGTATACAATTCCTGTTGGATCCATACTTGATTCAATTCTAAATTAGATACCCTGCTGGCAAGTAGATAAATATAGTATTCTATTTGAGCAGGTGCATTGGTACTAGGTATTTCCTCATCGCCAACTTTTATCACCGAGGAAGGGGCCACACCATTTAAGATTGATCTCTTAAAAGCAGTAAGCTTCAAAGAAGGTGTTCTGGACTGGCCTAGGGCTGCAGCATAAAAAAACATGCATAAACATGCTAAAATTCCTGTAAATAGGTATTTACGCACAATCTATTGTTTGATAATTTTTTGAATGGTTTGGTACTTCTTATTGTCACTGGTTATTTGAATCACATAATTTCCTGCGGCTAAATTTCCTAGTGGTATATTTCCCGAACCATAATTCACTGTCTGGCTATATACCCGTTGTCCCGATAAATTAAATACCTGAATCTGCATTGATTTTATTCCCGCTATGCTTCCCTGACTGTATTGATAATTTCCCCTGCTAATGGTAGGGAATATTTTGATAAAATTTTTGTCATTTAAAATCGCAGTTGGTAAGGCGGTCGTTAAGTTCGGATTGAAATTCGGAGAACCTATTGTTGAGTAAAACATGCCATTACCATGTGATCCAATCAGCAGGGTATTATCTGCCGGGCGATAATCTAAAGAGGTAATGACTGCATAATTCAAAATTGAGGGACTTTCTCTTGACCAGGTTACGGTACCACCTGCACCTAATATTTTACCAATATTGGCGGTTGTAAATAAGCCAACTGAGGTGCCAACATAATATTCGGTAACAGGTACGCCGTTTTCCAATTTTGGCGCAATCACACAAGAACGAATAGAAGGTAAAGTCAAATTCCCTTCTGCATTGGACCAACTGGGTTTGGCAGATTTGGCATTGAATGTCCACCAAATACTTGTCACATTGTAGTTAGACACCACTGCCATTATTTCATTGTCATTATTGGGATGTACTGCAATATCTATTACGTTTCCGGAAAGACCTGTTGGTGTAATATCTACAGGTGCTTGTGAGGGAGTGGCATTTATATAATTGTCCAGTCTGAAAATTTTACCTGAGTTGGTACCATAATACATGGCATGCGAGTTCAAATAGGGGCCCCACGAAAAATCTATGGATCTTATAGAAACCGGTGTACCCGTACCATTATCAGTTGCAGTGGCTATGCCGGTCATTTTGGTCCAAGTGGTACTATCTACTGTACTGGCAGATGTGGTTCTGAACAAATTATAATAGTTGGCATAGAACATGACTTCAGAGTTGGAGTTACTCAATTTGTAATAGGTGACAAAATCACCCCAACCTCCACCGGCGTTTGATAGCAGTTCAGTTACCCTGGGTCGAATCCTTGCTCCGGGATAGTTAAGGTAATCTAATACTTCATCGCGAAATATTTCGCCGAGTTGAACGCCAAAATAAATTAATTGTTTACCGGCATTGATATTGGCAATATCCACTGCAACGCCATCTCCGCCAGCTATTGTGAAATAATCATCAATACCCGGTCTATCAGGGGGTCTGGGACCCAGGTTCAGGGAAGCATCGCGGTACCAGGTGCCATTATCTTGCGCCCCTCCCAGGAAATTATTTTTTCCGGTTTCAGGGTCAATAGATACATGGTAATACTGCAGGGTCTGATAGTTTTTGACATAAGTCCATACTACAGGTGTTGCTGTAATATCATTCGTAATCTGCATACTGCCATCATTAACGGCATATGCTTTTTTCGAATTGGTTGGATCGAAAACCAAACCATGCATTATCGGGATGCGAATTTGCAGTTGAATATCCTCCTATGGTAGTTGTTGCGCCACTGGTACTAAATCCATTCAGCGATCGGTATAAATTCGTTCCACCGACAAAAACCATATTGGGGTCATCTGGTTTAATATTCAGGGACATGTTATATCCTCCCTGTAATTTCACCCCACCGAAATTTCCCGTACCTGTAGGCATAAAGGCAGATAAATTGGTCCATTGATTTGTTGCTCCCACGGTTTCTAATTTGAATAAATCAGCCTCAGCGGTGGTAGCGCCAACACTACTTCCGTTTTCATACATGACGTAAAGGATGTTGTTATTGGACGGTGCCAATGTCATCAATATTCTTCCCCAATTAGATGAGCCAATATTTTGTTTGAATCCGGCAGGCGTTTCCGGTGTATTGCCCGCTATGGCAGTCCATGTTCCAGTATTACCGGAGGTAGATTCCCACACACCCCTGTCATTGGTATTTTTGAGGTGAAAAGCTGCATACATTTTCGAACCATCTGCTTTTATAACGATATCTGTATTTCCTGTTACAGTATTACCCCCCAATGTTCCTTTCACTGCCGTCCAGGTGTTACCCCCGTCTTGCGACCGTTGAATTGAATTCTGGCCGGCTACATATACATCACCTGTGATAGGGTGAACTTCAATTTTATGGATGATATCAAACGCGCTGTTAAATGATTCAAGGGTAGATTGGGTGCTACTCAAAGGGGTCCAGCTAAGTCCGTTATCTGTTGATTTAAATATGCCATTGCCAAAAAAGAAAGCTCCGCTGGCAGAAGCTGAATTACCCAATGATTCACCGGATCCTGCGTACCAGGTATCTTCTTTGCCTGCTCTTGGATCTTGTGCCAAGGCTGTTAAACTATGAATTTGAGCGGAAGGGGTGACCAGGGTCCAGGTAGTGCCTGCATCGGCAGAACGCATGATGCCTCCACTAACACATCCTGCAATCATTACTCTATTCGTAGTTCCATTGAATCGTTTATCCAGAACAAATGCCCTGGTTCTGCCGCCGATGTTATTGGGTCCGGCTTTTAAATAGACATTATTAGTTGGGGTCGTTTCACCATCGGTAGCAACGCCATTTTGCACAGATCCAGATTCGCGTGAAACGGGAAGACGCATGGCCTGTCTCATTTCCTCCTCAAAAGCATTTCTTGGGATCTTTCCTGTTTTCGGGTCTTTTAAAATTTCATACTCATACTCCCATCTGGCTGCTTGCATTGCTGCTCGCTTTTGCGGATTTTCTTCGTCCTCATCTTCCTCACCCTCTGCTTTTTTTTCAAGCCAGGCTTCTTTGAGGGTTTTTTCTCTCCAGAAGCGTAGGCCATTCTTTTTTACCATTAAACCAATTCCTACCATGGTTATAACAGCAGGAATTATGAGCAGCTTTTTTTTCATAAACGAGGAATATTAGCTGTAAGATATTAAATTATATGGTAATTCTTTGCGGGGAATGTAAGATTGAATGGAGTATGACTTGCTAGGTGGTGGGGATCTTACAAAAAAATTACATGTTTCGGTCTGCTAACGCATC
>JBEIUM010000102.1:0-8636 GCA_040374385.1 Sediminibacterium sp. | reverse complement strand
TTGATGAGGCTGGAAATAAAGCAACGGTGAAATGGAAAATACCATTGAACCAATCAAGTATTTTCATTGATGCAATGGCGCCTGTTTTCTCATTGCCGCATGATACGATTATTCTTAGCTGCACTTCTGACACCACATTGGTATTTTCGGGAATTGCAGACTTTTCAGATAAGGAGCCGCGAGAAAAAATTACCATCCAACCTGGATTTTACTCCGGCACAGGAAAAATTATACTTGACCCTGGTAACCCTATTTCGAATGGGGCTGCAATGCCGGTAAAACTATTCGTTATTAGAGCAGGGGAGATAAAACAAAAAAGAGATTCGCTACAGCTCATTCTTTCAGACGGTATTCATTTTATCAGCAAGTGGATTTATCTCGAAAATATTTCCCCGATACAAAACAACCACATTGAAATTCCGGCTATTCAATGCCTGGGTGAGCCACTGAAGGAAATCAAGGGGTCAACTCCGATAGGCGGAACAGGTACTTTCACCTATCAATGGGAATCTGCTGCCGGTCCTGAAATGACATTTTCAAAAACAGCTGAAAAAGACTCTATAAAAAACCTGTTTCCAAAATCCTTCAGCGATTCTGTTTGGCTGAGGCGGAGGGTACGTTCGGGTCCCTGCATGAACTATTCTCCGATAGTCATCCTCCCCATCATGGGTAAGGGTCTCTGGCGTGGAAAAACATCTGGTGACTGGAACAACTCCGACAATTGGTGCCTACAAACGATACCGCTATCCGATCAATCGGTGGTCATTCCAGGTGGTGTATTGTTTTCACCAACCATCCGCACTACCGGTTTCTGCCAGCACCTCGAAATAAGGGATAGTGGAAAACTTGAAGTAACAGGCATATTGCAAATAGAAGGTGAAATGAAGGGAAACCCGGGTTCGCTAATGGCCGAAAAAGGAACACTGATTGTCGCAGGTAATCAGGCAAGAAGTATCTCCGGTACTCTTTTCAGCAACCGAACATTGGGGAATTTGATAGTGAGGAATAAAATGGGTATCAGTATAAAAGATTCCCTGGAAATTCAAAATGAACTTACCCTGCAGTCAGGTGATTTAATGATCAGGGATTTGCTGACTATGCATAAAGGATCATCGATTGGTGCTTC
Organism: Sediminibacterium sp.; assembly: GCA_040374385.1. Classification (GTDB taxonomy): domain Bacteria; phylum Bacteroidota; class Bacteroidia; order Chitinophagales; family Chitinophagaceae; genus Sediminibacterium. Next base: position 7,510 of record JBEIUM010000102.1, on the reverse strand, counting down.
TGCTGAGGGAACTTCCATCAAAGGAATCATAAAAGTGTACTATCCTGTTCCGGGCAAGAAGCGACAATATCAATTGACCAGTCATCCCTTTGCGCACACCATACCACTCCACGCTATGATCAACTACATAGATATTACCGGGAGCCGCTTATCTGACAGCCTGTTTTCTGTTTCACCCCTTCAGCTACCTTCTGCGTTTAAGCTGGCAGGAAGCACATCAGAAATAGGGGGAGAAAAATTAAGTTGGATATCGGTCACATCACTGCAGGAAACAGGAGCCAATGGCTGGAAAACAAAAGAGGGCATTGCCTGGTTGCTGCGAGGAAAAAAGGGTGAGGGACTTGATGATGAAACTGACTGGCTTCAATCGGATCAACAGATTAAAGAGGAAATCGTTATTCCCCTCAAAGGATTCATCAATACCGGCGATCAGGAAATTAAGTTGGCCGATACAACCCAGGGACTCCGAATTATGGGCAATCCGTTCCTAAGTGCTATCAATCCTGCCTACCTTAATTTGTCGGACAGCATTGCCCCTTTTTATTGGAAATGGAACCTGACACAAGGTGTATCTGGTGGGTTCACCTGCCACCCATTTAGTGAAAATAGTATCATACCTGCTTTTGCTAGCATACTTATAAATGTAAGGGGAAATACAAATGAAAAAAGTATCATCGTTCCCGAAAAAGCAAAAATCAGGCATGCAAACCTGTCTGTAATGGATGGAAATGATACGGCGCAAAAATTGATACTCGATTGGTTTCTTGACAGCCTGTTTATTGACCAAATCACTCTCCGGCAAAATCAACGGGCTGAATCAGGTTTTGATGTATACGATGGCATCAAGATAAAAAATCCGAGTCATAATTTTTTTCTCACTACGTATGATCAACAATTTCTCTCTTATGACCAACGCCCTTTTAATATAAACAGCCGTTTTCAGCTGGGTATACAGGATGCCAGTATCGGAAAATATCTATTGAGGGTGAAAAGATTGAATTGGAGAAATGAGTATGGGTGGCAGCTGGCTGACAACTTTACAGGGAAATATTATCCATTAAGTCAAGATACCACCATTGACTTTCAAGTTACACCTGATACACTAAGTCAGGGAAAGAATCGGTTTTCCATTTTTACGCCAAAATCATTCAGTCCCCAGTCAAATAATATCCTGCGACCTTTGTTGCGCATCTGGCCCGTGCCGGCCGGCGAAAAGATCCATGTCGGATGTATGGTATGGCCTAAAGAAGAAATTGACATCAGCATATTCAACCAACTAGGACAATTGGTGAAATCATTGAAGCTCCCTCCCCCCTTGCAAAACAACATTGAAATAAAAGTTGCCGACCTACCGAAGGGTATCTATCAACTGATCATAAAAAACAGCAATCAGTATTTCCAGGCAATGGGAAGATGGGTTAAGCATTGAAACCGCTATGTAAAAGTCTAAGAATTTACCGGGAATAGCCAGCCGCGCTTATCGGGAATGGCGCCACTCTTAATGTCGCTCATGTGTTTGCGGAGAGCTGGTGCCACTTTCCATTCATTGATATCGAGTTGTATGGAGTAATCTCTGTAACCGAGCTCCTCAATGTATGCGATGGTTGCGGCTGTTCCGGTTCCAAAAATTTCTTTCACCTGTCCGGAACGATGCGCAGCAATCAATTCATCTATGCTGATAGGACGCTCCTCTACCTGATAGCCCATTTCACGCAAAATATCAATGGCACTGTTTCTGGTAACACCCGGTAAAATAGTACCCTCCTCCAGAGATGGTGTTATGATCTTATCACCAAGTAGGAAAAAAACATTCATCACGCCCACTTCCTGTAAATATTTGTGCTCAAATGCATCGGTCCATAATACCTGGTCATAGCCCGCCTTTCTTGCCTGTGTTGTTGCCAACATGCTGCCGGCATAGTTTCCTGCATTCTTAGCAAATCCCACTCCACCCGGAGCAGCTCTGGTATATTTTTCTTCTACATATATCCGCATGGGCTTAACATAATAAGGACCGGAGGGACTTAAAATGATCATAAACTTATAGGTCTCTGAAGGCTTCACCCCTATCACTTCATCCGTTGCGATCATGAATGGACGGATATATAAAGAATGTTCTGCAGCAGATGGCACCCAGGCTGCATCCAATTCAATGAGTTGACGCATACCCTCTAAGAAAATAAATTCAGGTACCTCGGGCATATCCATTCTTGCAGCAGACAAATTGAATCGTTTCCAGTTTTCTTCCGGACGGAAAATGGCCACCTTGCCTTCCCCGTTTTTATACGCTTTGATGCCCTCAAAAATGGCCTGACCATAATGAAATACAGCTGTGGCGGGTGACATTTGAAGGGAATGATAGGGGCGAATGCAGATATTACACCACTGACCATTGATAAAATCAGCTTCCAGCATATGATCGGTAAAAACCTTTCCAAAAGGAAGGTTGTTCCAGTCCAGCTTTTCTAATCCGCTTTTTTCAACACGGATAATTTCTATGGTTTCCGCATCCGTCATACCCTTAATTTTGATGCAAAGAAACAAAAAAATAGAAAACTAACGACTGTTATTTTTAAACATGCCTTCCCATACCCCCTTACCCGATTTTTTATTAGCAGACTGGTTCAAAAAGGACCTTGTAATCATTGACGCCCCGGCAAGCGCTCAAAAGAAACTAGAGCCGGCAGTCGTGATTAAAAAAAATAAGGAGTGGAAAGTATTGGGTGACCATAAAAAGAAAATTACGATACTGGTAAATGAACCAGATGTGGCTTTCTTACCGGAGGAAGAGTTCAACCTGCTGAGCGGTATTCTTAAAGCCTGTCATTTATCTATGGCGGATGTTGCCCTTATTAATCTGGCACAGACTGAAGTAACCTACCCGGAATTAAAAGAACGCTCACAGCCACAATTCCTGTTGATGTTTCAAGTGAGCACCTCTGATATAGAATTACCCTTCTCCATTCCCTATTACCAATTGCAGCAGTATGATAACTGCCAACTCTTGCAGGCTGCTTCACTTCGTAGTATGCTGGGTGAAAGTATGGCAGCAAAGGAGGAAAAAAATAAGCTGTGGCAACTATTGAAAAAAATGTTTTCTTCATTTATGAGCAAGAAAGATGACTAATCCCACTACCCTCTTATTTGCCAGCAATAACCGACATAAGGCAGATGAAATAAATAGTATAATCGGACTGGGCTTTGAGATTGTTACGCTTTCGGAAGCGGGCATTCAGATAGATATCCCCGAACCACACGATACCATACCTGCGAATGCTGCAGAAAAATCAAATGTCATTTATCAATTGACGGGCAGGAATTGCTTTAGTGAAGATACCGGACTTGAGGTAGAAGCATTGAATGGTGCACCTGGGGTGCGAAGTGCAAGATTTGCGGGTGAGCAGGCCACTGCTGCAGACAACATGAAAAAACTGTCTGAACGGATGCAAGGCCAGGAAAACAGAGGTGCCAGGTTTGTCACTGTGATCTCACTCAGGCTGGATGGGCAACATTTTCTTTTTGAAGGTATTTGTCCGGGCACTATAGCTGCTGTTCCTTCCGGTTCCGAAGGATTTGGATATGATCCGTTATTTATTCCAACAGGAAGTGACCGAAGTTTTGCCAGTATGACTATGGAGGAAAAAAATAAGTTCAGCCATCGCAAAAAAGCAGTAGAAAAAATGGCGGCATTTCTTCGCCAAACTAAACTTCCGTAAATGATCAATGGAAGAAGCTCAGCTTTTCCAAATATCCCAACTGGCATTGGCCTGACCGATCAGCATATCCATACCATTTAGTACGGTTGCCCCCTTTTCTCTGCCCCGCTGAAGAAATATGGTCTCTGCCGGGTTATAGACCATGTCGTATAGAAAATGTTGATCGGTAACATACTCATAAGGAATCGGCGGATAGGTTTCCACTACGGGAAAAGTACCCAAAGGCGTTGTATTAACAATAAGGGTATGCGACTCCATCAAATCTTCATTGAGTTGGTCGTATCCAATACTATTGGTTCCCGGATTACGGGAAACAAGGATATAGGGCATTGCAATTTGTTCGAGCACGAATTCAACGGCTGCCGAAGCGCCGCCTGTTCCTAATATCAAAGCTCGTTGATGCTGAACACGCAGATGTGGCATCAAAGACAAATGGAATCCGATGACATCAGTATTATACCCAACCCGTTTTTTTCCATCAATCCGGATACAATTGCAGGCCCCCGTTTTTTTTACAGCCGGCGCAACATCGGTCAGAAAGGGCATTACTTCTCGCTTGTAGGGTATGGTTACGTTGAGTCCGACGATATCCCGATTCGCAGCCAGAAGAGCAGGCAGGTCTTCTATCTTTTCCAACGGATAATTTTCATACTGGCAATCCGTGATCTGTTCCTTCTCAAACTTTTCAGTAAAAAATTGTTTGGAAAAAGAGTGCGTTAGGGGTAACCCGATGAGTCCGAATTTTCGCATGGTTATTTTTCCTCCAGGTATAGATTAAAGGTATCTCCCCGTAACCCGATACGCATGGCTTCCAGCGGTATGATTTCATGGGGTGCAATATTACCGAGGTTGACATTGCAGCCAATTAATTCCAGAAAATACAGTTGCTGTGCTTTTTGGGGAGCCTCCCAAATGATTTTCTCAGCAGGTATCTGGGTGAGAATTTCCTGCACCAACCCTTCTCTCACTTCGCCTGAACCTCTGTAAATACCTACATTACCGGCTTCCCTGGCTTCAGCAATCACATAACTGGAACCCGCTTCCAACTCAGCGCGCATCAATTCGATCCACTTATAAGGTGGAATAATATGGGCGGCATCTTTGCTGCCGACCTCACTCAATACAGTAAAATGTTTTGTCAGTTTTTCAATGTATCCGCATTTTTCTGCATGAGGAATACTGATGGAGCCATCACTCACTTCAACGTGGGTGATGCCAAAATCTTTACACACAGCAATATAGTCTTCAAATTGATTTCTTACTAAGAAGGCTTCAAAAAGAGTACCGCCGAAATAAAGCGGCATCTGTGCTGTCTGGTATACCTTGATCTTCTCTCTCAAGTTGGGGGTAACAAAGGAAGTACCGAATCCTAACTTTACCAGATCGGTATGCGGACTACCTACACTTAAAAAATCTTCCACCTCACGGATACTAAGTCCTTTATCCATAACCATGGTGATACCACCCACTCGGGGCTTTTGCGTTCGTTGGGGAATTTTCGTTAAATGATAGTTCATGTACTTTTTTTTACAGGCGCAAAAATACTACAAAGGCCGCATACACTGCCTACTGCCTTCATAATCAGTCCCTACTTTTTCTGCGGGGTGTTTTTTTATATCGGGCAATCAAATCAACTACCTGCAAGTTTCGCAGGATCGACGGATTGAGGTCAATGAATTTTTTAAGGTGACGGGGGGCTTTTTCCAATGCCAGTTCCAACTGCACCAAAGCCTCCTTGGAACGACCCATTGAGAATAAGGCTGTGCTGTAGTAGTAAAGAAAAAGTGGCTTTCCATCAGTGATCTTCAAGGCTTGCAAGCTTCTCTCCATCATTTCTTCTCCTCTTCCTGCCTGCAGTAGACATTTTAACAATGCTTCCCAGCCCGGCAAGTACCGGGGTTTTTGGTGTATCACTTCGCCAAAATATTGGATGGCTTCTTTAAAATGATTGAGGTGTAAATGGCACTCCCCCATCGCCAGATTGAACTCCGGAACATGGCGGGTGATGCGCATGGCGTTCTCTAAATGTTTCAGGGCCGTCTGCCATTGTTCTTCCAACATATAGGTAACCGCCACTTTATAATGCAACTTACAATCCGATGAATTCAGGTGCACCGCTTTCTTATAATGAAACCTAGCCTGGGCATACTGACCCATTTTATGATAACAATGTCCGATGGCTTCATAAATCAATTCCTCCGGCCGATTCAATTCCAATACTTTTTCCAGTACTTCGATGGCCTCTTTGTACTTCCGGAGTCGCAGATAAGCGTCGCCCATGTTACGGTAGGCATAATCAAACTTTTCATCAATGGCCACTGCATATTGGTAAGCATCAATCGCTTTTTCGTAAAGCTTTAAACCCTGATATGCTGCAGCCAGGTTAAACCAGGCAAGTTCACTAAAAGGATGATCTTCCAGTATACGTTGGTGCAACGCAATACTTTCCTCATTCCTTCCTGTAAAGTCCGTCCAGAAACAAATTTTATACAATGCTTCTTCATTCAATGGATCTTCACCAAGTATCAGCAATAAGCAATCAAATACCTTATCAAACTCTTCATAGTCATCGTACACATCAGCCAGTTCAAATAACAGGTCGAGACGCTCCTCTCCCGCAAACATATCCAATGCCTGTTCCAGCAATTCAACAGCCCGCGCCGGCTGGTCAAGGGCTAAAAAAGCGTCTGTTTTGAGGATATAGAGGTTGATATCTGTCGGGTCATATAATGCTGCCGTTTCTAAAATATCCAGCGCGTCCCGGTATTTTCTACCAGCCAACAACAAATCAGCTTTTTTAATCATGAGTTGGGAGGAATAAGGAAACTGCTGCAAGCCCAGATCAGCTGCCTCGAGGGCAGCCGGGAGTTGGTCGCTATCATCAAAATAATCTATAACTCGTTCAAAATCATCCTCTTCCAGCACAAAATGCTGCTTACCGTTCAAAAGCTTCCGGTACTGCTGGAGTAATTCCCCCATCGACTCCCTGTCTTCACTGTGAGGTTTTTCGGACATTTTGAGAGGTTTTATACAATGTAAATGAATTTTGGCAAGAGATTTGCAATTTATTTTTGAACATTTTCACATTGTTAATGGTTAGTTAATAAAAATTTAGGTAATTTGTTAATAATTTCATACTTTCGTACTAATATGAAAATCCAAAATCCATTCTTAAAGGTTCTGTTTGTATCACTCCTCATAGGTGTTCAGTTCACTTATGCGGCGTTTACATTGACGGGACTGACCGACGAAAAATCCAAATCAGCCAAGTATTCGCTCCGTAATTTGAGCAGCTTGTCTTCCAAGGGTTTGAGTTTTTCTACACTTCGCCTTAGTTTACCACTGAAAGGAGTGCAGAATTACACAATCGCCCGCCCAGGAAGTATGCTGGAATCTAACTCCATGATGCGCTATGGATATGGGAACACCACCTATGTTTATAACTATCATGTAGTGATTAAGGCGCCTAAGTTTAAAACGCCTTCGCCCGATTATCGTTAATCAGCCGCCTGACAATTTACAACACTGTATCAGCCGAAATTACTCGGAGGTCAATTCTTTGCCCTGATTCAAGGGCTTACTTAGTTATTTAATATACGATAACCGCCGGTAGGCACATCGAACCGGGAAGCCGGTACCGGACTGAAGCTAATACGAGAAGCGGTATAACGCACGCGCTTCCCTCCCTGACGAATGGTGTATTCCAATACAAACCCGGGCACATCCCGAAAGGCTAATTCAAACTCACGAACAGAAGGTGCAATGGTAGTGGTATAGAAGATCGTGTATTCAGT
>JBEIUM010000062.1:0-13153 GCA_040374385.1 Sediminibacterium sp. | reverse complement strand
GTCTATATGATGGCTTTTTATTCCTCCAGCATGATGGGCCAGGAAGCTTACCCACCGGAAAGGGCTTCGATACAATTTTTCGTAGATCCGGTTACCGGAAAAGCTTTCACTCAACAGGACGTAGAAATGTTCTTTAAAAGACTTAAAATAGACCCTGCTGCGAAATTTTTCAGACCCCTATCGCACCAGGAAATCATATCAAAACTTTTACAGGAAGCTGCTATTTGTTTTCGTGAGATCAACAGTGATTGCCCCAAAGCAAAAGAATTATTTTACTTATATGATGTCTTAATGGGAAATATCCCAGCAGAAAAAAAAGATCGTATATGATCAGCTGGTCTGATTTTGAAAAAATCGATATCCGCCTGGGCACCATTTTGGAAGTTGCTCCATTTCCCGCAGCTAAAAAACCGGCTTACCAACTGAAGATCGATTTTGGTCCAGCCGGAATCCTTCGCTCATCGGCACAAATCACCGTCCATTATAAGCCGGAAGATTTATTGCAAAGACAGGTGATTGCAGTTATCAATTTCCCGCCTAAGCAAATAGCAACATTTATGAGCCAGTGTCTTGTGTTGGGAGTATATGATGAAAACGGCCATGTGGTGCTGCTACAACCCGATCGACACTTAAGTAACGGATTAAAAATCGGCTAATGCCTGACGTATACTATACCTATTATGAGAGTCCCATCGGACTAATCCGAATCGGAGGTACTGATACCCATGTTACAGAAGTACTTTTTATCGATGAACAGGAAGATGTGATACATGGTGAACCCGGTATAACAGAGGTAATTCATCAATGCACTGAGGAATTGATCGAATACTTTCGGGGTACTCGAAGAACATTTGATATACCCCTGTTTCAAACAGGTACAGACTATCAGGAAATTGTTTGGAAAGAATTGCTTAACATCCCATACGGTAAAACCATCAGTTATCAAGAGCTGGCAGATGCAATCGGCGATTCAAAAGCTACGCGTGCTGTAGCCAATGCCAATGGGAAAAATAAAATAATGATTTTGATACCCTGCCACCGCGTAATCGGTAGCGACCGGTCTTTTACCGGCTATGCTGGCGGCATCTGGCGTAAAAAATGGTTATTTCAGCATGAGTTAAAAACGACCATGGGGGTGCAAACCCTATTTTAGTATCGTTGAAATATCAACGCATATCTTTGGCAGTAAAGCCCAGCGGTAATAGACTGCTCGCATCTTGGATTATATACACCTCCCCTACCTGTCCCGACAAAATCAAACGAATCACCTGACCAAAATGAAATTGGTGTTCAACCAAGGCCTGCCGACACATACCGCAGGGCGTTATGGGATGTTTACTTACCCCTTTATGGTTGTGGAAACTAATTGCCATCGTAGTTACAGCAGTTCCGGGAAAGCGGGAGGATAGGGCTGATAAAAGTACCCGCTCCGCACAAATAGCAACCGGATAACTTGCATTCTCCTGGTTGGTACCGGTAATGATCTCGCCATTGGTAAGCCGAGCAGCGGCACCAACATGAAACTGAGAATAGGGGGCATAGGAATGTTGCGTGATATCTCTTGCCTGCTGCAATAGAAATGCATCTTCTGAAGACAAAAGCTGCGAAGATGTCAAGACTTCATATTCAAAAGGCAATTGCTGAATCATTCATTCATAAATTTTACATCAGTGTATACTGGAGAAGATTCGACTTCCTCTCGGATTAAAAAGATTATTTTCAAAGCTGTACCAGATCAATGAAGCTTTCCCTACGATGTGCGTTTCAGGCACAAAACCCCAATAGCGACTGTCCTGGCTTCTGTGGCGATTATCACCCATCATCCAGTAATAATTCAACTTCACCGTATAAGATGTCGCTTCCTTTCCGTTGAGGATATACTTTCCATTTACCTCGTCGAGCCGATTATTTTCATAGGTCACAATCAATCGCCGATAGATGTCAATAGTGGCTGGACTCAGTTCAATGCGATCGCCCTTTTTGGGTATGCGCAAGGGACCATAATTATCAACCGTCCAGGGATAAAGTGCCTCATTATTCGGGAATGTTTGTCCGACCATATTATCGGAATAAAGGGAAACAGATTTCACATTAGGCAAAGCTTTTACTTTTTTTGCCGCAGCGGGCGTCATATTGATTACGATCACTTCTGACTTGCCCGACATGAAACGAAGTTGGTCTTGCGGATTCTCCGTGTCAATACCCAATTCCCTTTCCATAAATTCTGTTGGAATCGGGGTGCCGTCTGTTTGAACGATGTATTCAATTTGAGAATCGGGGGCCTGGAATCCGGGCTGCCCGTTGATATACAATACGCCCTCTATTACCTGTAATTGATCACCGGGTATGGCAACACATCGCTTAATATAGTTATCGGTCTTATCCATCGGATGTACAAGCACCGGATAGCGATCGAATAGGGCTTCCCGATTGCCATTGAATTCATTTCTTAATACATCGTAGTAGGGAACCAAACTACCATGCTCTTCATCATTAATGATGGTATCACCTGCCGGGAAATTGAATACAACTACATCATTCCGCTTTACTGACGACAATGCCGGTAATCGCTTATATGGAATCTGAACCCCTTTTATATAGGAAGGGGTGGTCTTAGTAAAAGGCATAAAATTATGCACAAAAGGAAAGGACAAGGGTGTTTGAGGAATACGCGCACCGTATGACATTTTATTGACAAACAGGAAATCATTCACTAAAAGTGTTTTCTCCATACTGCCGGTAGGAATCACATAGGCCTCAAAAATAAAGCTGCGAATGAGGGTAGCTGCAACGATGGCAAAAACACCGGCATCGATCCACTCCCTTGAAACAGGCTTATGGTAATGACGGAGGGCTTCGTGTCCGAACCATTTCACCTTAGGAGAAAAACCCAGGTAGGGGAAATATAAAAAAGGTAAGCAAACGGCGGCAGCATGATCAGGCACCGATACTTTTTTAAAGTGCATCACAAAAATAATCGTCAACCAGATGGTGATGAATTGACCGGCAATGGGTATAAACTGCAGCCAAAACCAGTATTTACGGGTTTGGGTAACTTCAACGATGCACCAGGTATTATAAAAAGGGATGAGTGCTTTCCATGGTTCGATACCAGCTTTTTTAAACATTACATACATGCCGATGTGCCAGCCGATGATGCCAATGATTAGTAAAATAATTCCCATTTGAATGTATTGTATAAGAAAATGAAATTAAAGATTTCGTGTTGATCAATCATTATTAAGGTAAAACAAAACTCTTTACGTCTGCTAATGAAATATTTTTTTCTGAAAGTATAACCAGTCTTTCCACCACATTTCTTAGTTCCCTGATATTGCCTGACCATGCATGCTTCACCAACGCATCTAATGCCGCGGTATCGATTTTTTTAACCGGCTGGCGGTAAGACTGTGCAATTTCCTGTAGGAAGTGTTGCACCAGTAAAGGAATATCGGTGGTTCTTTCCTGAAGTGACGGAACTTGAATCAAAATGACGCTGAGTCGGTGATACAAGTCAAGCCGGAACTGTTTCTGTTCCACTTCCTGAAGTAAATTTTTATTCGTCGCTGCAATCACCCGCACATCGACGTCGATTTCCTTCTCACCCCCTACCCTGCTTATTTTTCCCTCCTGCAAGGCTCGTAAAACTTTTGCCTGAGCACTGGGGTTCATATCGCCGATCTCGTCGAGAAATAAGGTTCCCCCATGGGCCTGTTCAAATTTACCTATGCGCTGTTTTATAGCCGAAGTGAAGGAGCCTTTTTCATGTCCGAACAACTCACTTTCGATTAATTCCGAAGGAATGGCCGCACAATTGACCTCAATCAAGGGTTGTTGGGAACGATTACTTTTCTCATGTAACCACCGCGCTACGAGTTCCTTACCGGTTCCATTTTCACCCGTTATCAAAATGCGGGCATCGGTGGGCGCAACTTTTTCAATGGTCGACTTGATTTTGGCAATGGCCTCACTTTCCCCAATGATTTCCTGTATGCCGCTCACTTTTTTCTTCAATATGCGCGTCTCCTTTACCAGGGTATTTTTATCGAGGGCATTTCTGATGGTTATCAGTAATCTATTCAGATCAGGTGGCTTGGAAATAAAATCGAAAGCACCTTTTTTTACTGCTTCAACCGCCGTTTCAATGGTGCCGTGGCCACTGATCATAATGACCGGCACTTCCGGATTCAATTCCATGATTTGTTGCAAAACATCCATGCCATCTAATTTTGGCATTTTGATGTCACATAAAACCAGGTCAAAGCTCTTGGAAGAAAACAGTTTTATACCCTGTTCCCCATCCGGCGCTTCCTCCACCTGATATCCCTCATGCTGAAGTATATCCTTCAATACATTACGAATGGACTTTTCATCATCTATGATCAGAATTACAGCCATATTTCACGTTACTTATTTAAGTAGCTAAATTGGCTACTTTATTACATTGTTGGTCGTTAAAGATATCAAAAAAGGAACGAACGACCATTGAAACGGATACCGGCAACGACATTCATTGGAGGGGCAGCATTATAATACCGGCGCCCGGCGGCATTGATATCATTACCCAGACTATAAGTCTGGTTCAACAGATTATCTGCAGCGATGAAAAGATGCCAGCCTCCGGATGCCCGATTAAAGCGCCAACCGGCTTCTGCCTGCATCAACTGATAGGCCCCTGCCCGCTCATCGTTGGCGTCATTCAGTGGTAGAGCAGCTGTTGCATTCCCTTGCAACTGAATATAAAGGCCCTTTAGATGGGTCAGTTGGATGCGGCTGGTGAACACGTGTAAGGGTACACCAGTCACCGGATTGCCTGAAAAGTCGACATTCCCCTGTTTGTATTGTTGAAAGGAATAAGGTTGATAACAGTGGCCAACCTGAAGAGAGAGTCGCCAGATTTTTGACTGCACCGGAAGCACCTGCCAATTGATTGTGGTCTCCCAACCCTGTTGTAAAGTACCACCGGCATTAACGAAATACTCTGTCCCCGAGGCGCTGTTTCTGCGAACAATAGCCTGATCCAGCTCAAACCGATATAAAGAAGCTGACCAGTTGAGTCGACCTGGTATCAGATTCCATCGCCAGCCGATTTCCATGTTCCAGCCAGCCTCAGCCTGAAGATCCCCATAAAAATTTCCATCAGATGGTCTGATTTCTGCCAGCGTAGGGGGAGAAAATCCTCGTGAAACAACAAACTGCAGACTTGCTTGCGCACCCATCTTGCGGGTAATACTGAGTCTGGGAGTGGCTACAGTGTTCAATTTTCGGTTTGCTGGACTACTGCCGGGAATAGAAATTCGATGGTAATTAAAATACTGCTGATTAAGACTGATGCCGCCATCGAATCGCCAATTGCCCCGCTGCAAGGAAAACTGCGAGAAAACAAACCACTGGGCTGCCCGCAAGTCATCTTCAAATTGTAAGGTATCTGCAGTTCCTCTTTTGTTGGCGAAATTTTGAACCCCTGCCAACTGGTTGGTCCATTCAACACCAGTTAGCCAATCAACAAGGGTGGCACCTTTTTTCTTCTTGAATTGGAGTGTGCTGCCCGCCCCCCAGTTATTTTCTCTTCTTTTCTCATAATTGGTAATAAATGGATTGGCAAAGCGGGTCTGGCTACTCATGATAAATGACTGCAATTGCCAGCTATCAGATATGCTGAACTGGTGTGCCAATGAAAGTAAAGTTGTCTGGTTGCTGACAGATGCATTTTGCGCAACCGCACCGGGTAATGTGGCCGAAGCCGGTCTTGCCTGTCGGGGATTCTGTAAATACTGCGCCAGGTTCAACCCTCCGGGTGTCTGATAGAAGAGATTGGAATAAAGTACCTGGGTAGAAAATAGGTGGTGGCCGACCTGTTGCTGCCAGTTCAATGCAAGGGCATCTCTTCTAAGCGCGGTTTGCTGCCGATAACCATCTGATTGCTGGTGGTCTTGATAAAATTGAATGTTAGAGCCGGCTTGCTTATGCTTAAATGTTAGTTGCTGGCGGAATAACCCAAAGCTACCACCGGCAATAGCTGCAGCCACACGATTACCGGGTAATTGCTGGGCTTCATTTCCTGTTTGTAGTAATACAACGCCACCTGTACCTGATCCATAAGAACTGGCAGCGGGTCCCTTTAAAATATCCATCGACTCGACCATCCCTGCGGGTAAAAGATTGAGATAGGTATTGCCACCGGCATCTGTTAAAGGAATATTATTCAGGTAGATTTTGATATTTCTAACCCCAAAAGGACTACGCAGTAAACTACCGCGAATAGAAAAGCGATAACTGCCGGGTGAACGTTCTTCCATCCGTATACCCGGCACCAAGTTTACGGCAGGCAGCAATGAAGTGCCACCCATGAAAGCAAAATCTTTTTGCGTGAGGTGAACAGTAGAAGCAGGTAGTTGCTGTAATCGGTACTGCTGCCGAAAGGCAGTCACTGTAATAGAATCTAATTCAGTCGTTGCTCGTTCGATGACCGTATCTGACTGCAACTGCCAGGCATAAGTATCTAAAGGAAAAATGGTTATGCCTGACAATATGATAACCGAAAAAAAAATTCGGCGATAAAGCAGAAGATGATATTTCAAAGATGATGTCATATAAGGCAAAAAAATACCCGGCGTGGTTATCCGGGTAAAATTTTGGTGGGGTGCTATCATTTATTTTTTCATATACATCACTTCCTTCACCAACCGAACTGTTCTGCTCACATCCGGTATTGCCAATGCAGCCAGGTTGGGTGCATAGTGCATAGGGGCATCTGCGCTCGTTATCCGCCGGATGGGTGCATCGAGGTAGTCGAATCCTTCCTTTTGTATGCGGTAAGAAATTTCTGAAGACACAGATGCAAAGGGCCACTGCTCTTCAACGATTACAAGTCGGTTGGTTTTTTTAACACTCTCTAAGATGGTCATCCAGTCGAGTGGACGGATGGTACGCAGGTCGATCACTTCAGCACTAACACCCTCTTTTTCCAATTCTTCTGCAGCACCCAGCGCAACTTTCATCATTTTATTGAAAGATACGATGGTCACGTCTCTGCCAGACTTTTTCACGTCTGCCTTTCCCAGGGGGATATAATATTCTTCATCGGGTACCTCAGACTTATCGCCGTACATCACTTCGCTCTCCATGAAAACAACGGGATCTTCTTCATAACGGATACACTGTTTCAATAATCCTTTGGCATCATATCCATTGGAGGGGGCTACCACTTTTATTCCGGGTATATTGGCATAGTAGCTATCAAAGGCAGTAGAATGTTGCGCCCCCAGTTGACCTGCACTACCATTGGGTCCGCGGAAAACAATGGGACAACCGATCTGACCGCCACTCATGGCAAGCATTTTCGAAGCAGTATTTAAGATCTGGTCCATGGCCAATACGGCAAAATTCCAGGTCATGAACTCTACGATGGGGCGTAACCCATTTTGAGCTGCACCTACTGCAACAGCTGCAAATCCAAGTTCAGAGATGGGGGTGTCAATTACCCTTTTTTCCCCGAATTCGGCGAGCATACCTTGGCTTACTTTGTAGGCACCGTTGTACTCAGCTACTTCTTCTCCCATGAGGAAGACGCGTTCATCTCTTCTCATTTCCTCATTCATGGCCTCCCGAAGAGCCTCCCGAAATGCAATCGATCGCATGGATGGATGTGTTTGTTTGAGGTGCAAAAATATACGATTATCGACTACATTCCCAAATCTGTCCTAAGCATCAATAAAAACCCCCTCCTTTTTCGTGGAGGGGGTTGAGTATAAAGTAAAATCAGAACCGATTAGAATACATTCCAGCCGAAGCTCATGTAGTAGAGACCACCAATTTGTGGGTTACCGAAGCCGGTTCTGTAGTATTTGTTGAAGATATTCGTACCTCCCAGTTTGATCAGGGACTTCGTGTTGAGCAGTTTGTAGCTCACAGAAGCATCCCATGTAGCATAAGAAGGCATTTGACCTACACCGAATGATCCTTCGTAGAAGAACTCATCCACCCAGCGATAAACTACGCTGTAGCCCCAACGATTTTTGCTACCAAAACCAGTGTTGTTAAGAGAAATATTGGTGCGGTATTGAGGCGTATTAAAGAAGGATACAAAACCACTTGGCAGAGGACCGATTTTATCAGAGTATAAGTTGGCAGATAAAGTCAGGTTACGTCTGAGCAAATAGTCTGCTGAAATACCCCATCCAGATGTTTCTACATCTCCAGGTGTATTAGTGGAAATGCTGTAAGCAATGCGCTTGTTGGCATCCAGTAAGTCAAATACAGAAGCAGGAGAAGTAGGCGCATTTCTAGCCTGAAGAACATTCACACTGCTGATGAAATCTTTATAAGTAGCCCAGTAGTAATAGAAATCAATCAACAGACGATTTGCTATCAGACCCTTATAACCAATTTCATTAGAGGTCATTACCTCAGGTTTGAAATCAGGGAATGCTTGTTGCTGAAGCAGACCTGGATTAGGTGTACCAGCCAGTACACTTCCACCAAAAGCCTGAACGCTAGCTATCGTATATGCAGGGTTGCCGCTGAAATTGTAGAAGTTACGCAGTGCTGGCAAACCACCCATCAAGCGGGTACCGCCACCAATAGTCAGGTTGATCCACTGGTTTTGAGTGGTGGGGAAACGGTAAGCTTGCTGATAAGAGAAACGCAGGTTATGATCTTTTGCGAGCTTCATTACTGCAGAAACACGGGGAGTGAAACGTCCCTCAAAGTTCGTATTCTTATCATAACGACCGGAAGCAGTTACTTTCAGGAAGTCACCGAATAATTTCTGTGACAACTGAGCGTATGCACCTACTTCATTGATATTAATGTTACCGGCAGTATCAGCAAACAAAGTGCCCTGAGAATTCAGCACAAATTGTCTTGTATTAAATCCGATCAGGAAGTCTGTTCCAGTTTTGGTCAGACCCAGGTCATTTGAGAGATTGTATTGACCTTCAAATACACGCAGCTTTGAACGGTCCAGGAATAAACCACCGCCCTGAGAAATAGGGGTGTTGGCCACACGCTGGAACAGAGGATCATTACCTATGAAGCCGGTTGGACGACCTATGTCAGCAAAACCACGAGCTCTGTTATGGGCATCGATGTTAGATACACCAAAAGAACGGGTGCCGGCATAAGAAGCGGCATATTGTAGGAACCAGGTTTGGCTAGGCTTCAACGCTTCGTTGAATAAACGGGTAGTGATGGTTGCGTTATAAGCATTACCAGAGTTTTCACGGGTAAAGTAGTAACGGAGGAACCAGTTTTTGCTCTTGATTTCAGCTTTGTACTGACCCATTACGAGGTTAACCAGTGAGTAACGGTCACTGCCTGTATAAACAGAGTTACCAGTACCCCAGTAAGCTTGCAAAGAAGCTTCAGTATTAGCATTTAACTTGTAGTACAAACCGCCCGTAAACTTAACATTCAAAGTTGTTGGGTCAATGATTTGGTTTTCGTTGAAGCCAGTTCTGCTCACATTAACACCGGAAAAATAGTTACGAACGTGTCCGTAAACAATGGGAGTAGTCCCGGTATTTACCAATGCACCCAATCCATTGGCATTCAGCCAGAAATTGAAGTCATTGATGGTGGCAGCAGGAGATGCATTCAGGAAGGCAGTGGAACCGGCCAAAACCGTATTCCAGGCTGGTCCGAAAGCAGCAGCCAGTTGACCGAATACGCCAGCACGAACAGCATCAAGAGAAGATGTTGTTTCATCTCCATAAACGTTCACACCATCATAGTTAGGATCGCTCTGTCTGTTGCCAGTCGTTCCAATACCATAAGGGTTACCGGCTGTAGCCGTTCTGTTATAATTATTGGCTTGGTTAGCCTGCCAGTCTTGTGCCTGGATAAACTGACCTCCAATTTTGAAGGCAAATTTTTCAGAGACTTTCTTAGCCCAACGGAAACTCCAGTCGAAGAAAGGAGAGCGAGGGCGCTGTAAACCATCAACATGGTTAACACCCTGCTTGATTTGGAAGCTAAGACCCTGGTACTTGAATGGGTTTTTGCTATTGATCAAAACTGTACCGTTCATACCACCAGAACCATACAGGGCAGACGATGCACCCTGCAGTAATTCCATGCTTTCTACGTCTAATTCAGTCAGACCGATAATGCTACCAACGGAGAAGTTCAGACCTGGTGCCTGGTTATCCATTCCATCGATCAACTGGTTCAGACGGATGTTACCGCTGCTGTTGAAACCACGGGTACCAACACTGCGGAAGGTAAGACTGGCAACAACCACGTCAACACCTTTCAGGTTGGTTAACATGTCATAATAGTTGGAAGCAGCAGTGTTTCTGATGGCAGTTGTACCAATGCGTTCGATAGAAACGGGCGATTCCAGAATTCTTTCCGGCACGCGTGACGCCGCTACCACCACCTCATCACCCAGGGTGTAAGATGGAGACAGGTCAACGTCCAGGTTTTGACTGGCAGCATTCACCACTACCTCTTTGGAGGAAAATCCGATAGAGGAGAAAACGAGGGTGATCGGAAATTTCTGAGTCGTAGAGAACTTGAAATTACCTTTATCATCCGTAAAAGTACCAGCAGTTCCTCCCTTAACGGTAACGGAAATAGCTGAAAGTCCTTCCCGGGATTTTGTGTTTTTTACAGTTCCGGAGAGAACGGTGGAACCCTGCGCCCAGGCAGATCCGGCAAAGAAACTACCCAGAACAAGCAAGAATAAGAACTTGAAAACTGGTTTCATAAAGGGCTAGGTTTAAGAATTAATTCT
Source organism: Sediminibacterium sp. (assembly GCA_040374385.1). Lineage (GTDB taxonomy): Bacteria > Bacteroidota > Bacteroidia > Chitinophagales > Chitinophagaceae > Sediminibacterium. Next base: position 2,415 of record JBEIUM010000062.1, on the reverse strand, counting down.
AAAAGTAATGCATGTAGCATCGTGGCTAAAATTTAATTTGTCCACAACCCTACACGAATTGTTAAGAAAAAACAAAGATAAGGAGGAAACAAATACGAACGTAGCCGATTAGATTTGTACCATGAATTTTCCATTATTTCCTCAACAAACCGGTTTTTACAGCGGAAAAGTACGAGATGTATACTATATCGGGCAGGATTGGCTCGTTATGGTAGCCAGTGACCGTATTTCGGCTTTTGACGTGATTTTACCACGTCCCATACCCTACAAAGGGCAGGTTTTGAACCAGATAGCGGCTTTTATGCTGGAAGCCACCCGCGATATTTGTCCTAACTGGTTGATTTCCACACCCGCCCCAAGGGCGGCGGTGGGGAAAAAATGTATGCCCTTTAAAATTGAGATGGTTGTCAGGGGCAATCTGGTAGGCCATGCTTGGCGTACTTATCAGTCTGGCAGCCGGGAATTGTGCGGTGCAGTGCTTCCGGATGGACTGAAAGAGAATGATTTTTTCCCCCAACCCATCATTACCCCCTCCACGAAAGCAGCCCAGGGCCATGACGAAGACATCAGTCCCGCAGCCATCATTGAACAGGGTCTGGCAACAGAAGCTGAATGGGAAGTGTTGCAACGGTATACCCTAGCCCTTTTTGCCCGGGGTAAGGAGTTGGCCGCCAAAAGAGGCCTGATTCTGGCAGATACAAAATATGAATTTGGTAAAATAGGCGATGAGATTTACCTCATGGATGAAGTACATACCCCGGACTCATCGCGCTATTTTTATTTGGAAGGTTTTGACGAGAGGCAAAAACAGGGTGAAAAACAACAGCAACTGAGTAAGGAATTTGTAAGGGAATGGTTGATGGCCAATAACTTCATGGGAAAGGAAGGCCAACAAGTTCCTGCCATGAGCGATGAATGGGTCAACACGATTAGTCAACGATACATAGCGTTATACGAAAAAGTTACGGGCACTGCATTTCAGCCGATGAACTTATCAGATCAGGAATTACAGGCATGCATCACAACTGAGCTGAATAGATTGGGTATTGAATAATAAGATTCATCATTCAATGTGTTGCCTGCCTTCCCTGGGTACTCAATTCGCATCTTTGCGACGGGGCCTTAGCCGTTCTCTGCTTTTATTAAACACATTTCGCCCTCTGTCTACCCCGGAGCGCAACTCTTTTTGTCGTTCTACGGGCATGTGTAGGGTCGACTTACAATCTTCGCTGCAACATTTATTCATTGACACCGCACAACTGTCACACTGAATAAATAAGAGGTGGCAGCCGGCATTGTCGCAATTTACATGCCGATCGCAGGGAGTTCCGCATTGGTGACACCGTGCAATGATTTCATCTGTGATTCGCTCGCCCAGTCGATTATCAAATACAAAATTTTTTCCGTGAAATTTCATTTCAAGTCCCTGATCGCGGGCATCCTGCGCATATTTAATGATTCCGCCTTCAAGGTGAAATACATTGGTGAACCCTTTGTGCAAAAGAAAGGCACTTGCCTTTTCGCAACGAATGCCGCCGGTGCAATACATGATGATGTTTTGCTGTTCCTTCCCCTTCAACATATCGCAGGCCATGGGTAGCTGCTCGCGAAAAGTATCAGAAGGAATTTCAATGGCCCGCTCAAAATGGCCTACCTCAAATTCATAATGGTTGCGCATATCCACTACGATGGTTTTTGGGTCTTCCAATAAGCGATTCATGCTGGCGGCATCTACATATTTCCCCTTCTTTTCCATAGAAAATTCCGGATCATTGATTCCATCAGCTACAATTTTATCTCTGACCTTTATCTTCAGCACCCAGAAGCTTTTGCCATCATCGTCTACTGCCCGGTTTAACCGGATACCTTCCCACCCGGGCAGGGAATAAATATAATTTCGAAATGCTTCAAAAGCATGTTCGGGTACACTCACCTGGGCATTCACCCCTTCATGGGCTATATAAATTCTCCCAAATACTTGCAAAGCATTTAACTGCTTGTACAACTCATCTCGAAATTGCTGCGGATGTATAATAGGGGCATACCGATAAAAGCTGATGGTAACGCGCTGAAAGGATTCCTGCATCAAGCGCTGCTTGAGCTCGGCATTCGATACCCGATTGTGTAATAAGGCCATATGTTTCATTTTAGACAATTATTCCAAAACGGAACAAATGTTCTTTACAAAAAGAGCTGCTGGCAGGGCAGCCAAAATGAATACGAAGGTAGCTAATTTCATTGGCAACTAACACAACTAACGGTCGAACAATGGCAATACCATTCGAATGCCGGAGAGCGGCTCTTTAGATTGCTGAAAGCCCCTGATGTAAGTTACCTGAATTACTTTCAAGATATTATTGATACCAAAATAAGCCTCCGCATAATTTGTTACTCCGCGGATATGCAAAAGATTAC
>JBEIUM010000334.1:0-1810 GCA_040374385.1 Sediminibacterium sp. | reverse complement strand
CCCGTGGCGAGTATACCTTCATTCGGAAAATTTTATTGGCAGAGAAATTAATCGGACCAGAAAGGGTGAGAAAGCTTCCGCCCCAGGGCTGACCTGCATTTTTTACCATCTTAGCGACCTTTGCGCTGTTGTTGATACCGCCAGCATTCGGGTTATTCTGTATCGTTACATCGCCACCATCGAAACCCAACCAGTTATAGTTTGTGGTAGTAGACTCGAAAGTCAACGGAAGACTCAAGGGTGGTGCAGGTAAACTATTTACCAATTCAAAATCATCCATGAGGAATGTAAAATTAGCAGACCCATCGCCCGGTGTACCCAATTCCCAGATAACCACCAAACGGTTAAAAGATTGAGCGGTATTGATGGTACTATAATCAAAGTATAGGTATTCCCACTCGTTCGCAACTGTCGTTGCTACTTCTTTTTCAAAATTGATACCGGGATTATCTGAATTCTCTACTTTAAGTAACATCTTGGCTCCAACACGAGGAGAGAAAACTTTCACGCGGAAAATTTTATTGGTGCTAAAGTCAATATTTCTGCTCAGTGTGAGCAAACTGCCACCCCAGGGCTGACCAGCACCTTTCACCATCTTGGCAACTTTGGTAGTGGTATTGATGCCAGCTGAATTCGGGTTATTGACAACAGTAGTATTGCCGCCATCAAAATTCACCCAGTTGTAGTTGATGGTAGAGGACTGAAAAGTAAGTGGTAACAAAACCGGATCAACAATCGTTACCGGGGTTGTCTTTTCAATGGTGGCGGCGCCTCCACTGAGGGCGACTACCCTTACATTAAATGTACCGGTGGCAGTATAGGTACGCGATACTGTCTGTCCTTCCAAAAAGCTTACAGGCACCTCGTTGGGAACATCTCCGAAGAAAACCCGGAAATTGGTCTCATATTGGGCCGATGCCGAAACATTTACTTTAAAATTATTGGCGGGATCAATGGCCACATTCACCTGCAGATTTTCGGGTGCTCTGAAAGTAACGGTAAGTTGCTGGTTCAGTTCCTTAGTCTTACCATTCACTGCGTAAGCAACTACTTTTACATTGTATACACCTTCCGGGTATACATGGTTCGTATTTTTTCCGGCGGGCACATTCACGGCAGTGGTTGTACCATGACCATAAAATACATCATAAGATACTGCCCCCCGACCATTGGGAGTAATGGTTACCAATCCTGAGTTGTCTTGGGTAATCTCAAACAATACAGAGAGAGAATCGGGACCATTAGCGGATGACACGAAAGAAGTATCATCATAAACCTCTTTCTTACATCCCAGCATGGCCACTCCCAGTAGGAATAAAAGAATTATGTTTTTCATATAGCGCATTGTATAAATTTTTAAATATTAATAACCGCTGTTTTGGGTTAACACAGATATATCAATCTCTAACTGTGGGATAGGGAATACTTCATGTTTTCCGGCCTGAAAACCTGTAATCCTGGCAGTAGCCTGTCCGGTTCTAACAAGGTCGAAAAACCGCTCACCTTCCATCGCTAATTCCAGACGTCTTTCATCCCAAATTGCCTGACGAAGGGCAGTACCTGTTGATGTTATGTTGTGAAGATTGTCATTAAACGCCCGGGCCCGCACCTGATTCAAATAACCTTGGGCTTTGGTATCATTGGGCGATGCTGAACGGTTTAAAGCCTCTGCTGCCATGAGCAGTACATCTGCATAACGATTCGCTCTGAAATTATTGAGATAGTTCAACTCAATCTGACCGGAAGACTGTCCACTACGTGGATGATATTTCTGATTATACATACCGGTATTCTTATAAGGGGCTACCTG
>JBEIUM010000059.1:0-13587 GCA_040374385.1 Sediminibacterium sp. | reverse complement strand
TTCATGAAATGTGGGATAATAACATGCATTTAATGAAGTTCAGTAAAAAACTGACAGCCGGACAATCTTATCGTTTTTCCATTGCGGGCACCTCCATCACTTCTGCTCATCATGATGATCCGTTGAATGAGGCTGAGCGAATGTCTTTGTTTGCGCGCCTGGAAGGCAGGGACCGATTGGTACAAAAACACCAAAAAGCCTGGGAAGATTTATGGAAAAGCGATGTGGTGATCGAGGGTGATAACCAGGCACAGCAGGATGTACGCAGTATGTTGTATCATCTGTATTCTTTTGTTCGTGAGGGAAATGATTTAAGTGTGTCTCCGATGGGCTTGAGTGGATTGGGGTATAATGGCCATGTTTTTTGGGATACTGAATTATGGATGTATCCTGCCTTATTGGTGATGCAGCCAGCTTTAGCCAAGTCGCTGGTAGAATATCGTTTTCAGCGATTAGCCGCAGCGCGGAGGAATGCATTTAGTCATGGTTATCGGGGTGCCATGTTCCCTTGGGAAAGTGCTGGAACTGGTGTGGAAGAGACCCCTGTATGGGCATTGAGCGGACCCTTCGAACACCATATTACTGCCTGTGTCGGACTGGCGGCCTGGAATTATTATTGTGTAACGCAGGATAAGGACTGGCTAAGGGAAAAGGGTTGGCCCCTTTTAAAGGAGACAGCAGATTTCTGGGCCAGCCGCGTGGAGCGAAATGGACCGGGAAAATATGATATCAATAATGTGGTAGCCGCCGACGAGTGGGCAGAGAATGTCGATAACAATGCTTTTACCAATGCAGCGGCAAAAGCTGTTTTACAGCATGCCACGCGTGCTGCCGGCATTTTGGGACTCCCAGCTGATCCCGACTGGATGCAGGTGGCATCGAATATTCCTATCCTGACTATGGAGAATGGGGTTACGAAAGAACATGCTGCCTATGCTGGCGAGGGTATCAAGCAGGCTGATGTGAATTTATTGGCATATCCATTGCGTGAGGTAACGACGCCCGAGCAGATAAAGCGTGACCTGCAATATTATGAGACAAGGGTGCCACAGGAAGGAACGCCTGCTATGACCCACGCCATCTTCTCACTATTGTATGCCCGTCTGGGAGACGCGGAAAATGCCCACCGCTTGTTCAAGGAATCCTATCAGCCCAATTTGCTTCCTCCGTTCCGGGTGATAGCTGAAACCAAGGGTGGCACCAATCCATATTTTGCCACCGGTGCCGGAGGGGTGTTGCAAAGTGTTTTAATGGGTTTCGGTGGATTGGATATTTCAGAAACGGGGATACGACAGTTGAAACCTATTTTACCGCCCTCGTGGAAAAGCATGAAAATAAGCGGGGTAGGAATAGAAAAGAAAACCTTTACCATCAAACGATAAAATGTAAATTTGGGTAGTGAAAAAATTGGCCGCCTACATATTGTTGGGATTGCTGCTCTTTAACTGGGGTGGCTACCATCTGTTGTATGATGGCATGGCAAAATGGTCTGACGAAAAATTCCAATTGGCACTCGATGAAACGCTATATAACGAAGCCGACTGGCTGCATATAAAAATTCCGGCCTCACTTCCTTATGGCTCTAATAGCGAGCAATATGAACGGGTGGAGGGAAGTATTGAAATCAACGGGATTACTTATTCCTATGTAAAAAGACGTTTTTATCAAGATACACTGGAACTCGTTTGTCTTCCGAATTTACAGACCACACAAATAAAAAATGCCAGAGATGCCTTTGCAGGTCTTGCCAATGATTTTAATATACTCAAAGGCAATGGTTCGAAAAAAGATGCATCTCCCAAGCCGGTTAAGCTCCATCTTTCCGATCTCACCCATGAGCACCATTTCTTTTCTTGGCAGTTTAGTGATGGCAAGCTCAAGGATGTAGTTGGGGGACTTGCTTTGGAAGCGCTTCCCTCCGGTTGGCAAAAAAGGATAGAACATCCGCCACCTCATTTTGCTTCATAAAATAAGCAATCTTTCATCTCTTACATTTTATCTTGACCAATGAAAAGACTTTTATTAGGTCTTTGTGCATGGATGGCTTTAGCAGGCTGTTCCAGCAACAAAGCATACATCGAGTTTCTGCATAATCCTGATCTCTACAGCCAGACTGTTCATGAACTAAATACCGTTGTAATGGGGAATAATTTCCCTCCCATGGTGGCATCCAGGAATTATGCTTATGCTGCTGTTGCTGCCTATGAAGTGATGGCAGCCGGTTATCCAGATCAATATCAGTCACTCGCCGGTCAATTACAGGGCTTAACCACCTTGCCTTTGCCGGCAAAAAAAGAGGAGGTGGATTATCCACTGGCGACGTTGCTTGCCTATATCAAGGTAGGCGAGGCCGTTACCTTCCCGGAAGGAAGTATGCAGGACTATCGCGATAGCATCATCAATCTGGCCCGCACCAAGGGACTTCCCAGAAAAGTTGAGAAGGCATCGCGCGAACTGGCAGATAGCATTGCTGCAGGCATCATTCGCTGGAGCAGAAAAGATAATTATCTGGAAACACGCGGTGCTGAAAAGTATTCTGTGAAAGATATTCCCGGCAGGTGGATACCTACACCTCCGATGTATGCCTCTGCTGTTGAGCCCCACTGGCAGGATATCAGACCCATGGTCATTGATAGTGCTGGTATATTTTGTCCGCCACCCCCTCCTGCTTTTGATATCAAGGATACCAAAAGTGTTTATTACCAAGAGGTGATGAAAATTAAGAATGCCGTAGATAGTCTCACCCCTGAACAACGACACATAGCCGAGTTCTGGGATGATAATCCATTTAAGATGAATGTCATCGGTCACGTGATGTTCGGCAGTAAAAAGTTCTCACCTCCTGGTCACTGGATGGGCATCATCGGCATTGCTGCACAAAAAGCAAAGTTTGATTTTCCCTCCACGGTATATGCTTATGCCAAAACCAGCATAGCTTTGTTTGATGCATTCATCCAATGTTGGCATGTAAAATATAAATATAATACGGTGCGACCTGAAACCGTCATCAATAAGTATATTGATATGAACTGGCGTCCTTATTTACAAACGCCTGCTTTCCCTGAGTATACTTGTGGACACTCCACTATTTCTTCCTCAGCCGCTGAAGCACTTACCAGTGTATTTGGTGACAACTTTGCTTACACCGATTCTACCGAATTGGAGTTTGGCATCAAAAGCAGAAGCTACCCTTCCTTCAGGGCCGCAGCTATTGAAAATAATTGGGCACGTTTTTATGGGGGTTTACATTACCATAATTCTTGTATCACCAGCACTGAGATTGGCAAGCAAGTGGGCGGAATGGTGGTTAATCGTCTGAAGATGAAAAAAAAGCCCTGATCTAAATCGATGGGATAGCTAAGAATGGCATAAACGTCTTAGGAAATAATACGACCGTCTTCCATCTCAATGATCCGATTCGTTTTGCCGGCAAAGTCGAGGTCATGCGTTACAACGAGTAGCGTTTGTCCGAATTCGCTGCATAACTCTCGAAAGATATCAAAAACAATATCACTGTTTTTCTTGTCCAGGTTACCTGTTGGCTCATCGCCCATGATGATGAGTGGGTCGTTGATCAATGCCCGTGCAATGGCCACCCGTTGTTTTTGGCCACCGGAAAGTTGATTGGGTAATTTTAATGCTTCTTCCTGAATACCCAGTATTCGGAGTTTTTCATAAGCGCGGTGCTCTACCTCTTTTTCTGTAAGCTCACCCTTTTTTAATCCCGGTAACATCACGTTTTTCAAAACATTGAATTCGTTCAGCAAGTAGTGAAACTGAAAAACAAATCCAATGCTATTGTTGCGAATTTTTGCCAGGTCAGCATCTTTTTTCCCTCTTAACGCAACGCCCTCCAACAGTATCTCGCCCTCATAATCGGTATCCATGGTGGAGAGCACATACAATAAAGTAGATTTTCCGCAACCGGACTTACCTATGACTGCAATGAATTCACCTCGCTGCACGGTAAAGCTCACATCTTTCAGCACCTGCACAGTGAGTGGGTCATGAAAGTATTTCGAAACATGTCTGGCTTCCAGTATGGGAGTAGCTGTCGTCATTTTCCTCGTATGATGGTAACCGGATCCATTTTGCTGGCTTTTCTGGAGGGAAAATAACCGGCAAAATATGTGGTGATCAGGGCGAATACAAATCCGGTAATATAAAAAAGTGGATTATAGTTGACCGGATAGGTTTTAACAGTAGGTAAGGAGGCTGTATTAAAAGGAATCTGGTCGATCACCGATGACATGCCCCAGCCTAAGATCAGACCGGATAATCCTCCCGAAATACCAATACTCAGGGCTATGAAAAGGAAAATCTTGTTTACGTCCCTGCCCGAGAAGCCGGTGGCCTTTAATATGGCGATGGAATCCATTTTTTCATAAATGATCATGTTGAGGATATTATAGATACCAAATCCCGCCACGATGAGCAGCGTGACGCCTACTGCATAGGATATCAAGGTTCTTACTTTACTACCTGTCTCAAACTGTGAATTGGCTGTCTGAATATCTACGGCATCGGTTTCAAACAAACCTGCATATTCTTTTGATAAGGCAGGCGCCATGTTCAGGTCTTTTAACTTGATTTGCAGGTCGGTAATATAACTCCCCGACTCTCCCATCAGATTCTGGGTGGTTTTCAATGATGCATAACTTTGTACTTTGTCAATCTCCTGAATACCGGATTGAAAAAAGCCAACTACTTTTAACTGTCTTGTCTCTCCTTTGGCGGTGGTTACCTGAATCATATCACCAATATTGGTGAAAGTTTTGGCGGCAATTTCTTTCCCCAAAATGATGCTGTTAGGAATGGTGTTCAGGTCGTTGTAGTTTCCGGCCACTACGTAGTCGCTGAAGAAAAAAAGCTTGTTTTCAGCACTCACATCTATTCCATTGATGAGACCTGTCAGGTCTGTCGCCCCGGTATTATAAAATACTTGTGCTCCTATTTTTGGCGCATATCCCTGCACCCGATCATCTTGTTGCAAAGCTGCTTCTATGGCTGCTATGTTGTGAATTTGTAATCGCTCAAATTTTGGTTTTACTGAAAGTACAAAGTTGTGGTGATTTTTATACGCGGGCGCGAGATTAACCGGAAGTTGCTCAGGGGCTTTCACTTCATTATATAAGCGGATATGGGGTGTTCTGTTGAGCAATAATCCATCGAGTAGATCATTCAAGCCGGCCATAAAACTTAAAAGACTGATGAACATGGTAATGCTGAAGGCAACACCAATGGCAGCAACCATGGTTTGTCTCCATCTTGCCATTAGAAGTGCAAATGAGATGCGTATAAGTAATAACTTACTCATTACTTTGGCTTGATGAGTTCGTCATTCGCTGAGATGCCAGCAACTATCTCTACCCGGGTGTAATCTTTCATACCCGTTACCACGCGGATGGCCTGACCTGATTTATCCAGTACGGTGGAGTCATTTAGTAAATAGTTCCTGGGAATGAGCAGGGCCTTGTCTTTTGTTCGTAAAATAATATTGGCTTCGAAGCTGGTTTGGGCAAACACCTTTTCCGGAGCATGAACGAAAGCTGCTTCTACCAGAAAGGTCTTGTTTTTATCATTCATCATCGGAAGGATACGTGTAACCGTTGCTTCGAAAACTTGATTTTTATAGCTGTCCATCGTAACAAGCACGGGTAGTCCGGTTTGTATCCGGTTAATATCTGATTCATCCACCTGCATTTCCAGTATCAGGTTTTGCGGATCACCAATGGTGCCCATCGAGGTTTGCTGGTTTACGAATTCGCCAGCATTCTTTGACCACTTCAGCACAATTCCATTGATCTGACTTTTTACGGCATAATCTCTTTTTGTCTGTTGTGCAATCTGCAGATTTTTTTCGGATAGCTGGTCATTGAAGCGCAGTTGTCGTTCCAGCTCTTTTACCTTTTCCCTTGCCAGCAGATATTCGGTCTTTGCATTTTGCCAGGCTAATTCACGTTGCTCTAACTCGACCCTGGTGCCAATTTGATCGTTCCAGAGATTCCTTTGGCGTACATATAAAGAAGAGTCAAGTCTCATTTTTTTAGCCGCGATCTCTGCCATTTGGATGGCATCATTCAACTTGCCCCGATTGGCTTCTTGCTTTTCAAAAGATGCTCGGAGGGTTGCAGCTTGCTCGTTGAATGCAGCCACATCGCTACTAATATTAGCAAGAAGATCACCCTTTCTGATTTTATCTCCCTCTTTTACCCAAATCTTTTCAAGAATACCAGCGGTCGAAGGAAAGATCTGGTATTGGTCTTTTGTTTTGATGGTTCCGGAAGCATATACCGATTCGGTAATAGAAGATTCCGTCGGCCGAATGGTCTCTATCTTTCTTTTACAGGCGATTAAAAGAATGACAATGGATATAAGATAATACCTGTTCATGGGAATAAAAAGTCAGTGAGGATACACCTACTTCTTAAAGGTAAGATTTTTTCAAGCTACTCGGTGAATTACGCTGTAACAACAAGATTGGGTCTTACTACCCAGTTACTTCCAGGATATGAAAAGCATAGGGCGCTAAAATCAAGTAGTCATGATCTTGACCTACTTCCATTTCTTTTTCTGTCCAGTGATCAAAGAGCCGTGTAACAGGTTGGCCAGACTCTTTGAAAGCATACCAGGTTAAATAGGCCGTTCGATTACTGTAATTAAATAAGCAGTAAAGTCGCTGCTCGGACGTCTCCCGGATGATTCCGGTTACATGAATATTGTGGGGAGTAATCCAGCTGATGTTACCCCGGTCTGCGAGGGCGGGAAGCTTCTTCCTGATGGCTATGAGCTTTTTTGTGGACAGGAATATTTTTTTTCCATCTTCGTTTTTCCCCGCCTCCCATTTTTTCCAGTCAATAACAGGACGGTGCATCCACCGGTTGTCATAACTTTTTCCCGGGTCGGACAAATAACTGTAGTCGTTGATTGCACCCTGTTCATCACCATAAAATAGCATGGGTATACCACCCAGCAGGAAGCTATGTGCCTGCATCAATAAGATTTTCTGTATCGAAATATTTCGGGCAACGGCCACATTTTCTTTTTGGGCCTTTTCCAGTCCGCAAAGTGAGGCCAGCGAACCACTGATGCGAGCGTCTTGTGTTTTGGGGTTCACGGAAAACAGGGCCCCTGTTGCCGGAGAATGGACATTTGCACCGGAATAATATTCCTTTAAAAATTTTCGGTGTTCATAGGGCTGAAAGCCGGCTGACGCAATCATACTATCATCATAACCCAGTCCGATATCGTCGTGACAGCGGGTATAAGTTATCCAAGAGGCACCTTTGGGTTTACGCATCAGCAAATGTTGGGCTGACAGCATTACCCGGGTATCACCGGTTGCCAGGGCATCCCATTGTAAAGCCATTTGGGTAGCATTGTACGCAAAATCACATTCTCTTCCGGCATAAAGGCCTTCCCCAAAATATTTCATAATCTCCGCCGGTGCTACAATGGCTTCCCCCAACAAGGCTACCCCTGGGGCGGCTACTTGTAGGCATTGTTTTAACAGACAAAGTAGGGTATGCGCTTCCGGTAAATTTTGACAGCTGGTGCCGGGTCTTTTCCAGATAAATGCCGGCGCATCTATGCGTACAATATCTACACCCAGGTTCGCATAAAAAAAGAGATTGTTCAGCATCGCAATGAAGACGGCAGGATTGGTATAGTTCAAGTCCCACTGATACTGATGGAATACTGTCATCACCCACTGGCGACATTCTTTTATATAAGTAAAATTCCCGGGTGAGCTCTCCGGAAAAATCTCCGGCATGGCAGCATCAAATTGATCCGGCAACTGACGATCATCATACATATAGTAGAAGTCCCGGTAGTGCGTGTCACCCGCCTTGGCTTTCAAGGCCCATTCGTGGCGATGTGAAGTATGGTTGAGCACAAAATCAAGCATCAGGTACATCTGCCGGTTTTCCATCGACAACTTAAGTGCGTGCAGATCATCGAGTGTGCCAAAGCGGGGATCAACTTTTCTGAAATCAGATACGGCATAACCACCGTCACTCTCCCCTTCCGGACTTTCAAAAATTGGCATCAGGTGCATGAAATTGATGCCCAGGTCATTCAGGTAATCGAGTCGCTTGCCTACGCCCTGTAGGTTTCCAGCGAATCTGTCTACATAGAGACTCATCCCTACTATTTCCTGACTAAGGTGCCAATTGCCTTGCGCTAGTTTCTCCTCATCTTTTTCTCTTAGGGCAGCTCTTCTAGCAATATGCGCACTTATGATGGTTTCAATCAGTCCATTGAACGTTTCTTCTTTTTTTGGATGATTCCCGTAAATAGATTCGAACAAGGACGCGATTGCTGCAGCGTTGGCTATTAGGCGCGTGTAGAATGCCAAATCTGCTGGTTCTTTTGTTAGCCGTTCTTTCTCGACCAAACGGGAAACTTTCTGATGAAGAGAATGTTGGTACACGATGATTTTTTATTGAAGGATCTGATTACTGAGGTGGCGAAATGCTTCCATGGCACCCATGAATTCACAGGTACGCGCTCCGGCTTTGTTTGCGCGGGCAGTAATCAGTTGCCATTGTTCAAAGCTTAGGTGGCGGCGCTCATGGGCAGGGTATTTACTCAGCTGATAGAGCACAGCGCCTACGAATGCATCCCCCGCGCCGGTGGTATCAACAGGTGACACCGATATACTTGGCACAATGGTGCTGGTTTTGTTTTTGTAAAGTAAGGTGCCCTCTTTTCCCAGTGTAATGGCAAAAACTGCCGAAGACATTTCCGATAATTGTTCTGCCGCAGCCGAAAGATCACTCGTGGCTGTCAGCAGCATAGCTTCTTCATCACTCACCTTGAAAAAATCGCATTGCTTTAAAAAATGTCTGCTGTGCTCAATAAAAGGCGTGGCATCTCCCGGGAACAATAAGTGTCGGTAATTGGGATCGAAGCTGGTAAAAATATTTTGCTTCAAGGCTTTATCCAGTAGCATTCGATAGGCCGACTGCAGCGGGCCCGGTAAGAAGGCAGTGGCAGAACCAAAATGTACGATGCTGTCAGCGGTCAGGTGCAAATCTTCAAGATCAGTTGAACTAAGCTGTCCGTCGGCTCCTCTGCTGAATACAAAATCCCGTTCTCCATTTTCCATCAATGAAACGAAGGCGAGCGTGGTGAAGTGATGAGGATCAGTCAGCAGCCAACGGGTATCTACACCAAAGTCATTGAGTACTGTTCGCAGGTGATGCCCGAAAGGATCATTACCCACTTTAGCGGCAATGGATACCTGTCCACCCAATGCTGCGATGGCAGCTGCCACGTTCGTTGGCGCGCCGCCGGCTTTTTTCAAAAAGTGATTGCCCTCCGATAAAGCTGTTCCTTTATCAGTGCAAATCATGTCAATCAGGGCTTCACCAATACAAATTATGCTCATTGTTTTTTAATAGGTAGTAAGGTCAAAGTTATCAATGCCCTCCCGCTCCGGCAACTGAATTTAATTCTTCTTCTGTTGGATTGGTGGCTTTAATGAAAATGGTGGCAACCGCAGCTATGAGCAATAAGACACCGGCAAAGGAAATTGCATTGCGGGGGTCGTTGCCCAGGAAGTTCTTCAGGATATAGCCAAAAGTGGTGGTTTGAATGATCATTGGGATCACAATCATCATATTGATGATGCCCATGTAAACACCATATCTTTCTTTGGGAATATCATGAACCACCATCAGGAAAGGAACACCCATCATACTTGCCCATGCCACTCCAAAAGCGGTTACGGGTAACAACAACATGTTGGGGTCATGCATTAGAGGGTAGGCCAGAAGTCCTATACCCGCTATCACCAGGCAAATCAGATGTACCAATTTGGGCGTATATTTTTTGGCAAGGTAAACCAATCCGAAAGCAGACAGAAAAGTTACAATATTCGACCAGCCACTGACCAATCCTGCCCAGGATACCGCTTCTTTGTAGGCAGCGGGATTGCTGGCGGGCGTTGCATTCCAGACACTGAGGGCAATGCTTTTGGAAGTATTCTGCCAATAGCAAAACAAGGCATACCACTGAAACAGATATACCAATGCCAGTTGCCACATGACCATGGGCATGTGCTTGATGGCAGCAGCAATCTCAATAAAAGGTGTAAAAATGTTGAACTTTTCTTTTTTTAAAGCTGCCAATTCATCTTCTGTTGGTGGTATCTCAGGAGTGGTACTGATCGACCAGACAACTGATGAGATGGAACAAACCGATCCCAGGAAAAAGGAGGCAAATACCCAATAGGGGATCTTACCATGGGACTGTTGCAGGAAATCCATTTTCTGAAAAAAGAATAAGGATAAGTTGGCCAATGTAATTCCAAGGCCGGTAAAAAAGCTTTGCGTTAAAAACCCGGTAGGCAGCTGACTGGCGGGCAGTTTGTCAGCAATGAAGGCCCTGTAGGGTTCCATGGCTGTATTATTGGCTGCATCTAATACCCAGAGTAATCCGGCAGCCATCCAAAGCGAACTACTGAATGGGTAGATGAATAAACAAAGACTACAAAAGAGCGCACCGATAAAAAAATACGGTTTGCGCCTGCCCCAGCGTGGGTGCCAGGTTTTATCACTCAACGCTCCAATGATCGGTTGAATCAGGAGTCCGGTTACCGGACCAGCCAGGTTCAAAAGGGGTATCTCCTCCGGTTGAGCTCCCAAAAAATCATAGATGGGGTTAATGGCAGTTTGTTGTAAGCCAAAACTATACTGGATACCGAAGAATCCCACATTCATATTGATGATCTGGAGGAAGCTCAGGCGGGGTTTGAAGCTCATGGTGTTGAAGATTGGGTGACCCTAAAATAGCAATTAGTACTTGAAATTATTCAGAATGTTTAGCACCAGGAAAAGACTTTTAATTTTGAAGAATAGCGTGGTTAAAAATCTTTTCAATAAAAACATTTCAAGTGCCAGCGAAGGATTTAACAATATGTGTTTTCACAGGCATCCTTTACTTATGAAATAAATTTCGTATATTCCCTTTAAAATCAATTAATATGAAACACCTTATCATCCTTCTCCTGGTTTGTTCATGCTTATCATTGAACTCCTATGGACAGTCAAATAAAATGATTGCACTGAAAGAATCCATACAGCAATTACACGATGCCATGCTGTCTGGAGATAGTGCAAAGTTGGATGAACTGACTTTTGATGCCCTCACTTATGGACACTCCGGAGGGAAAATTGAAGGGAAAGACTCATTGATTCATCATCTGGTAACCGGAGAGACAGATTTCATTTCTATGGAAGCAGGCGATCCGGCCATTCTTATCTCGAAGCGAATGGCTTGGGTAAGATTGAATTTGAAAGCAGAGATTACTGATAAAGGGAACAGGATGAGTGTAGATTTAAAAGTATTGTATGTTTGGATACGGGAGAATGGAAAGTGGAAACTGTTTGCCAGACAAGCCGTAAAAATGAATTCCTGAATATAAGAGGTACAAAAAAATTTATAGCAAAGAGGATGTGAGTATGAATGAAAAGAATAAAGTGATTTCTATCCATCCTTCCGATAATGTGCTGGTAGCTCTCCACGATTTATCTGCCGGTTCTGTCATTACTCACCATGGAATTACAATTACGCTGGTAGAAGATATTCCCGCCAAACACAAATGCTTCCTTCAAGACATGCCTGCTGGCGCGGACGTATGCATGTATGGTGTATTGGTTGGAAAAACGACTCAGCCGGTTACCCGTGGCAGTCGTGTTACCGTTTCCAATACAGCGCACGCAGCTTCTGCCTATCAATGGAATGCAGTGGGAGGAACATGGACGCCACCTGATGTGCATCGATTTGCCAATCGAACTTTTTTAGGCTACCATCGTTCAGATGGCAGGGTAGGAACGGCGAACTACTGGATATTTATTCCAACCGTTTTCTGTGAAAATCGCAACCTCGATGTTATTCGGGAAGCACTGCATGATCAGTTGGGATACTCTGTTACCAACAAGTATAAGCAGCAGACAAAAAAAATAATTGACCATTTCATACAGACAGGTAATATTGATGATGTAGATTTATCACCTACCACAACTGCTGACAAACAGAATAATCGATTATTCAAGCAGGTGGATGGCATTAAATTCCTGAATCACCAGGGCGGTTGTGGAGGTACCCGTCAGGATGCAGCCACCCTGAGTCATTTACTGGCAGCCTATGCCGATCACCCAAACGTGGGTGGTATCACCCTGCTAAGTTTAGGATGTCAGCACCTGCAGACAGACCAATTACTTGCTGACATTAAAAAAAGAAATCCGGCCTTCGATAAGCCCTTGTTGGTATTCGAGCAGCAACAGTCTGTCAGTGAAGAGCAATTGATAGGCGAGGCAATTGTCGCAACTTTTCGCGGACTGGTAGAAATCAATCGCATTGAAAGAAAGCCCGCACCATTGAGCCAGCTTTGTATTGGCGTAAAATGCGGCGGCAGCGATGGTTTCAGTGGTATATCTGCCAACCCGGCTGTTGGATACTGTGCCGATTTGTTGGTGGCACTGGGCGGAAAAGTATTGTTGGCGGAGTTTCCTGAGCTATGTGGAGCAGAGCAACAATTATTAGACCGCACGATTGAAAAATCCCATGCCGAAAAATTCATTCAATTGATGGAAGAATACAATCGCGCAGCTCAAAGGGTTGGCTCTGGTTTCGACATGAATCCCTCGCCGGGGAATATCCGCGATGGATTGATTACTGATGCCATGAAAAGCAATGGGGCTGCATTAAAAGGTGGAACATCTCCTGTGGTAGACGTTCTCGATTATACAGAACCCGCTACCAGGCCCGGTCTTAGTCTGGTTTGTACGCCCGGGAATGATGTAGAAGCAACTACCGGCAAAGCCGCAAGTGGGGCTACCTTGATTTTATTCACTACCGGATTAGGAACACCAACGGGCAATCCGGTATGTCCAACTATTAAATTATCAACACATACTACATTGGCCCAGCGAATGCCTGATATGATCGACGTCGATACCGGGGGCATTATCAGCGGCGAAAAAACAATCGCCCAAATGGGGGAGGAGATTTTGGAGTTTTGTATTCAGGTAGCCAGCGGCAACATTATTCCCAAAGCAGTGTTATTGAATCAGGATGATTTTATTCCCTGGAAGCGGGGTGTGAGTTTGTAACCGGCTTCACGTTATTCTACAGGTATGAGAATATTCTTTACCATTCTTTTTTATGGGGGTTGCTACCTATTGCCGGCCGCTGCGCAGCCTAAAACGATGATATCTGTCACCGATATCCCTGCTGAGCAAAAAATCGTCGTTACTATCAATGGGCAGCTATTCACACAGTTACTATATGCCGATACCCTTTCAAAGCCTGTTTTATTTCCCATCCTGGCAGCGGATGGTCTCCCCATCACAAGGGGCTTTCCGCTTGCGCCTCGCCCCGATGATCCTACCGACTTCCCGCAACATTTGGGTATGTGGATGAATTATGAGAAGGTAAATGGAATAGATTTTTGGAATAACGCATCTGCCATTCCCCGGGAAAAAAGACATCTCTATGGACTGATCAAAACAAAGCAGATCTTACAAGTGTCGAGTGGGGAAAGCGGCACCTTGGAATATGCGGCGGATTGGATCAATC
>JBEIUM010000166.1:0-5992 GCA_040374385.1 Sediminibacterium sp. | reverse complement strand
GTGATGAGTGGCATTCATCTCTATGGCGATACGGTACACCTCTTCATAGAGCGCCACCGGTACAATGGAATTTTTCTGCCAGGGTTCAGAAAATGGGAAACCAATTACAGACCTGAATCTGTCGGACTATTACATGTAGATCACTGCGTAGGTAATGTTGGCTGGAACCGCATGAATACCTGGGTGAAGTTTTATGAAGATGTGATGGGCTTTAAAAACATTCTCACTTTCGATGATAAGCAGATCTCGACTGAATATTCTGCACTCATGAGTAAGGTAATGAGCAACGGAAACGGATACATCAAGTTCCCCATCAATGAGCCTGCGGAGGGAAAGAAAAAATCTCAGGTAGAAGAATACCTTGATTTTTATAATGGGGAAGGGGTGCAGCACGTGGCCATTGCCACAGGCAATATCATTGAAACAGTTACTGCCTTGCGCAATCGTGGTGTAGAGTTCTTGCACATCCCCGATACCTATTACGAACAATTGCTGGGTCGCATCGGGCCGATTGATGAAGACCTTCAGCCACTGCAAGAGTTGGGCATCTTGGTAGATAGAGATGAGGAAGGATATCTGTTGCAGATTTTTACCAAGCCTGTTGAAGATCGTCCGACCTTGTTTTATGAAATTATTCAGCGTAAGGGAGCCCGCTCTTTTGGTGCCGGTAATTTCAAGGCGCTATTCGAGGCACTTGAGCGGGAGCAGGAATTACGCGGGAACTTATAATACTGCATGTCCGAAACAACTCCGGCCATATTATGGGAAGCTACGGCAGCTGAAAAGCAGTCTGCCGAGATCACCCGCTACCTGCAATGGCTGAAGGAAAGCCATCAACTGTGTTTTTCATCGTATGATGAATTGTATCAGTGGAGTATCGAAAAGCCGGCGGACTTCTGGCGCTCCCTGGTCGCCTTTTACCAATTATTTTCTTTTCCTCCTGATCACCCTGTTATCAGTGAATATGAAAATGACTTCATAGGTGTACGTTGGTTTGAGGGCGTACAACTCAACTATGCCGAGATGATCTTTCGTCGCGCGACTGCCGATCATCCTGCCATATTATTCAGTGATGAACTAAACCCCGAGATTCGGAGTCTCTCGTGGGAAGCATTGCGCCAGCAGGTAGCGAGTCTGGCACATTGGATGAAATTGATAGGAATCAAGACCGGTGACAGAGTGGTCGCTGTGCTGCCCAATACACCGGAAGCGGTGATCGCCTTTCTTGCCACGCAATCCATCGGTGCCATTTGGAGCAGTTGTTCGCCCGATTTTGGCACCAATTCCATCCTGGAAAGATTTGGTCAGATTGAACCTGTGCTGTTATTCACCACGAGTCGGGTGAGTTATAATGGCAAGCCAATAGACAAAAACAACTTAGTAGAAGAATTGCGACCTGCCCTGCCTACGCTGCAAGCAACCGTTTTGATTGGCGCTACAGACAGCCTTACGGATGCTACCCTTCATCGCTGGGATCAGATCATGACCATCGATGGCGGCGAGTTGTTGTTTGAGCCCCTGCCATTTCATCATCCTCTTTGGATCCTTTACTCATCGGGCACCACGGGTAAACCCAAGGCCATCGTTCACAGCGTTGGCGGCAACTTGATCGAACATATCAAAGTATTACAGTTGCATTGGGATGTAAGACCCGGTGAAAGATTTTTCTGGTATTCCACTACAGGCTGGATGATGTGGAATTTTTCTGTTGCGGCAATGCTTACCGGTGCAAGCCTGGTTTTATACGAAGGGTCACCTGCCTATCCCGCTTTGGGTAGGATTTGGGAAATGGCAGCCGCTGCCAAAGTGCATCATTTGGGTGTAGGGGCGGCTTATCTGATTCAGTGCCAGAAAGCAGGACTAACGCCTGATTGTAGCGGACTTACTTCATTGCGTACCATTGGATCTACGGGTTCACCCCTGACACCGGAAGCATTTGACTGGGTATACCAGGCAGTCAAGCAGCAGGTGTGGCTCATCTCTTTCAGTGGTGGAACCGATGTTTGCAGTGGTTTTGTAGGCGGCTGTATTTTATTGCCACTCTATCGAGGAGAAATACAATGTCGGTTGCTGGGCTGCGATCTGATTGCAATTGATGAGCAGGGGCATAGCATAGAAGAAGCAGTGGGCGAAATGGTCATCAGGCAACCTATGCCAAGCATGCCCCTATTTTTCTGGAAGGATGCAGGCAATCAACGGTACAGGTCAAGTTATTTTGAAAAAATTCCCGGCTGCTGGTGGCATGGCGACTTCATTCGCATCAGCGCCCGCAAGGGCATAGTGATCTATGGAAGGGCAGATGCCACACTCAACAGAGATGGGGTTCGTATTGGTACAGCAGAAATCTATCGGGTGCTGGATACTTTTTCTGCTCTTGCTGACGCACTGGTGGTATGTATTGAGAAGAAAGACGGAAGTTTTTATATGCCTCTGTTTGTAAAGTTGCAAGACGGGCAGACACTATCAGCAGAGCTGCAACAACAAATAAGAGTGACATTAAGACAACAATGTTCTCCCCGACATGTGCCTGATGCAATCATTGCAGTTCCTGATATACCTTATACCATTAGCGGTAAGAAGATGGAGATACCGGTGAAACGTATTTTAATGGGAACAGACCCTTCAAAAGCTGCGGATGCAGATGCTGTTCGTAATCCAGCTGCCCTGGCAGCCTTTGTGCAACAGGCACTTTCCTGATATAGCCCTAAAAAATAATGGATACTCTTATTCGTGCGCGCTGACGATTCCGTCCTGGTTATAAGCATGGCAGGTGAACTTCGGCTAGCATACAGCGGGCGCTGCCGCCACCATTGGTTTCAATGGCTTGGAGGGAAGCATGGAGTATCGGGTTGTAGCGATTCAACTCATTGATTTGTGCAGGTGTCAAAGATTCATAAGCCTGCGTTGACATCACCAGTAGCTTCTCACCTTTAGCGGATGCTACTTGCAGCATATTTCCGGCAAAGTGATTCATTTGTGAAAGACTGATGGAGATGATGGCTTTTCCGGATTCGGTGATGCGGTTGACTACTGCTGCTCTTTCATCTTCATCGGCGATGCTGTCAAGACAAATAACTACGTAGCGGTCTGCAACACACATCATCACATTCGTATGGTATATGGGCTGTCCCTTCTCGTCAACTGAAGTGAAAGCCACCGGCTCGTAGTTCAGTCGTTGACAGAAATCTTGTAACACCCCCCGATCGGTGCGAGGTGAAAGACAGGCATAAGAAATATGATGATCGCGATCGAGCACCATACTTCCTGTGCCTTCCAGAAAAACGCCTTTTGCTTCATAGATACTCAGGTCAATGGTTCTTTTCACCTGAAATTTTTTGTTCACGCTTTCCAAAACCGTTTGTTTTCTTTCCAGTCGCCTGTTCTCTGCAAACATTGGATACAGCACAATCGTTCCGTCGGAATGAAAAGATATCCAGTTATTAGGAAATAGTGAATCGGGTGTATGTGGTTCGGGCGTATCCTGAACCACGGTCACATCTATTCCGGCGGCCCTTAGTTTTTCAACGAAGGCATCAAACTCCAGGATGGCCTGTTGCTGCACTTGCTCCTGGTCGGCAGTAGCCACTTGAAAAGCGTTGTTGACGGCTGTTTGGGCATTATAGCCAAACCGAACCGGGCGAATCATGAGTAAATGTTCTGTCGTTTGCATTTTTTGAAGTCAGGTGTTCAATGGTGATTTTTATTTTAACCCTACTTATTCATCTACTTCATCGCGCAGCAGGGGCATACTCATGCAGTGAAAGCCGCCTCTTGCCCGGCTCAGTTCTGCTGAGGGCATTAAAATCAGGGTATCTTTCATTTTCGCAGGCAGTATTTTACCCGATTCAAAATCTTTCAACAGGTCGGCAACATGCACTATATGAAAGCCCGCTTGTTCAAAGGCTTCTGTTGTTTTATTGTTCCGGTCATAGCCCAGTACGACACCTTCTTTCAGTGCAAGCAGGTTACAGCTATCGGTCCATTGTTCACGGGCATCAAAGGGAAACTCATTGTTACCGCTGTAGATGAATATTGTTTTTTCTTTACAGTCCAGGTCATTTCTGCTGATATCATCTAACAGTGATTCGAGGTTATCGAAGTAAATCGGATCATCGGGTTTCTTGTGATGGAACTGAATGAAAGCGATTTTCTCTTCTTTTTTCGAGCTGCCTTCCAGCGCTCGTTCAA
The DNA here is from genome assembly GCA_040374385.1 of Sediminibacterium sp. Lineage (GTDB taxonomy): Bacteria > Bacteroidota > Bacteroidia > Chitinophagales > Chitinophagaceae > Sediminibacterium. The sequence goes on along the minus strand of JBEIUM010000166.1, from coordinate 1,804 downwards.
TTGGGTCCTCATCCATTTTCTTCATGGCTTTTTTCGAGAAGCTCCCCAGCATCACCCAAACGTTTTTCTTCACCTGTGTAAAGATGGTATCGATGTGCATGTAGTCGCGCTTTTTCGGAATACGCACCACTGTCACCTTCTTCATGATCTTCTTTTCAAATAAAAGTCGGATGGCCTGGTGTGCGGCTTCCCAGCTGGTACGCTCACTGATACCGATTAGCAGGTGGTCTTTACTTACTACCATTACATCTCCACCTTCCAGGGTAACTTTTCGCTCGCCGCCTTCTTTTGGATTCAGAAAGTGCGGATGTTTTTCCGGCAATTCGAGCAAATTATCCTGGTATCCCGCAAAAAACGGGTGATGAAAGAAAATGTATTTCGCCAGCAATGCTTCACGGGTGCGTGCCTGCTTTGCCGGCTTATTCAATAGAATATGATCTTTGATAACAATACCGATGTCGCGCGTGAAAATAAAGTTAGGTATCGGGGCAAATAAAAGTAAATGATCATCATAGCTTCCGCTGATAAATAGCTTCGCCAGTTTATCGGGATGCAGTTGTTTTAACTTCTGTTGTTCCAGATACGCAACGCCTTCCAGCGCACAGATAGAAGCAGTCAATTCCAGCTTTGTTTGTTCCTGGTGCAGTATTTCTTCCAGCAGCCACTGCAACTCAATTACTTTATCGCTTTTATAAAACTGTCGGTGGCCGGGTTTATAGAAATTGCGACGTTTTGCCGGGTCATCGATGCTATTTAGTTTGCCTTTTATCTTTTTTGGATCGAGAAAATACAGCAGCAATTTGGTGTAGTAGTCATATTCTTCCCGGCGAATGGTGTCGAGGTGAACGATGTCTTCAAATAGCCAGTCCTGCGCTTTCGATGGAACTACTTTTCCCAGTCCGCTGTCGGGACTATGTACCAATAGGCGGCGAAGTGTGCCGATTTCTGAAGTTACCATGAGTGGTGTGTCAGCTGTTTTCTTAGCCATAAATGCGATTTCGTGAACAAATGGCCCGCTCCGCTTTGCTGTTTATTGGGGAGACACAATACTGCAAATAAGATGGGGCTAGAGAGACGATGTAATAATCGTACCTCAAGTTAGCACTTTTCCGGAAGAAAGGAAAAGGTCATAAATTGTAGGGTGTAATAAAATTAAGCGCTATGTTATTGAAATGCTACCCTTTATTGCTTTTCGTTGTTTTGAGTTCAAATCCTATTGATGCTCAACAGCCTTGTTGGTTAAGTGGAGGGCATCCTATGCCGGTGGTTTCGGCGCAAGCAAGTCAGAAAATGGAGGCCGATCTCAATGCTGCAGTTAAGCGATTGGAATCCAATCCCAAAGATCTGGATGCACTTGTATGGGCAGGAAGGCGCACGGCTTATTTGGGGAACTATTACCAGTCTCTCGATTTTTTTACCAGGGCCATGGAGTTACATCCGGGTGCTGCAGCACCTTACCGCCATAGGGGGCACCGATACATAACCTTACGGTGTTTCGACAAGGCCATTTATGATTTTGAGCGGGCGGTGGCATTGACTACCGGAATTCCGGATGAGGTGGAGCCAGATGGTATGCCCAATGATCAAAATATTCCCACCAGCACTTTGCAATCTAACATCTGGTATCATCTTGGCCTTGCCCATTATCTCAAAGGAGATTTTGAGCGGGCAGTTGAATCGTACAAAGCTTGTTTAGCGGTATCGCGCAATCCGGACATGTACATTGCCACTGCCAACTGGTATTATCTGGCATTGTTGCGGGCAGGAAAGAAGGAGGCAGCCGATAATTTTTTGGCTGGACTGG
>JBEIUM010000229.1:0-4432 GCA_040374385.1 Sediminibacterium sp. | reverse complement strand
TTGTAATTCGTGAATTCATCGCAAAAGAAATATACTTTTCTGCCGGTGGCATTGGTTTGTTTCCGTTGAGCCATCCAATTCCTGAGGGTCTGTGGTGCCAATTCGGGCAATGACCTAGCTGTCGCGAACCCAGCCAGCTGCTTGATCCACTTTCCGGTAAATGGATTTTTGATCAACCAGTTATAGAGGGCAGGTACCAACATGGAGAGCTTAGATAAGTTGGTAAAGTTTGCAATCAACCGCGAGCGGAAAGGCACACCATGCACATCGTAATATTGCTGCAGGAATTCGGCTTTCAATTTGGTCATGTCAACATTGGAGGGGCACTCTGTTTTACAGGCCTTACAACTCAGGCAGAGATCCATCACATCATAAATCTCCTGGTGATCGAACCGATTGATTTTTTTAGAGCGGGTTAGGTATTCCCTCAATACATTGGCACGTGCACGGGTCGTATCTTTTTCTTCGCGTGTTGCCATATAAGAGGGACACATGGTTCCGCCGGAGACCGCTGTTTTTCGGCAGTCCCCCGAGCCATTGCACTGCTCTGCATGCTGTAAAACATTTTGACCGTAAAAACGGAAGTACGTTTTAAAGAGTGGTGTTTGCTGACCGGCTTCATAGCGCAGCTGGCTATCCATCGGCGGCGTCTCCACGATTTTTCCTGCATTGAAAATGCGGGCGGGGTCCCATACTTGTTTCAATTCGATGAAGCGACGGTAATTCTTCTCCCCTACCATGAGCTCAATGAATTCACCGCGCAGACGCCCATCCCCATGTTCGCCGCTGAGCGAGCCGCGGTATTGTTTCACCAAACCTGCCACCTCGGTGGCAATGGTACGAAACAAGGCATGTCCTTCGGCAGTTTTCAGGTTAATAATCGGGCGAAGGTGTAATTCACCGGAACCGGCATGTGCGTAGTGTACGGAGTGTAACTGGTATTTTGTGAGTATCTCGTTAAAAGTACGAATGTATGCAGGCAGATCAACGACACGTACAGCAGTATCTTCGATCACAGGTACAGCTTTTTCATCGCCCGGCAGGTTACTCAATAAGCCCAAACCTGCTTTCCGTAAAGTCCAAATTTTCTTGGTGTCTTCCCCAAATAAAACAGGAAAGTGATAGCCCAATCCATGCTCCCGCAAGCTGGCTTCCACTTGTTGGGTGATGGCAAGAATTTCTTCCCGCGTATCGCGGCAAAATTCAATCACGAGAATGGCACCGGGATCACCTTGTACAAAGAAACGATTCTGTGCCTGTTCGCGATTGTCTTTGGTACAGGCTAAAATATAGTGGTCAATCAATTCACAGGCGGTAGGCTGAAAAGATACTGCCAACACATTGGCGCGCAGTGACTCATCCACAGAATGGAAATGAACACATAACAAGCCTGTTTCCTTAGGTGGTAGGGGTTCCAGCGATAATTTGGCCGAAGTGACGAAGGCGAGTGTACCTTCCGATCCGGCAATCAATCGACAAAAATTAAAGTTGGGTCCACCGGCCACAAATGGGTCCGACTGCATCAACTGATCGAGGGCATAGCCGGTATTTCTTCTTTCTATATCTGGATGGGGAAATCCGGCTTCAATTTCGGCTCTCACTTCAGGAGAACCCAGTACTTTACGAATGTGGCGATAGATCTCTCCTTCCTTGCCCGTCAGTTCACATTTGGCATGAAATGCATCTGTTGTTAAATCACCGAATACTACTTCAGTGCCATCAGAGAGAAGGGCCGTAACTTCCAGCAGGTGTTCACGGGTGCTTTTATAGCGAATCGAATTAGACCCACAAGAGTTGTTACCAATCATACCCCCGATCATAGCACGGTTGGCGGTAGAAGTTTCCGGCGCAAAGAATAACCCATGGGGCTGCAGCCATTTATTGAGGTCATCGCGAATCACACCCGGTTGCACCCGCACCCATCTTTCTGCTCTATTCAATTCGAGGATCTGATTAAAATGGCGGGAAATATCGACCACGATACCATCGCCCACGACCTGACCTGCCAGGGAAGTGCCGCCGGCACGGGGAATCAGGGTAGTGCCGCTCTCATTGGCATATTGTATCAGCGAAAAAAGGTCTTCCCGCGACGCGGGAACTGCAACCGCTTCCGGCCATTCACGGTAAGCGGAGGCATCGGTGGCATAGATGATTTTACTGAGGTCATCCGTACGAACATCGCCTTGTATTTTCCTTTTCAGTTCGGTCAATCCATTCTGCATGCAACAGGCCTTTTCATCGAAAAAACAAATTTAACACAATTCGGGCAGTAAAGGGGGCTGTTGCAATGGCTTTTAACCCCTAAAACCAGATACATATCAACATTTTACGGGTTGTTTACACAAGCGGGCGATGGGAATAAAAATTCAGTACCTTAGTGACATTACTTATTCATTATCATTTTATTGCCATGAAAAAAATTGTTGCATGCATTGTAGGTATTGTAACCTTCTCCTCATTAATTGGTCAGGAATCTGGTGGCGTTGTAGCCTCGGCTCCATCAGGTGGTAACAGTTACTACCAGCCATTGATCTGGCGTAATGCCGGACCCATGCGTGGTGGTCGCTCAGTTACTGCTACCGGTGTGCCGGGAAATAGTCAGGTATATTATATGGGTACCACCGGCGGTGGTGTATGGAAGACAGAAGACGCCGGTATCACCTGGAAAAACATATCAGATGGGTTTTTTAAGACCGGTTCTGTGGGAGCAGTTGCTGTAGCTCCTTCGGATGCCAATGTGGTATATGTGGGTATGGGCGAACATGCTCCCAGAGGTGTAATGACCTCCTATGGGGATGGGGTGTACCGTTCAACCGATGCAGGTAAAACCTGGAAGCACCTGGGACTTGAACTCACCCGTCATATTGCCAATGTTCGCATTCACCCGACCAATCCCGATGTAGCCTATGTGGCAGCACAGGGACCCCTTCATGGGCCATCACCGGATCGCGGTGTTTTCAGAACCGATAATGGCGGTAAGAATTGGAAACGCGTGTTATATGTTGATGAAAATACCGGTTGTGTAGATCTGGCGATCGATCCAACCAATCCCCGCATTCTCTATGCTGCCATGTGGGAACACCGTCGCCTGCCCTGGAAAGTAATCAGTGGTGGAAAAGGCTGCGGGCTCTATAAAAGTAAAGATGGTGGTGACACCTGGGAAAAAATACAGGAGGGTTTACCCAAAGAGTTGGGTAAAATGAGTATCAACCTGGCAGGTGGCAACCCCGACAAACTCTATCTCATTCTTGAAAGTGATACGGAAAAAGAACAGGGCGGACTCTTTGTTTCAAACGATGCCGGTGCTAATTGGAGAAGGGTCAGTAAAGACCATCGCCTGGTGCAGCGCGCCTGGTATTATATTGAGGCAGCCACAGACCCTAAAGATCCTAATACCATCTATGTATTGAACTCACCTGCCATCAAATCCATCGACGGTGGCAGAACCTGGGAATCTTTCCGTGCACCCCATGGCGACTACCACCAACTCTGGATCAATCCGGATAATACCAAGAATATGATTGTTGCGAATGACGGTGGTGCTTCCATTAGCTTCAATGGCGGCCAAACCTGGTCATCACAAGACAACCAACCTACAGCTCAATTTTATCGCGTTAATGCCGACAATCTCTTTCCTTATAATTTATACGCGGGTCAGCAAGACAATACTTCTGTCAAATTAGCCAGCATGGGTAATTCCTGGGGAGGTAGAATCAGCGAGCGGGACTGGTCTTACTCTGCCGGAGGTGAATCGGCCTTCCTGGCTTTTGATCCTGACAAACCCGATCATGTGTTGGGAGGAAGTTATCAGGGTACCATCAGTCTGCTGCGCACGCGTGTGAATCAGCAAAACGCCATCATGGAATATCCGGTGCAATACCAGTCACTGGATCCCAAGGACATGACTTATCGCTTTAACTGGAATGCACCCATCATACATTCGCTGCATGAAAAAGAGGTGTTCTACCATGCCGGTAACCGTCTTTTCAAAACAACCAATCTGGGTAAGTCCTGGGTAGCCATCTCACCGGATTTGACCACCCACGATACAACGAAAATGGGCAAAAGTGGCGGACCCTATACCAATGAAGGTGCCGGTGGTGAGAACTATTGCACGATAACCTATGTTGCCGAATCACCCCACGAAAATGGCGTGATGTACACAGGCAGTGATGACGGTATGGTGTATGTTACGAAAAATGGTGGTAAAGACTGGACCAACATATCACCGGAAGGCATACGGGGCAACCAGGTGAATGCCATTGAAGTATCACCCCACAATAAAGGAACCGTTTTCCTGGCAGTACATCGTTATAAATTAAATGACTTCACGCCGTTCATTTATAAGTCAACTGATTATGGTGCTACCTGGAGTAAAATACAAACTGGTATACCTTATGGAGCTTATGTTAGGGTGGTGCGAGAAGACAAT
>JBEIUM010000195.1:0-5181 GCA_040374385.1 Sediminibacterium sp. | reverse complement strand
CCCCAAACCCAAAACCTTAAACCATAAACCCTAAACTCTAAACCCTAGGTACGTCATAGGCAGCGTCGGCTTCCTCCCCGTCATCTTCGACGCCTCACCCACGTGCGGTCTCCTCGGGTTCATCCTCGGCAGGCAAGAAGTTCTGAAAAGTCAGTGCCCTGGCCTCATTAGTAATTTGGCTAATTAGTATATTGAAATAGGCTAATTAGTATGGGAATAAGAACCCCAATCAATCCAAACAAAACAACTAATTTTATCACACCCAATTTTGAAAGGGCAATTATAAAAGCCATTACAGAATGTGTATGTATCAGTATCCAAGAGGGCATGTAGTAATTTTTATTGACTTAGTTTACGTATAATTTCAGAATTACATTATTCAATTGGTAATTGAATAAAGATAACTGTACCAGTACCTGGAGAACTTTCTACCGTAATTTGACCATTCATTAATTGTATCCGATTGTTGATATTCATTAATCCAAGCCCATAACTTCCTTTTGCAGGTTGAATTAAAAATCCTTTTCCATCATCATTAATTTGTATATAAAGTACATTGTCTGTATTTGTAAAGTTAATATCTAAATTTTTTGCCTCTGAATGCTTCATTACATTTTGTAAACATTCCTGCAAAACCCTAAATAAGATTATCTCTCTCTGGTGTTCCATTGACCTTTTATCTCCTTCACAATTCATTTGAACTTCACAGATACCCGCACGCCTGATTCTTTCAACCTCCTGCTCAACAGAAGCGTATAAGCCGAGTAATTTGATACGATCGCTGCTCATACCTTTTGCCAAATCGCGCAAATCCATCATGGCTCTTCCAATATTCTCCTGCGCATCAGAAATAATTTTGTTTTCCTTATTCTCTTGCTGAGCAGCTAAATTCAATTGTATGCGAACGAGACTTAACATCTGACCTACATTATCATGAATTTCTTGACTGACATGATTCAAGGTTTGCTCTTGAATTTTTTGTTGATTATTATATAACTCAGATAAGGTATGACTATATTCAATTAATTTATTATTTTTTTGTTGTAAGGAGTTTGTCATTGTATTAAATTGACTGGTAAGTGAGCCGATTTCATCTTGATACAATACAGGCAGTTCAATATTTAAGTTACCAGCATTTACACTCTGAACTGCCTCTAATAGCTGTTTTAAGGGACGCGTAAGTGTTCTTTTTAACAGAGAAGGGAGTATTAAAATAGTAACAATAATAGATGCAATAATGATTAGAAATACCTTTTCCAGTCCTTCTTGCTGCTGTAATCTCCCTGCAATATTTGTTGGAGATAAGGGCGGTAAAAAAACTAAACTAAAGATTATTATAAATGCCTCGATCATAAGTAGGCTATATGCTGTGATTTTAAGCTGAAAACCAACAAAAACTTGAGAATATCTTAAATATGCCAACTTTAAAGAAAACTCACCTAACCAAATCAGAATAAAATAAGTCCAATAACCAACTGGAGAAAACAAGTCATAAATCAAACAAACAATAGATAAAACAATGAAGCTGAGATAGGCTCCGCTTATTAACAGGTAAGCTGAGTATGCACTATTATTTACTCTTCGAAAGGCGCTTGCTTTTCTGTAAGTAATAGAAAAAGTGAATATAAAAAGCAAAATTCCCCAAACAAATGCAATTACCTGAAAAATGAAAAAATTACTACCATTAAATATCTCGTTCCATATTACACTTGCGAACAAAGCGATTGAGAATAAAACCAAAATATTTAAAACAATTTTTCTTTCCTTCTCGAACATTGATTCAATAAACAAATACGCTATTTGCACATTAGCATACATCTGACATACTAATATGGGGGCGAATACTAAAATTGTTTCAGTCTTATATGTCAAAGACCCTTCGGATCCGGGATACATGCTAAATCGCACCATTTGATCAATATACCATATTGTGCCGGCGAAATAACTAAGCCTCATCCAGCGCAAAGCAGGAAAATCAGCTTTTACATTCATTAAAAATAAAAACATCGCCAAATGTGATAGCGCAATTACAAAAGCTATTACGGAATGTGTATGTAGCAGTATCCAAGAGGGCATATGGTAATTTATATTGACCTTATTTACACAAAATCAGGTTACATGGTTTTCCATCCCAACTCCAACATCCTGAGTGCATTTCCGCTGAAAATTTTGGTGATCTGTTCCTCAGTTAATCTTGCTCTCATTTTTTCCAACAGATTTCGCATCTGCTCATATAAATAAAGATCTGGTGGCGTATCAGTAAAACCGTCGAAGTCCGTTCCAATGGAAATACAACTGAAATCTTTTTTCTCGGTCTGCTCATTAATATCAAAAATGGTTTCTATCACGCAATCAATTCCTGTCAATTCCCAGCCCTCGAATTCCGGCAACCGGGTGTCAACACCTGTCAGCCACCATCTTTCTATGATGATGCCAATCACGCCACCACTTCGCTCTATTGCAAGTATGTCCTCGCTGCTTGCGCCATAATATTTGTGGTGACTGTATTTGGTCACGCCGGTTTTTTGGTGGTACTTTTCATGCAAAGCTCGCGAGCCTCCATGTGAAAAAGTCAGTGGCCTGTATTCCCCGGGATGTTTAGCTATCCACTCATCGTGTAATTCATACACCTGCCTGCGTGCAGCATCTGTGCTATGCATCAGGTCAATAATCATACCCAAGTCCAGCATCTTCCAGACGATGGCCTTTCCCAATAGACTTAAACCAACATTCTTTTTAGCATCAAGAGGATCATACTTCCAATCGTAACGAAAACTATGTACTTTCGGATACTCGGCTATACCTTCCACGCAATCAGATAATTCATTCGGAAATAAATAAGCGAGCGTTAGCATACATACGCCGCGGTGCTTTAAGGAAACAAGATTGTCAAGGTACCGATCGAACTTTTTTCCCCTTTCATAATCCTCTTTCTTTGCCATTCCCCAAGGTATTGGTTGATGGCCTTTTCTTTTAATCCTTGGTATATAAGGAGCCTCGGGTGGCAAATTCCGACCCAATGCATGTGAGCCCTCAATAGCATGAATAAAAACTATTTTCCCTTTGCTCCTGGCATCCATGAGATCTTCATAAGATCGGGCAATGACAAATGTTTCACTCCCAAGCTTCCGGTTGGTAATATAAATCTGCTCCTCAAATAAATTAATGATCTTATTGATCTGGGTAAAATTGCTAAAGTCTTCATGCTCCATCTTATTAAAGAAGCGATTCAAAAAACGTATCACATCACTCAGGTACTTGAACTGTCGACGCATGGCTCCGACCGGTATGTCATGTGGAACTATCATTACGCCCACATGACCACATCGTAACCTGTGAAAATCTACCTGCATCCCCAACATCGACAAGAACCCATCCCCATGCACCGGTCGATGGTTATTCCAGAACTTCTTGCCCCAGATATTCATCTTCATAGATACATGGGTATGAATATCTACAATGTACTGCTCCCGAACAACTATAGACGGCTTATCATTTAGGGGTGGCGGTACTTTCGCAAATAAAAAGGAAGCGAATAAATCCCTCCAGCCATGCTTTTTTTTATTTGTGGGTGTGGCGAGTGACATAAATATGGCTGAGGTTATCTGCTTTAAAATAATGATTTTTAATTATTTATTGTGTCCCATCGTTCCGCCTATAAGTGTTTAGAATTAATTTAATTGTATATTAAATTGATAATCAATATATAATTATAAATTGCGGTTTCAGGGTTTTTCCTGTTTATCTCTCAGAAAATTTTTCTTATAACTATCAATTTCACTTTTCTCTGATAGTAATTAGTTGGTTTGTAAATAGATTGCAGAGTAACCGACGAATTTGCACCCAAAAGCGCCCCAATCATGACAGGCACCAACGATACCATAGATGTCAACTGGCAATTTGCCCGGGCCTTCCCCGAACCACGACTGCAGCCCCATTTGCACCTGTTAGCAGAAAGATTACAGGAAGGGCATATTTGTATCGAAGCAACACCCGCCCGTCAAGAGGAGGGAACAAGCCCCACGGGCAACTTTATCACTGAAAAAGAATTGTCGGAACTGCAACCCTGGGTAGGCAATGCCAACACCATCGCACCCTTTATCCTACACCGCCATAAACTCTACCTGCACCGATACTTCCACTATGAAACCGCCATCCTGCATCATATCCGCCGATTGCTGGCAGCAGAAAAAAACAAGCGGGATGTCTACCTGCAGCAATTGCAAGAACAAAAAAATTGGATGAATGCGCTCTCGGCAACCTATGCTGTTGCCGGACTTCCGCCACACTTGTCGGCGGACTGGCAATTGGCGGCAGCACTGATGGCGGCACTACAACACCTGACCATCATCACCGGAGGTCCGGGCACCGGCAAAACTACGACCGTAGCAAAAATCATCTGGCTACTGCTATCCATACAGCCCTCCCTTCGTATTGCCCTGGCAGCACCCACCGGCAAAGCCGCCACCCGCATGGCAGAATCTTTAATGAATACCACACAGCAGTTTCCTGACCTCATCCGTAAAAGGGTCGAACAACTGCGCCCCGCCACCCTGCACCAATTGCTGGGACACAAAAAAGACAGCATCTATTTTCGCCACAATGAAGCGCATCCTTTACCCTATGACCTGGTCATCGTAGACGAATGTTCTATGATCGACGCTGCCATCTTTGCGAAACTCTTTGCAGCCATTGGACCCAACACACGCCTGCTGCTGCTAGGTGATAAAAACCAGTTGGCATCGGTAGAAGCAGGAAGCCTGTTCGGCGATCTTTGCAACCAATCGGATGTCATCAATGCCTTTTCTCCATCAACATTCGAACTGATCAACGGATTCCTGCCATCGGCAGAACGAAAAATTCCGGCCGCCACACCAACGAATCACCCCCTGGCAGAACACATCATTGAACTACAATACAGCCACCGCTTCAACTCGAACAGCGGTATCGGACGCTTCAGCTATGCTGTCTTACACAATGATACCACCCTAATAGATAGCTTCCTGCAAGACAAAAATTCAACAGAAATTCAGGTGGTAAGTCCGCCCAGTGAAAGTGTTCTGACTTCATTCCTCGAAGGATACCGGAACTATATTCTCGCACCTGATATCAGTGAAGCCCTGCACCTCCTGCAACAACAGCGCATACTTTGTGCTGTAAAACTAGGGAAAGGTGGTCTGT
>JBEIUM010000148.1:0-6535 GCA_040374385.1 Sediminibacterium sp. | reverse complement strand
GTACTGGTGCTGACAAATGTGCCATAAATCTTTTCGATGGCATTTCTAAGTGAGCTGTTTCTGGCAGCTTCATAGGAGTTGCCGGAACCCTCTGAGATGACTGTAATGGTTTCCTGACTAAAGGATGCTACCTGCAGGAATAAAAGCATGGAAAGAGATAGGATTTTTTTCATAGGATTTGTTTTACCTGTGGTGTCGTTAAAAAAAATACGACCGACAACAGGTTGGTATTGGATTTGGAGGTCCAAATATAGGATATCAAGGGTTAAAAATTTCTAAATTACCCTTTAAACACGTGCTATTCATTTTATGATACATGGGTTCATGCTTTGACTCTACCTTTATTTTAAATAAAATATTAATACAATGTATTTGATCATGCGTGGATCTATATTCCATTTTTTGCTTCAATAAAATTGATAGACTTGACAACATTAAAAAGTAGGATGAACAACAATTAATCTTTATATCTCTTTTTTATGCTGCTGCCGAATACATATTGCGCTCGATTTATTTGTCAGAACTTTTTAAAAAATCCGGTACCTATTCCTAATCTGATCGCAGTGGTTTTGACTGTACGGTGATTGACAGATCTATCAGAAATGATTCATGCGTAGGAAAAAAATTGAATTCAGCAATTGTAACAGTATTGTGATGCTATTACGAATAGGAGGTAAAACAGCAGCTATTGCACCTTATAGGGCGAGGTTGGTCCTATTTTGTTGAATCTGAGTACCTTAATTATGCAAAAAATATTCATCAAAACAGCTGCCCTATCTTTGAATGGTCCAGATGTTTTCATTTAATTTTGTAACAAATCTTCAGAAACATGAAACTTTCATTGCTTCCGCTTTCAAATCATTTTCGCAGGCTGACTTTCAGCGTGGCCGCATGTATGCTCTTGCTGGGTTCCTTATCGTTCATTTCCCCTGCAGCCAATCCTGATGCCGTTGTTGGCGTTTGGAAAACAGGAGAAGGAACCGCTATGGTTCGCATCTACAAGAACGGTGACAAATACCAGGGTAAGATCGTTTGGTTAAAAGAACCCAACGACCCTGAAACCGGTAAACCTAAGGTAGACAAAAACCATCCCGATGAATCGGTACGCTCTCGCCCCGTTCTCGGACTCATCAATGTATGGGGATTCGTACACAAAGGTGAAAACGTTTGGGATGAAGGAAATATTTACGACCCCAAAAACGGTAATACCTATTCCTGTACCATCAAAATGGATAATCCCAATACCCTTGAGGTAAGAGGTTATATCGGCGTCTCGCTGATCGGAAGAACCGATGTCTGGACAAAACAAGTAGCCAAATAATGAATAAAAAAAAGCCCTGTGAGAACAGGGCTTTTTTAATGTATTTATCTGAATTTTTTAGGGAGATACCAGGTTCAGACTGATGCTGAAATACAACGGATTTCCCAGATTACTCGTGAAATAACGCAGGTTATCTTTTCTCGCATCATATTGATTCATCACATCGAAGCGCCAATTGTAGCGCAATCCAGCCTGGGCATTCAGCCAAATAAATCCACTGATCTTCTTGTCCCACATAATCCTCGGCTTTAATTCACTGCGCTGAATGAATACTTGTCCGTTCGGACTATTCACCAGTCCCATCCAGAATTGATTACCCTCTAACTCATAACCGAGTTGAAAAATATTAGAAGTAGATACATTGTAACGGAGGTAGCCGCGAGCAGGCATGAATAATTCCATACCCCAGTGATCATTGAAAGTCTTGTTCCAGAATAATACCGGTAAATGAATTACTTGTCCGGCCCGATAGGTTCTCGCTATACCCACACCGAACATATTCTTTTCCGATTTCTTCCAGCCATAAACGGCAGCACCACTCACGGTAAAAGCTTTTCCATTTACATCACTCACACGGGGAAAAACACCGTTTCCATCCACACTGGCCTGAAAAATAAGAAAATTCTTTTCATTCAATGGCTTGAAAACGGTGGTATTGATACCTGCACTTACCATCGCTGTATTATTGAGCGAATTGGCAAAGAGGTTGGTACCGGGTTTTTCAACAAAAAAACGACTGCTCCAATAATTCGCACCCAACTGCCAGATGAGTTTGGTGTTGGAAACGACGGGTACATTTACCTGGAACCGATAAGAACTCACCCGGTTGACATGAAAGTCCTGCATGGCAGGTAACATAGCCGACAAAGGAACAGATGGCATGTGGAAGTCACCCTGGTATTCATAACCCATACTCAGGATGCGCTGCGGGGTTTGATTCAACACCTTTTGGGTACAAAAACGTTTCACACCTTCCGCATCCCCAAACTTGCTGTAGTCAAAAACTTCGGTTGTATCTACCTGGGCCTGCAAAGCAGTGACTTGCAATACCAAGAGGCACAGCATGATTTGTCTCATTTTCATATAGTTTCGTGATTGGTTGTGAAGAATACGCAGCAAATATATAACAAATAAAACGATGATGATAGCAGTGGTATTTTACTGTTATCATCATCGTTGAAAAGCGGCGGAAATATGATTGGAAGCAAGTAGGTAAATTATCAATAAACAATTTTCTATTTTACCACCCAATCGTTTTGAAATTGTTGGATGTGAAAAAATAGGTTACGATGCGTTCAATGATTACAACCACAACCAGTGCAATCACTCCGGCATAGCTGATACGCAGCAATAATTCCGATTGGGGTCCTTGAGCGGCGCGAATACCCCATAAAGCCCAGGCAATCGTCAATGCAAATCCGGAGGTGCGATGACGAATGAGCATAAAAAGAGCCAACACAATTGCGATGGTGATCATGACGGCACTCCAGATTTCAGGTTCCAACGGACCGCCATTCCAGTTTATCTTGACCAGATAGGCCGTGACATTAGCAATCGTGGCTACGCTGATCCATCCCAAATACACGGTAAAGGGTGCGATTAAAAAGGTTTGTAGCCACAACGGAAACATGCGTATGCCCTTTCGGCCATTGACAAAAAGACGAATCAGGGTAAACAACATCAACAACATGACCACCAGACTCAATGCTGCCTGCAGGTAATGCCAGCAAAGGATCCACAGCACATTCAATACACAACTCCACCAGTATAAACTCGTTACCCTTTTGATGTATTCCCGGGCAGGGTGTTCAGCTAAACCCGGTTTCAGCAGGAAAATGGTGAGGGTAATGTTGTAGGCTAATAATAATAAATAGATAACGCCCCAGATGGAAAAAGTAAATCCGGCCGGAACAAACCGGTTGGGATAGAAGGCAGAAATTTCACCTGTATTGTAGCCACCAATCGGCAATAAATTGGCAAGGACATTAGCTGTGATCATGGTAACACAAGCAATCCAGTTGAATAAGATGGTTCTTCTTTTCTCATCTATTTCCGAACTCATGGCATGTATTTTTTAAACCAATTGATGTGTGCATTGAAACGGTGGATAATATAACTGGGTACACTGATACCATGGTGCTGATTGGGATATATGATCAGTTGAGTAGGTATACCTTCTGATTTGAATGCCTGGTACATCTGTTCTGCACCTATAACGGGCACATTGAAGTCTGCCTGGCTGGCCATGAACAGGGTAGGGGTTTTGATTTTTTTGACCTGAAAGAAGGGATAGGAGAGGTACAGCCATTTCTTGGGATTATCCCAAGGCTTACCCAATTCATTTTCATATTGTGTGATGTATTGATCGGAACCATAGAGGGATAAAGTCAAGGAAGAACCTGCTCCACTGACTGCCGCTTTGAATCGTTTATCTGTTGCAATGGTATAGTTGGTGAGAATACCTCCATAACTCCAACCTGCAATCGCCATCCGATTGGAATCTACCAGTCCTGCCTTGATCAGCGACTCTGTGATGGCCAGGATGTCTTTCACTTCCTTATTTCCCCAATCGGCAAATATGCTCTTGGTATAGGCTGCACCGCGTCCGCTACTACCTCTATAATTTACGGCTACTACCGTGTAACCGGCTGCAGCTAAAATTTGGCGGTACAGATCAAACCCAAATTCATCCTGCGCTACCGGTCCGCCATGAATGAATAATACCAGGGGTTGTTTTACGGCAGCAGAGTCGGTCGTATATAAAATGCCATTTACCACATTCTTGTCAACACTGGTGGCAGTAATCCCGCGCACGTGCATTTTTTTCAATGGTGCCAGGAAAGAATCTTGCAGGCGGGTGATGGGTTCGAAACGATCATTCTTCCACAAACAGATTTCATTGGGGCGATGTGGATTGGAGTACAATGACACCCTGTCACCTTTCTCATTCATGTGCAGCGCACTGTATACACCATCAGCAGGTGTGATTGGTTTGGCATCATTACCACCCAGTCCGAAGCGATAGAATAGCTGATAGCGATCATCTTCAACTGCTGAGATCACCGCATCACCCTGGCGCGACCAGGTTACACCTTCCACGCTTCTATCAAGACCGGCAGATAAGGATGTAGTCTTCTTTGTTTCCAGATCGAGCAACATCAGTAATTTGAGATCATACATTTCGAATGCCATGTCAGAGGCATTTCTTATGTAAGCAATCTTTTTACCGTCGGGACTAAATCTTGGCGTACGGTCACCACCTTTGAAATCTGTAAGCTGTTCGGGAACTGCACCGGCACGGGCAGCAACGATAAATAAATCTGTGTTGTCATTTTTATCGGGATCAGCACTGATATTGCTGCTGTATACGATGCGACTGCCATCGGCACTAATATCGGCATCGCGCTCATCGAATTTACCCCGTGTTAATGTATCCAGCTTTTTATCTGCTACATGCCAGATGTACAAATGTGTTTTTCGGTTGTCAAGATAGCCTTCATAGTCTTGCTTAAATTGATACCTGTCTATCTCGTATGGCTTCCGGATGTTTGTCTTTGCTGTATCGGCATAGTTAAAGTCTCGTATGGCAAAAAGGATGCGCTTGCCATCGGGGAACCATTGATAGGAGCTGATCTCGCCTTTGATATGCGTCTGCTGACGCGCTTCACCCCCTCGTCGGTCGAGTAAATAAAGCTGACTTCCTTCCTTATCATCTTTTCCCGCTGCCATAAAGGAAATGTATTTTCCATCAGGACTCCAGTTGGCAGAGGAGAAGCTTTTTGTTTGCTCCGTAAGCGTAAGCGTCTCAGTTCCATCGGTACTGACCATGCAGAGTTTTGACTGGTTTTTATCTTTTGCAGCATCAACAGTGCCATGTGAATACAAGATCCATTTACCTTCCGGAGAAATTTTCGGTGCACCGATATTATTGACACGTAATACATCATTGGGACCGATCCAGCGCTGTGCAGTTACCGGTAACGATGAAGTGGCTAAGGCCATGAAAAATGCAATTCGGCTGTATAGTTTCATAATGATTTTTTTTATTCGAAGCTGATGTAGTTCCAGTTAAGTTGACGACACTGCTCATTCAGCTGTCGAATATCACCTGATAGCAGATCTTGTTGCTGACGGCGATATTTCAACCATTCTGTATGCAGGTCTTGGGTTCTTTTTACATGTCCTTCTGTAATGTAGGGTATATTATCTTCTGCTTCGCCCTTCACAAAAATGATATTCGCACTCAGCTTATTGACAAAGTTGATCACGTCGTCATTGGTTTGCGACTTAGCTTGAATCAGTTGCTCTTCCCATGTTTTGATCTTATCTAAAACACGAGCGGCTTGCTTACTAAGTGTATCATAAGTATTATTTCCCTCCGTACGATCAATGAGTTGACGCAGTTGCTGTTGTATTTTTCGCATCTGTGTTACGGCCACATGAATTTCTTCCACATCATCAGAAAGCTGTTTCAACAGTAGATCTTGTTCCTGATAGGCTTCTGTTGTTACCAGCTGCGGATATTCCTTTATAAGTCGCGGATCCGTGTGTACGCGGAAATTTTGTGTAAATACCCGACCATTGACAGTAAACCGAACCGTATAAGTGCCCGGCATAACTACCCGCCCTTTATCACTGCCTTCAATCAACACATTATCGATGGTGGGTAAATTTCTGTGGCAGAGATCCCAAACAAAACGGTTCAGTCCGGTACGAACATCAATGGTAGGATCGTCTTCCGCATGGTTATTACCTTGTTTGTTGACCGGTTTTTTACTGTAATAAGTACGAACGACTGTTCCGGTAGCATCAAGGATATCAATGGTAATATTTTTTACTGCATCCTTTTGCTGCACATGGAAAAAGAATTGAGCCCCCGTTACCGGATTGGCCATGGTCGTATTGATGGTGCGTGGTTCTTTGTCTCCCGGGAAAAGTTGATTCAGCGGACTTCCAGTCGACAGACGATAGGCATCTTTAACAGGTAACAAAGCAAAGCTATCGGTCATGGCAACTGCATTTTTACGCAGTGGAGTTAAATCGTCTAAAATCCAGAAAGCCCTGCCCTGCGTACTGGCCAGCAGGTGATCTTGGTGAACTTTAAGATCAGTGATGGGTGTCACAGGAAGGTTTAACTGCAGCATTTGCCAGTTTTTACCACCATTGTAAGAAATATAAAACCCCGTTTCGGTGCCTGCATAAAGCAGGTCTTTC
>JBEIUM010000224.1:0-4454 GCA_040374385.1 Sediminibacterium sp. | reverse complement strand
GGTGATGTATTCGGGTTCGAGGTCCTGAGCAACGCTGGCGTTCGGGCCATAGATGCGAATACCGTAGGGCAGGCTTGTACCGTTGAATGACTGGAAGCCGGCCGTTGAAACAGATGCAGAGGCCACACCCCCACTGATATTGATGACACTCACCGATCCTTCAGGATCAACTGTGTAGGTGTTATTGGGTTCACCCTCATTCGCTACGAGCACATAATTGCCATCCGGTGAGAAACAGATCATATCGGGCAAAGCGCCTACGTTTACAACGTTGAGTACGTTAGCGTTGGCATCAATAAACACTACCTTGCCTGGATCTTGCTTTACGGTGGCCTCAACGGCTATGGCGATAATGCCGTTTTTGGCAGCTACGCTGTTGGCTGCAGCACCGTATGGCGATAAACCAAAGGAGCTGATTAGTGTAGGCGTGGAAGGATTGGAAATGTTGAGGATGTCAACACTTCCCGTCGAGGCATTCACCGAAAAGAGTCGCTTAGTTGAGGCATCGTAGGCGGCAATCTCAGCTCCACCTGCGTCATAGGTGTTGGTAGAATAACGGCCCAGAAATCTGAGTTCTATTGATGATTGGCCGATGGCTTCCAGCCATCCCCAGCATACAATTAGGGCTACTGTAAGTAGTCGAATAGAGTAGAATTTTGTTTTCATTGGTTGATTTTATTTTGACCCGAAAGGTTCACTTTCTGTATTAAGCCAAATCAAATCGAGCATTATGATATGTACAAGAGATTTTTACTGAATTGAAAATTCAATGTAATGACAGTATTAACCGCGCTTGCGGATTTAAGGAAATTCCTATTTTCACCCGGCAATGGAGCATCTACCACAGGCATCTTCCAGAAAAGTGGTGAGGGCATGGACCTTTTACGATTGGGCGAATTCAGCGTATTCCCTGGTCATCACTTCGGCGCTCTTCCCGATTTACTTCAGTGCGGTGACGCACGGTTCAGGTGCCGACACCGTGCGCTTTCTGGGCCGCAGCTTCAACAGCGAATCCTTGCAGTCCTATGCCATTTCCGCCGCCTTCCTGGTCATAGCGGCCATCTCCCCGCTGCTCTCGTCCATGGCCGACTACAGCGGTCAGAAAAAGAAGTTCATGTTTTTTTTCAGCACGCTGGGTGCAATCGCCTGCTCTTGTCTATGGTTTTTCACTGGTGCGGAAACGTTATGGATTGGCATCCTCTGCTCGGTGGTGGCAGCAATCGGTTTCGCCGGCAGCATCGTATTTTACAATGCCTACCTGCCTGAAATCGCCCCGCCGGGAATACAGGATCGCATCAGTGCACGCGGTTTCGCCATGGGCTATTTCGGATCCTCCCTATTGCTGATCTTCAACCTGACCATGATCCTTTTTCCCGAGTGGTACGGAGGCATATCCAATGGCCTGGCGATGCGCTGCTCATTTTTACTCACCGGCGTCTGGTGGTTCGGCTTTGCACAGTATTCCTTCGCCCATTTGCCCAGAGACCCGATGGCACGGCCCCTCGAATCCGATATCCTCACCCGTGGTTACAGGGAGTTGCAAAAGGTCTGGCAACAGTTGAAAGAAACACCCCGTCTCAAATCCTTTCTCCTGGCGTTTTTCTTTTACAACATGGCCGTACAAACCGTGATGTATCTTGCTACCTTGTTCGGGGTGCAGGAAATCGCATGGACCGATGAAGACAGTAAGCAGAGTGGCTTGATTGTATGCATCTTGCTGATACAGTTCGTAGCCATAGCAGGTGCCTTTCTCTTTTCGTACCTATCGAATCGCTTCGGTAACTTGCAGTCATTGATACTTGCCATCGCCGTCTGGATACTGATTTGCGTGGGTGTTTACTTCTTCGTGTATTTGCCTTCGCATTTTTACATCACAGCAGCCTTCGTCGGGATGGTCATGGGCGGTATACAATCGCTTTCGCGTAGCACCTACTCGAAAATGTTGCCGCCGACCCGCGATCATGCCTCGTATTTCAGTTTTTACGATGTTTGCGAAAAGACAGGTACTGTTTTGGGTACCTTTGCCTTCGGTTATATCAATGAATTGACCGGCAGTATGCGCCACTCCATCGTCGCCCTCGTGATTTTTTTCGCCATCGGCATTGTGCTGCTGGTTCGGCTCGGGCGTACCCACCATCTTGTCTCAACAAATATCTCCTAAACCAGTGATAGTCGATCTTTTCATTCCCTGTTACATGGATCAGTTCCAGCCGGAAACCGCCCGCAATACCCTCAAGGTGTTGGAGCGTATCGGTTGCGGCGTGAACTACAATCCCGAGCAGACCTGTTGCGGTCAGCCTGCGTACGAGGACGGTTACCGGGATTACTGCAAGGAGGTAGGTGAAAAGCTGATCAAGGAATTTCAGGACGAACGATATGTGGTTTGTCCGGGTCCCGGTTGTGTCAATACTGTGCGCAATCTTTATCCTTCTCTTTTTCATAATTCCTCGCTGCACAACCAATACAAGCTTGTCCAGAAGAATTTTTTTGAGCTTTCGGATTTTCTCGTGAATGTACTGCATGCCAGCGATTTGTCTGCGCAACTTTCCGCCAAGGCAATCGTGCTCGACGGTTGTAACTGCAAGTCCAATGCTGAATCAAGCCCTATGCGTACCTTGTTAGGTAAGGTCAGAGGACTTGAGCTAATTGACGTATCCGATATGCCCTGTTGTGGCATGGGCGGCGGACTTGACCGTAAAAACGAAGCCATGTCTGTGGCCATGGCTGAGGAATTACTGACAAAAGTCATGGCAAGCGGGGCGGATTTGATCATTTCCAACGACCCGCTTTGTTTGATGCACTTGCAAGGTGTGATGGATAAGAAATCAATCACCTGCAATACGCTGCACCTGGCCGATGTGTTGGCTTCCGGCTGGGACATTTAGGTGTATACACTTATATTGTTAACTTGTAAAAATCTTGCAGTTGTCTATTCGTATTTTTATACGAGCATGACTTGTATGTGATTGGCATGGGTTTGAATGAAGATACCGACTGTTTATCAGTATCCTTTCCCTCTGTTTTTCGTATACCGGTATGAACAGCCACCATGAATAGTAGGACAGCCGATAGAATTCATGTTTTTTCGATCCTGGTAAACAGGTCAGGAAAGATTGTGGAAAGGGGTGATGATTTTTCCAGATTATTGCTGCCCGGACAAAGTGATTCTGCCCAATGGAACGCTTTTAAGGATTACTTTAATTGTGATGAGCATATCTTCCCCTTATTCGGCGATGATGCATTAAATCTGAGAGATTATACAGTCGTGTTCAATCCGCACGGTGTATTCAAAGAGTATTTACCCGATGTGAAATTCCAAATGACCCTGCATGTTTTCAGGCAGGGAGTCGGAGATGATCTGGTCTTTTGCTCTTTGGTACAGGATTTAGCATACCACCATCACTACCATCCCGACCAGGAAGAACCACTCACCGATAAGTTCAAACACTCCCTGCTTCCACTTTTTGAAGGAACCATCCTCCTCATCGACCGTCAGGCGGTCATAAAGGACGTTCTGTGGAACGGTCCCGATGGACTGGTATTTTCTTTCGGGCTTCAGCAGGGTGTTTCCATCCCATCCCTATTGAGGGATAAGTTGGGGAATTATTTCAAGCGGGTGCTGTCAGAAGTGGAAGCAACAGGAACACTCAGAAGATTTTCAGAGAGACTGGTAGGCCGCCATGGGGAGTTATACATTGATGGTGGTTTGTATCAATACAACACGGATGAATTTGTCCTCTATATCGTAGATCGTAGCCGGCAACGTAAGCTTGAAAAAGAACGGCTTGCCTTTTCACTATTTCCATATGAAAACCCGAATCCCGTAATGCGGGTCAACCGCTTCGGGCGTATCATGTTCGCCAACGATTCCGCGCTTCGCTTATTGAAGAACATCGGAAACAATACCTCCCGAATGGTGAGTCAGGAGCTGCGGGCTGTACTTAAAAAAGTGTACGCCACTGGTTACTCCGATTTCTTCAAGCTCAGGGTGGGCAAGGAAACCTATCTGATGAACTTTGTCATGAGTCACCAGGAAAATCAGGTGAACATATACGGATCCAATATCACTATCGCCGAGAAGAGCCACGATAAGTTACGCAGGCAGTCGCTCTACATGGAGAGCATCATCAATGCCACTGGCGACTCCATTGTGCTGGTCAACAAGAAGCACGAAATCCTGTTTTACAACCGAAGCTCTACAGAGTTGGCGAAGAAAATGGTCGGTAATCCGATTTCTTCCTGGAGGAACCTTGGTGATTTTATCCCCTCTCAATTCATTCCTCAGTTCGATTTTGTGACGGCTCAGATCGCTTCAGGTGACCTCGACCATTTTGAATCGGAACTCAAGTTTCCGAGTATGGATGGAGGCCTGCATTATTTTTTAATTCGCATCACTCCAGTGATGGACAGGGCTACAGGGCAATTCTTCGGGTTGTGCATGTTTCTTTCGGATG
>JBEIUM010000271.1:0-3162 GCA_040374385.1 Sediminibacterium sp. | reverse complement strand
GGGTATTGGGTGTTCGGTTGAGCAGGGTAGAAATGGTAAGTGCTGAAATTATAAATAGAGAGATAAATGTGAGGGCTGGCCATGATTGATTGCCATGCAACTCTGTTCTGATCTTGTTCCACACAGGGTCAGACGGATACATCCGGTGCGATTTTACTTCCTCTTGTAAAAACTGCTCAAAATCTTCTTGTTGGTACTTGTTTTTCATATTAATCAGACCAATCCTACTTATTTATGTGGCCAGCCAAGAGAGGTCTTCCCTTGGTTGGTCAATTATTTTTTTACGTATCAACATGGTTTCCAGTAATGCCTTTGAACGGGTATACTGACTCCGGCTGGTACTCTCACCTATATCCAATAACTCACCAATTTCACGATGACTATACCCTTCAATCGCATACAGGTTTAGCACCGTTCTATATCCTACTGGTAGCAGCCGAATACATTCAATCACCTGCTTGGCCTGCATAATGGAGGGGATGGTTTCCTCTTTCACCTGCATTAAATTGGCCTCAGTTAGTTCAATGCTTTCGTTGAACTTTTTATGTTTTTTCAAAAAATTGATACAGGTGTGTACAATGATTCTCCTGATCCAGCCCTCAAAAGAGCCTTTATTCTGAAACGTATGTATGTGGGTAAACACTTTGATGAACGCCTCCTGGAGCATGTCTTCGGCATCTTCTCTGGTAGGAGAAAACCGATAACAAACACTGAGCATTTTAGGACTGTACTGATTGTACAATTCCCGCTGTGCGGCAGCATCGTTTCGTAAACAGCCTGCAATGATGGCCTGCTCCGTCATGAGGGTAAAATTGTTAACCCTAAATATAGACAATTTTTCGGTTGTTTCGCTGCATTTGGAGTTGGGCTATTTACAAATACTATATAATATTAATGTGTTTTTTTTATTGGTATTAGGCAACAATAGGTAATTTTATAGTATCTTAATTCGTTATTTAGACTATAGACTATGAGCCGGCGAAAATTCATTTCGCAAATAATTCAACCCGCTTCTGTTCAGGAAGCCCCGCCTCCACCGCCCGGAGGTGGATTAACGCCTTATGCGGGGTCGTGGACAACCGACCAGGTTATTCACTTGCTAAAGCGAACCCAGTTTGGTGCTCGACCTGATGATGTACAGTATTTCGCTACCCGAACCTTCTTACAAAGTATCAGTGAGTTGCTCAATCCTTCTTCGCCTTCTCCTAATCCACCGGTGAAGGATTATGTGCCAGCCTCATCAATAGCCAAGCCGGATACCAATATTGCAGCGGGAACCACTTGGGTAAATGATATAACCGGTGATAGCGGCTTAAACGGGAATCGGGTATCATCTTTTCAAAAATGGTGGATTGGAAACCTGATTAATCAGGATAGAAGTATTCGGGAAAAAATGATATTGTTCTGGCACAATCACTTTGCCACTGAGGCGGATACCATCGGCAATCCAATTTATATTTATCGCCACCATCAGGTATTGCGTACCAATGCCCTGGGTAATTTTAAAGCACTTACCCGTGCCATTACCCTAGATCCCGGCATGCTGGTTTATCTGAATGGGCAATACAATACGGCTGCAGCACCGGACGAAAACTATGGACGAGAACTGCAAGAGCTTTTCTGCTGTGGAAAAGGCCCTGGTTCACTATATACCGAGGATGATGTGAAAGCGGCTGCCCGGGTGTTAACTGGGTGGAGAATCAATGCTACTACCGGCACTTCCTTTTTTGATATTAATCGACACGATAAAAATGCAAAAAAGTTTTCGGCATTTTTTAACAATACCAGTATTGCCGGCCGAACAACTGCCACTGCCGGTGAACAAGAGTTAGATGAAATGCTGAATATGATTTTTGCAACCACTGAGGTAAGCAAATACATTTGCAGACGACTCTATCGCTGGTTTATTTATTATGATATTGATGCCACCGTTGAAGCAACCATCATAACACCACTTGCCAATCTATTTGTACAGAATAATTATGAGATATTGCCGGTACTGGAAGCCTTATTAAAAAGCGAACACTTTTTTAACTCACTGGCTGTTGGTTGTCAAATTAAAAGTCCCATTGATCTGGTAGTAGGCCTTTGTCGTGAATTTACCATTACCCTTCCTCCTGCATCGGATTATACAACCAATTATGGACACTATAATTACCTGTTTAATTGGGCTTCGAATATGCAGCAAAGGATTGGAGATCCGCCAGATGTAAGTGGATGGAAAGCCTATTATCAGGAGCCCCAATTTTATGAGGTGTGGATTAACAGTGATACCCTTCCCCGCCGAAATCAGTTTACGGATACCATGATTGTGACAGGCTATACCCTGAATGGATTTTTGATGAAAATTGATGCGGTTGAGTGGGTAAAAAAATTGTCGAAACCGGCAGATCCCAATAAATTGATCAACGATATCACGTACTTAATTTTAAGAATTGATATTTCCGCCGCTTCGAAGCAGCAACTGAAAAGAGATATTTTACTCGGGGGGCAGTCGGATGATCACTACTGGACCGATGCCTGGAATTTGTACATTTCAACGCCTGGAAATACCACCAACACCAATACGGTAAAAAATAGGTTGCGCGACTTGTTTAAATATTTAATGAACCTACCCGAATATCAATTGTGTTAGTGAACTTCCTGTAAAAACTCATCCATGAAAAGAAGATCTTTTTTACAAAAAACTTTACCGGCCGGGGTGCTATTGCCATCGCTGCTGAATGGTTTTTCTTTTCGTGCATTTGGAATGAGTTCACCGGAATTATCTTCCTTATTACTACCGGTTACCGAAACCGATCATGTGCTGGTAATTGTTCAGTTAAATGGTGGTAACGATGGATTAAATATGGTGGTGCCGCTAGAAAATTTCAGTAATTATGTAAACGCTCGAAGCAATCTTTATATTCCAGATACGAAAGTGTTGCCACTCAACGGCAAGGCAGGTTTACACCCAGCCATGACGGGCTTGGGAAGTTTGTATCAGGATGGTCAGTTGAAAGTGATTCACTCCGTGGGATATCCCCAGCCTAATTTTTCGCATTTTCGTGCTACGGATATCTGGATGAGTGCCAGCGACAGTTCTACCATTGTAAACAGTGGCTGGGCCGGAAGATATTTGAATTATGAATATCCCAATTTTCCGAATGGATATCCCAATGC
>JBEIUM010000113.1:0-7883 GCA_040374385.1 Sediminibacterium sp. | reverse complement strand
TCATTACCCTCTATGTTGTACACCGAAGTTGCATCCGGTTGCGTAGTCCATGCAGCAGATGTGGTAATAACCGTACCTGTGTTAGATGCGATAGTTCTTATCTGACCGGCACCGGTACCTGATACGATTCTGATTTGGTAGTTAGTCCATTGGTTGGTAGTCCAAGTCTTTGCACTATTTGTTAAGGTAGATGCACCTCCGGCAGTAGCCGTACCTGTTGCAAATGCTTTGTAATCGGTATTTAGCCATGAAGGAGTGCTAACCAACTTGCCATCTGTTGCAATAGTGGCAGGTAATCCGGTGTTAACGAGAGTAGTCCATGTATTAGTTGCCCAGTCATATTTACGGAACGAACCAGATGCAAGAGTACCCGAACCAACAACATACCAAACAGGAGTACATAAACGATACACGGTTGATGCCGTAAATGCTGATGCCTGTGCAGCAACGGTGATAGTGGCATTGGCTCCTATAGTGTTACTTACAATTGTAAGTGTTACCCCTGCATTTGGACCCGATAAAATATGAATAGAATACCCTGCAAGTGAACGGGCTAAAGTTTGGTTGGTTATAATTGTAGTAGTAGTACCACCTGTTGCCGTTAACGATGCAGCCGCAACGGTTGTACCTGTACTCCATGCACCTGCTACACCTGCCGCACCTGCTGCTAATGTTCCGGCAAGTGCCGGGGAAGGAAGTTGTACCCATCCATCTTCAAATGGATTGTATAGATATGCAACCGTTAACGCTTGCACGTATAATTGTTGTTGGCGAAAGTGCCGGGAAGATGCAATAAAGCTACCTGCAACGGATGCAACCGGAGCCGGAGTAACTTGTTCCCATCTTTTGAGGTCTAATAATTTTCTATTTCCGTTTGTTGTAGGCATTATGTAACGTTTATATTTCTTCTTAAATTATCAGCAGTCATTCTTTCAAAGGATGGTATCTGTGAGTTTGCTGCTTGTCCTCCGATTGTTGCAAGGTTGGTTATGTTCCATGTACCGGATTGCGTTACTGCCGGAGTACCTACTGATACTGTACCCGAAACAGGCTGCGTAACACCCGAACCATCCACCAACATTCTACCTGTTAATGCGTTGACCTGTGCAAGTCCTACGGTTCGTGTAAGTGCCTGTATAGCCATCCGCATTGCTTCAATGGCTTCTATCAGTTCACCAACACCCTGTATAGGTAGGGGAGTGTTTGCATTGACATCATTAGCCACCCCATCTGTACCCCACACAGGTTTTACCCGTTGGTATTGCACCCCTGCTATGTCATCGGTAGCGATTATCTCGCCACTCCCCGGTGTATATCCGACATTATCTGCCATCTTATTGTATAGTTAAAAGTCCATTAACTTGATCGAAGTCAACTGAAAGCGATTCCCCACTATTCAGCGTGAGTGCAGTACCGTAATCATACCATCCTATAAGCGGCCCACCGGCAGCAGTAGAGTTGTAAACCACCACATACCGGAACGGCCCTGTGCTGCCCCCAGTAGATGTTAGGGTTGTATCAGCAACCACTAATTTATAAAGTCCCGATGTCTGCGAACTTGCCGAAGTGGTAAGGTTACGAGTTGATAAATTGGTGTAAGTTATCTCCGTAATATTTGCCAACACCGTATTTGCAGCCGAAGGTGCAGTATTGGTGAGTGCAAGTGTTAACTGGTCAGAGCCGAGATTATGCACCTTCTCCGCGACATTCTCAACGAAGCAATCGAATTTATTAAATACCGCCATTGTATATGATTATGGTGTAAAATTACATCAATTCTTTGACCTAAAATGTGCCAGCGTTGCCGCCACCCTACGGGCGATGCCTTGCTTGTTCGCCTGGTATAGTTTCATGTCGGTTAGGTTGCTGATGAAACATACCTCAATCAGTATGTTTTCAGCATTGGGCCGCATCCATCCCAGCGACTTTCGGGCCGTTTCCGTTTCGGGTTTTACTCCCCTATCACGATATCCAAATGAGGTAAAGCATTTCAGTATTGCGGCTGCCAAATCTTTCTCAAATGATGATGCAATTTGTGGTATAATTACCTCCGATCCGTTGGCATCGGGATTGCCGGCAGCGTTCCAATGTATGTCAAGTAGGATGTCACCTGTGGTGAACTTGCCCCGTAGCCATAACAGGGTTTGCTTTAGTGCGTTCTTATCATCATCTGACAGGGCAGAAATGCCAAGTGCTTTGAGTTCGGCTACTATCAGGTTCCGCAGTTCAATCGCTAAATCACGTTCAATATAACCATTCCCGGATGCTCCGGGGTCTGTACCTCCGTGTCCTGCGGATATGATTATTTTTCTCATTTTAGTATGTTGAACTTTTTAACCGTTAAATAATATAACACAATTATAACTATGCCGAATATCAAATACCACGGGGTGCGGTTGGTTTGTTTGCTTTTGCTATCAATAGCGATTGTCTGCGACTGGATAGAGTTGACTTTACCTGCGCTGCTATCCTTTGTGATGCCGTTCTCTCTCATCTCCTTTCGCATCTTTATATTTTCATAAATGATGCGCTGGCGAATTTGTGGTACTTCGGTATAAGTGGTATCAAATATCTCTATAGTCTTTGTGATGAACTCCTGTAGTTCGGTTGTAATCTTTGATGTGTCTATAACCTTAACGTGAACGGTATCACGAACTATTACGGTGATTGTTTCTGTTTTGCTGCTGCTTTGTGATTTCTTCACGTTATTGCAGGACATCATTGATAGCAGCGTGGCAAGTGCTATCACGATTAGCATTATCACCCAAAAGTTATTCTCCGGCTTTTGGCTCATTTGTATCGTATTCTTCATTTGCTAATAGTGCTGAAAATACCTCCAGCAGGGTTGGCAGAAATGCGATGATAGTCGCAATGCTTGCCATTTGGTGATCGTTGAGTTTGAATATCTGAAACACCGCAAGTACGGTAGGGCCGGATAGTAACCCGATAACCCTTTTGGATTTCCGGTACCATTTCGGGGAGCGGTGGTTTACGTTAGTCAGACTTTTTGCCATGTTTAAACTTTTGTATGTTAACGATTATAGTAACGATAGCTGATAGTATTGTGCAGTATGTTGCTACCTGCGATGCGGTAACGTGTGCGAATATCCATAAACCCATAGTGAGTAGTAAACCACGTACCGAAGTACCATCAACGTGTTGCTCCATTGTTAACGCTTTATAAGATTGTAGAATTTGAGAATGAAATCATCTATCAGAGTGTTATCCGTTCCCCATTCTTTAACAATGGCAGCAGAGATAGGCACATTGCCATCTGTTACTTTCTTGCCCCTCTTGTCATAGGCTACCACGTAGGCGGTACAGCCCTGTGCGGTATCTCTGCCAAGCCCGAATACCCACCAATTGATTTGCGTAACGGTGTCTTTGGTTAGGCGGTTGAACTCAACTGCTTTAACTTGAATGGCAGAGGGGATTGTGTCTGTTTGCACTTGCACAGGTGCGGTTGTTGTTAGTGCGATTGCTGTTATTAGGGCTGTTATCATATTACAAAGTTATTAGAATTTACTGATTATTTTCCAGTTGGTACCATCCGACATTATTTGTATCGTTCCGTATTGTACGGATATTGCATAGGTTGCAGCCCCATCAATAGTTTCGGCAGCGTTGCCATCTACGGTTATAGTTCCTGCACCACTATTCTTTATTATCAGTATTCTACCTGTGCGACCGGATGATGCAGGGAGTGTTACGGTGAAAGTACCGGATGTACAATCAATAACATAGTCATCATTCGTAGCGGTGTATGCGCCTGTTTTTGTAACGTATGCTTGCTTCATGCCAATTGCAGCTATTGAACCTACTACCTGTAATTTATCTACTCCGTTATTTGAACTACCATTAACCGTTAGCCAACCATCGCCACCAATAAAAGCGTTATCGTAAAATGTAGTACCACCCTTGCCTCCATTTGCATTAAGTAAAAAGCAAGTAGTAAATGTTGGGGAATTATTTCTATGCTGAAAATAAAACTGACCTGTTGCGTATTCACCTACCATTCTACCTGCCCACCCACTTGAAGTACCATTCGCTAAAATGGTAAAGTTTGTATTTGCCGTACCCGAACCCATATCAAGATTATTGGTTATTTGCGCACTATTGGTAACCGACAAATTTTGAGCCGTTGCCTTTGCCGATACATTCATACTCCCACTCACCTGCAATTTATCAACTCCGTTATCGGTGTTGGTGTTTATTAGGGTTGTACCTGATACTGCAAGTTTAGCAGCGGGGGCGGTGTAGCCTATTCCGACATTGCCAACCGTATCAATCCGCATACGCTCCGAACCGCCTACATTCCATGTGAATTTACCAAAACCACTTGTATATGTATTTGTGAATCTTGCTTCATTACCTACTTGATTAATTATTAATCTATTGTTATTGCCTGTTGATGTTTCAAAAATTTGCAACCCTACACCCGATGCACCTCTAATATCTAATTTCTCTGTAGGACTTGTTGTATTTATTCCAACATTAGTACCATTATCAAATATCTGCGAATTACCTATGGCAGTTGATGAAGTGAACTTTGCCACATAGTTAGTAGTTCCACTAACCGTACCTCCCCCAACCTTTACCCAAGTCCTTTTATACTTCACATAAAGCGAACTATCAGCCGGCCTAATCAGTATCTGCGAACTATCAGCCGCAACTCCTGCAGCCGTATCCTTCGTGGGAATACCCAAGCCGTTAACATAACGAACCTTGCTACCTGTCTGCTGCCATTGGGCGGATGCGGACAAAGTAAAAACTAATAAACATAGTGTGAATAACTTTCTCATAACTGATTATTGTACTAAAATAATAATTTTCTCTCCTGTGAAAAATGGCACTCCGCTATCAACGGCAAGTGTACCCGTGCTGATTGTCCACGTGCAACCTGTGCCCGGTGAACCCGTATAAACGATAGTTTCAAATGCAGTACCGCCACGGCTACCGTATAGCATGGTCTTACCAGCCCCTGCGGGAATAGCGATGGAAGTTTCACCACCTCCAGCGGTGTATTGCAATACTTGAACCGTTGTACCCTGTATAAGTATCCCCACGGGTGTAATGGTGGTACCTGCAAGCGAATACGGGCCTGTCCCCTGAAATGTTGCCTGATATGTGCCGATGTCCTTATTTGCGCCCGTAATGCTGATAGATTGCAGCCATACTAACCCCGACACGATAACCAACCCCCCGGCAGTTCCATTGTCAATAACGAACTTAATGAGATGCACCTCCCGATTGAGTTGCGACTGCAACATAAACAGGTAGGAATAATCATCCAATACCACCAACCCATCGGCTGAAATTGACCAATTCGCAACATCTGGGCGGCTTTCCTGGAACCATGCGGAGTTGATATTGGTTACCTCCATTGCATTAACGCTAACGTTCAATGTGCAAGTACGGGCGCACGCTATTAGCGTATCGGTATTAGCGATGCTATTATACTTGTAGATATTGAGTTTCTGTCCTGTTACTGGTGTCATGTTATTAGCATTGTGAACCTATTTCTAAATCCATCCCCGATAACGTGAATGGTGTATCTTTCGCACATACAAATTGCCCCGGTGTCAAAGTTACACCCGATTGCAAAATACCTGCACAATTAGTATAATCACCTACCCAATTAGCAGCAGAATTATTGTACCAATTATAACATGGTGTCGGAGGTGTAGGAGGAATTGAGCTTACTAATGTATATGGCAAATTTGTGTTACTAACTTCTAAAGCAGTACCGCTTAAAGTGTTGTTGATGTAATCAAAATTACATTGGCCTAAAACAAACCGAGATGAATTAATATTAATTACCGATGTAGGATCAATAACCTTGAAATTGTGAACAAGGCCAACAACATAAGAACCATTAAAAAGATTGTAATGGGTAAACTGCATATTTATATTTGCTTTGCCATAAATGTTGTAAAGTTGGCTAAAAAGTAAAGCAGATAAAACAGAATAAGCAGGGCCACCTGAAAATCTTTGAAAGTTTACCAATGCGTTATCCGAAACAGATAAAATAGATTGAATTTGTGAAATATTTGTTACAGGGAATTGTCCACCAATAGGGCTGCTTACTGATTTTTTATACAAGTTATTTGCAGTTTGATTATACAATACCTGCTTTTGCGCCAACCCTGATGATCCTTTCTTTTTTACGTTTGCTATAAATACGTTGCTAATACCTGTTGATATTGCTCTAAAACCAATGTATAATGTTCCAGATAATGGTGAAGGAAGAGTTGTGATTGTTCTAGGTTGCAAATTTGTGTTAGTTATTTCATCATCATAAAATATTGAACCACTTAACCAAGCCCCTGCCCCTGAAATCAATTTTGTATAAGAAAAAATAGTTCCACCGCCTGCATCTACTTTTATTTCTACACCTAAATTACCAACAACATTACATTCTGTTTGAAACTCAACAGTTAAAATATCACCTTCATTAACAAATCCACATGACAAAGCATTTAATGTTGTATTTGTAGAACCTGATGTAATTCTTGCTCCATAAACACCACTAACACTTGTCATTACAAAAGTACCCCCTGTTCCTAATGTTCTACTCCAATTGGTAGGAATACCGCCAGTCAATAAAAACATATTGCCATTTGCAACAGTATTTTCAGGGTAATTTAATTCACTTACAACTTCAAGCGCACTAAATGACTTCTTTATTATTTTAGTTTGACTATTTTCTATAAAGTAGAATGGTGTGTTACCATTTGCGGTATACGGCTCTATTGTTCTATTTATGTTTATATTGCTTAATGTGTCTGCTGACAAATTATTATCAGTCCTAAATACCCTTAATGTATCCGACGCTTTTTCGTTAACAGATGTTATCCACCATTCACCACCGGACTGATATAATTGCGCTCCGTGTGCTATACAAATATCCTCTAAAACATCATAACAACTTTTAAAGGTAAAATCATTTTTTGTCCAGGATGTAGGTAAAATGTGTGTTTTCCTAATATAGGATTCAGCAGGGTTGTGAGCCGTTGCGTAATAATTGATTGCTGAATTGATATAGAAAGCTACAGGGAATCCAATATTTTGTAAGCAGTTACGAATTATTTGAAGTAAAGATTCCGATGTATTTATTGTTGCTGATGAATTTACATAAGGTACTGATTTTAGCAGTCCTAACCCATCTACACAATTAATATCTACAAAGTTTCGGCCTGTAGTAAATGGGATACTTAAGCTATCCATAAGCACAAACCCCTGCCATACAAAATATGTTCCCCCTTCCGCATAAAACCTCACATAATACTTCTTATCGTCTGTGCTAACCAAGTCAGGATATGGACCGGCAAAGTCTGTAAAGTCAGCACGAATGGTAAAGATGGTAGGCAGTATCGGTTGAAATGGGTCATCACCGGAAGCGGAGCAAGTTAGCTGGAACGGTGATGTTCCCGTGTTAACTTGGTATTCTGCCCCCGTGTAATCATTCTCCCAAATTTCAGCAGTATAGGTTAACCCTGATTTGCTTATTGCGGAAAATATGTATTTCTTGCCGTATGCCATGTTAGGTTGTTAATGCTCTGAATGTGTTTGTACGATGCTGACTTAACCAAATGTCCTGACCGGATATCCTTCCCTCTACTATCACCCTGCTATTACCCCCTCCCATTTGTGCTGCCGATGCGATAATGGAGCGCATCTGATCGGGCCGCACAATATGCTCTGTGCCGTGAAGCATTACCGGATACCCCGACTTCGGGCCTGATACGGTACCACCTTCTGAAAAGCCGAGCAAACTCTTAAATATCTTGAAAAAACCACCGCCCCCTGCTTCTGTTCCTGTTTTCTTCGCCAATGCTGCACCCGTTGTGCCGCCTGGCAATAATGCTAATATGCCCTGAAAT
>JBEIUM010000053.1:0-14521 GCA_040374385.1 Sediminibacterium sp. | reverse complement strand
TTTCCTGAAATGATTCTCATAACAACCAGCGCTGTAATAAATAAAAATGATGTGGAGGATACTGTTGTTTCAAC
The DNA here is from genome assembly GCA_040374385.1 of Sediminibacterium sp. GTDB lineage: Bacteria > Bacteroidota > Bacteroidia > Chitinophagales > Chitinophagaceae > Sediminibacterium. The sequence goes on along the minus strand of JBEIUM010000053.1, from coordinate 14,447 downwards.
TGCATAAAAATTCCCGCTGCAGGAACAACCTGCCATTCCACAGATGTAAATAAGGAGGAGAACTGTTCTACTAATTCATCCTGTGTAGTCATTTGTCCGGAAATCATTAACCGACAACTCTTGGAAGCCATGCCGGCATGCTGCAAACAATTTAACACATCATATAAAACATCTTCCCGTGTCGTATAAGAAAAGGTTTGAATCAAATGAAGACTCCCTGCCTTGATGAGGGTCAGCATAAAAGTCTTCTCGTCAAAATCAATAGCCACCAGATTTTCATTGGCAGTTACATCTGATAGTAACTGCTGAATGGTTTCAGCATAGAGGTGGGTAGTGTCATAACTAGGAAAACGATCGCTGATCCATTGCTGAATGCCATCATCAGCGCGATAGGCCAACATCATCTCTAAACTGCGTGGCATTTTTTTGTACCCGATCCAGCTATGCGGCTGTTCTCCATAAATAAGGTTAAGCAGATCTTTGGTAGAAGAACTACTGAATTTAGACTCAGGGATCACCAGTGCATCGGGAAAGGAAAAACAAAAATGACGCTCACTAAAATTGCGACGTAGAATTTCCGATTCCCGCAAAATACTTTTTAAAGTTTCCTGCCAATCCATCTCCTCCGCTTTTTCATACGATTCCAATGCTTCCGGAATATTTTGCAGTCCGTTTCGAACCAATACATCAATCCGGTGCATGCCGATATGAACAAATAATTCATCATCTCCGGTATAGGATACGGGTGGGTGTTCCTGAGAATAGATGGAAAATTTTTTCAGCGCCATGACCGTAAATTACACTGCAATGTTAAATAAAAAGCCAGCACGGCAAAGAATTCAGCTCATATTCAGCTAAATTGCGCTTCAATTCTTGTTATGAGTTCACCCGGTTCTTCGCTGCAGGTGCAGCTATCCGGCCGGCAAATACTGGCCATCGCCTTCCCCATCGCCCTATCTATTTTAGTACCACAATTCAATTTCATTGTCAATAATATTTTTTTAGGTGGTTTAGGACAGCGGGAACTTGCAGTGGCAGGAATAACAGGTGTCTACTACCTGATTTTTGCAGTACTCGGTCAAGGACTGAATAATGGGTTACAGGCACTCATTTCTCGCAGAGCAGGTGAAAACAAACTTAACGACATCGGCGTATTATTTGCACAGGGTGTTCGCATTTCCATTGTTTTATCGATAGTGGGTATTCTTCTTACCTGGTTGGTGGCACCTGTTATCATCAGAGCTACTTTATCTGACCCGGAGAGTGCGAATATGGCTATTCGCTTTCTGCACATTCGTATACTCGGACTTCCATTCCTCTACCTCTACCAGATGCGAAATGCACTATTGGTGGGTATCAACCAAAGCAAGTTTCTCATCATCGGCACCACAACTGAAGCAGTTATCAATATTGTACTTGACTATGGCTTGATATATGGGCATTTTGGTTTACCTGCTATGGGTTTCAATGGCGCTGCGATTGCTTCCATAGCCAGTGAAGTAGCCGGATTACTTGTCATATTTTTAATCATTACCAATAACTCAGTCATTCGTTCCCTACAACTTTTTAAGCTCACTAAGTTTCATCTCACGAATACGAAATTGATCCTACGGCAGTCATCACCCCTGATGCTGCAATTCGCCATCAGCATCATCAGCTGGGAGTTTTTTTATATTCTTATTGAACACGATGGCACCCTTGCCTTGGCGGTATCCAATACCATGCGGAACCTGTTTGGTTTCTTCGGTTGCTTTACCTGGGCTTTTGCAGCCACCACGAACAGCATGGTGAGTAATGTGATTGGACAAGGACGGATGGAGGAAGTGATGCCATTAATCAAGCGGATCATTTTCTTCAGTCTGGGTATGTCGATCATCGTATTTTGTCTGCTGAATCTTTTTCCTACTGCCTTCTTAAGTGTGTATGGTCAGGGTCCGGAATTCATAGCGGCAGCTATCCCGGTACTGCGTGTTGTTTCTGCGGCTATGTTGTTAATGTCTATCGGTGTAGTGTGGATGAATGCCGTAACGGGTACAGGCAATTCAAACATGAACCTGATCACCGAAAGTGTTGCCATTGTGCTTTATTGCGTTTACACCTACCTGGTATTGGAAGTCTGGAACCTACCCATAACAGTGGGCTGGGCCAGTGAATGGCTGTACTGGATGACCTTGTTCCTCCCCTCCTACTGGTATATGCGCAGTGGCAGGTGGAAGCAACGTAAAATATAAACTGATGCTAGCTTTACTGCTTTGCCTGCAATTCGGCTATCAGATTTACATATTGCTGCATCGCATCTGAAGAAGAAGTGCCCATCAGTTTGTTCCAAGCTTCGTACTTAAACTTAGCGACGAAATCGAAAGGATTTTCTGGTGCATGAGCGGCGGTACAATCACCCTCTGTCGCCTGCTTGTAGAGAGAATAGATTTTTAAAAGGGTTTCGTTGTCGGGTTTTTCTTTCAGGTTTTTACTGTTGGCAACAGCTGATTCAAATTGTTGTTGGAGTTCCATATTTGATTTATTGAAGGGTGGCTAATAATTCAGCGCCCGTAGCTTTCATGATAGCATCGGCTGAATTTCGGTTGGGTAATTTTTGAAGGCGGGTGAGTATTTCAATGGCTTTTGTAGGATTTCGGTTTTCCTTATAGGCACGACCCAGATCGAGGTAGTTGCTCACCATATAAGGTTCCAGCTGTCTGCATTTTTCCATACAGGCTATTGCCATATCAAGATTACCTTCCGGCAAACCCCCATAAAATAGTTTAACGGCTGCTTTCTTAAAAACAGACAATTTCACCATTTCATAGTGCCATTTGCCCAATACATACTGTGCTTTTCCATAGTTGGGTTGTAAGGTCACCGCACGATCGGCATAGTATCTTACATCTCGCACATACTCAACAATCTTTCTGTTATCAGATTCGAAATCGGTCAGATTACCGGATGCCATGGCCATCACATAACTTGATTCTACCCGATTACTATCGGCTGCATAGGCTCTTTTGGCAAAAGCATAGGCAGTTTCATACATCAGCTTCTTTGTTTTCTTATCGACTGCTGTATTAGCCAATACCGTATGCAGTTCGGCCAGTTTACACAGGGCAGCAACCTGTGCTGGCTCCTGCAGCAACACTGCCTGATATAGTTTAATGGCTTCCGGCTCTTTGAGCTGCCGCTCCAGTTGTTCAGCTTGCTGTATGAGCGTATTTACCGGCTGAGCCCGCAGGCTACCAATAAAAAAGAGGGAAAGTAGACATAGGTATTTCATACCGACAGTTGATTGTTTTATCTGTCTATAACAAATTCTACGCCAACTTTACCTTCAAAGGAAGGTATGGGGGCATGCAATTTATATATAGAGATGTGTACCTGTTTGGCTATAGGAAATTTTTCGAGCAAAAGCTTAGCGATGGTATGGGCTAATTGCTCCAGCAGGGGTGTCGGTTGTTCCATGCAACGGCGGATGACATCGTAGGCATGAACATAGTCGAGTGAGGGGCTATCAGGGGAAACGAGGGCAATGTTATCGTCAACATGTACGCTGACGTTTACTTCAAATGCGTTCCCCAATCGTTTCTCTGCTTCATATAAACCATGGAAGCCATTGAATCGCAGGTTTTGCAGGTGAATGGTATACATGGGATTGGAATGAATCGTTTATGCCAGTCCGGCAGCACTGAGGTAACGCTCTGCATCGAGGGCCGCCATACAACCACTACCTGCGGCAGTCACCGCCTGGCGGTAGGTTTTATCCTGCACATCTCCGGCTGCAAAAACGCCTTCGATATTGGTTTTAGTTGTACCCGGCACGGTCAGTATATAGCCTGTTTCGTCCATATCGACGAAGGGTTTGAAAATACTACTATTCGGTTGATGTCCGATGGCAACAAAAAAAGCACTTACCGGAATATCTGTTACTTCGCCAGACTGATTGTTACGGATGCGAACGGCTTCAACCTTAGACGCACCCAAAATCTCTTCGGTCTCGGTATTCCAATGGACTTCAATGTTAGGGGTTTGCAGTACACGCTGTTGCATCACTTTGCTCGCGCGCATGGCATTCTTTCTTATCAGCATGTGAACTTTGGTACAAAGTTTAGAGAGGTATAAGGCTTCCTCGGCTGCGGTATCACCCGCACCAACGATGGCTACTTCCTTGCCTCTGAAAAAGAATCCATCGCAAACGGCACAAGCACTCACACCATATCCATTCAAACGCTGCTCAGACGGGAGTCCCAACCATTTGGCAGAAGCGCCGGTAGAGAGGATGACTGCATCGGCTTCGATCAGTTTTTCTTCATCAATCCATACCCGGAATGGTCGAACACTGAAGTCAACACTGGAAGCGATGCCATAGCGAACATCGGCACCCATGCGAACGGCTTGTTTTTCAAAATGAACCATCATCTCTGGTCCCTGAATACCATCCGGATAACCGGGATAATTTTCTACCTCGGTCGTGATGGTGAGTTGTCCGCCGGGCTGAATACCCTGGTACAATACCGGTTTCAGGTTAGCACGGGCAGCATAGATGGCTGCTGTATAGCCGGCCGGACCGGAGCCTATGATCAGCAGATGTACTTTTTCAATTTCCTCGTTGGCCATTTACTTCATTTTTACCGCGCGAAGTTATCAATAAAATGTAGTGCGTAACTTAGGTAGCGGGTGTTGTGGATAATCTTAAAAAAATACCCCTGCTGATAATAACAGGGGCATTTTCGATATAAAATTTTGGTTATCGTTACCCCAAATAGGCTTTCAGCGAATTGCTGTAGCGGGCTTTCTGGAGGCGTTTGATGGCGCGCTCTTTGATTTGACGGATTCTCTCCTTGGTCAGATCATACTTCATACCAATTTGCTCTATGGTTACACCATTTTCACCATCTAAACCAAAGTAGGCATTCACGATTTCAGCCTCGCGTGGACTCAATGATTTGAGTACGCGACGGATTTCTTCACGAAGAGAATCCTTCATAACGTCTTCGTCGGTATCATCACTTCCCTCCAGCAAGTCACCCATGGCCACATCTTCTGCTTCATGCACGGGTGCATCGAGTGAAGTGTGGCGGGTATTGCTTTGGAAAATATTGTTGATTTCTGTTTCACTCATCTCCAGGATCTCGGCCAACTCTTCAGTTGAAGGCTCACGCTCATGCTCCTGTTCAAATGCCATGTAGGCTTTATTGGCCTTATTATAGGTACCGATTTTATTTTGTGGAAGACGAACCAGACGCCCCTGTTCGGCCAGTGCCTGCAGGATGGACTGACGAATCCACCATACTGCGTAAGAGATGAATTTAAAACCCTTGGTCTCATCGAAACGCTGAGCGGCTTTGATCAGACCCAGGTTACCTTCATTGATAAGGTCACTCAGGGAAAGCCCCTGGTGCTGGTACTGCTTGGCTACTGAAACCACGAAACGCAGATTCGCCTGAACCAGTTTATCGAGTGCATGCTGATCGTGCATCTTGATTTTCTGGGCCAGTGTTGTTTCCTCCTCGGGAGTGATCATGGGAATCTTAGATATCTCCTGCAGGTATTTTTCAACTGCCTGAGAGTCGCGATTCGTAATCTGGGTTGCAATTTTAAGCTGCCTCATGGGTTAGAATTACTATATAGACAAAAAACGGACGAAAAGGTTACAAAATAGTGGTCCAATATATTCTCTGCCCAAACGGCAGCAGAATATAGCCTGCAAAGATACATAAATTAGGCTAAAAACCATTGATTATGTGGAAAAAAGGGTTATAAATGGTAGAAAATAGTGAATTAATAACCACTCATAAAAAAGTGCCTGACAAAGCCCCGAAAAAGCCGGTTTGCGAGTATCTTCGTCCGCATGATGATTGACTATCGCTCCGATACGGTCACCCGCCCCACCCCCGGTATGCTAGAAGCTATGAATCAGGCAGTTGTAGGGGATGATGTGTTTAGTGAAGATCCTTCTATCAACCGACTGGAGAAAATGAGTGCCGCCCTGTTTGGCATGCCGGCTGCTCTATTTTGTCCCAGTGGCACCATGACCAATCAAATTGCCATCAAATGTCATACCCAACCCGGGGATGAGTTGATTTGCGATTCCATGTCGCATATCTATCAATATGAAGGTGGCGGTATTGCATTTAATTCAGGGGTATCCGTTCGCTTGGTACAGGGCGACCGGGGAAGAATCACAGCAGATCAAGTTATGGAATCGATTAATCCCATCGATGTTCATAAAGCCAATACGAGTCTGGTGAGTCTGGAAAATACCGCAAATCGTGGTGGCGGAAGCTGCTACGATATCAATGAAATTCAACGTATTAGAGAAGTTTGTGATCAAAAAAGTTTAAGTCTACACCTCGATGGTGCCCGCTTGTTCAATGCCCTGGTGGCCAAGAATGAGTCGCCCCTTCGCTATGGTGAACTGTTCCATAGTATTTCGATCTGCCTCAGCAAGGGTTTAGGTGCCCCGGTAGGAAGTGTACTTATAGGAGATACCCCTTTTATTCAAAAAGCCCGGCGGATTCGCAAGGTGATGGGTGGTGGAATGCGTCAGGCAGGATACCTGGCTGCTGCGGGCATCTATGCCCTCGAGCACCATATAGCCCGCCTGGGTACTGATCACCTGCATGCCCGCTTGATTGCGGAGGCCTGGCAGCAGAAATCTTTTATTGGAAAAATCCTTCCGGTTGAAACCAACATTGTGATTTTTGAGGTCAGCAACACTTATACTGCCCCCCAGTTGGCTGTCAAGTTGAAAGAAAACGACATACTCGCCATCGCCATCTCCCCCCGGATGATCCGAATGGTGGTACACCTGGATATCCATGAAATGGATGTCGAAAGAACCATCGATGTAATTACACGGCTCTAATGGCCGGAACATTACAGGTAAAATTGAAGCACATGTTACCGAGAATCAATCCGACCAGCACGCAGGCCTGGTTTTTACTGAAAAAGCATGCAGAAGAAGAAATGAATCGCATTCACCTGCGGGATCTGTTTGCTTCAGACAGCGATCGTTTTGCTCGTTTTTCTATTCGCTGGAACGATTTGTTGTTCGATTATTCCAAGAATATCATCAACCAAAAGACACTGCAATTGCTCCTGCAGTTGGCACAGGAAACTGAATTGAAGACAGCCATCGAAAAAATGTTTCAGGGGGAACCCATCAATGAGACGGAAAATAGGGCTGTACTGCATTCTGCTTTGCGCAACTTTACCAATGAGCCCGCCCTCGTGAACGGCAAGGATGTAATGCCCGATATCAAACGCGTATTACAACAGATGCAAGTTTGCTGTGATAAGGTACACAGTGGTGATTGGAAAGGTTATACCGGCAAAAAAATTCGTTACATCGTCAACATCGGTATTGGTGGCAGTGATTTAGGTCCGGTGATGGTTACAGAGGCCCTCCGCCCCTATCGGGTTCCCGGTATCCGCTCTTTCTTTGTCAGCAATGTTGATGGCGCGCACATTGCAGCAACCCTGGAACAGATAAATCCGGAAGAAACCTTGTTTCTGATCGCATCCAAGACTTTCACCACGCAGGAGACCATGACGAATGCTCATACGGCACGTGACTGGTTCCTTGCGCATGCCGGAAACGAGCAGCACATCGCTCAACATTTCTTAGCGCTCAGCACCAATGAAAAAGCGGTGACCGCTTTTGGTATTCATCCCGACAATCGATTTGAGTTTTGGGATTGGGTTGGTGGCAGGTACTCACTCTGGAGTGCTATTGGTTTATCGATTGCCCTCACCATCGGTTACGCCAACTTTGAAGCATTGCTCAAAGGTGCGCATGCGGCTGATCTCCATTTTAGACAAGAAAAATTCGAAAACAATATTCCGGTATTGATGGCCATCATTGGTATTTGGTATACCAATTTCATGGGTGCCCAAAGTGAGGTCATTTTACCATATGACCAAAACCTTCATCGCCTGCCCGCCTATCTGCAGCAGGCCAATATGGAGAGCAATGGAAAATATGTTGACAGAAATGGTAATCCGGTGAACTATCCTACCGGTCCCATCATCTGGGGTGAACCCGGAACGAATGGTCAGCATGCTTTTTATCAGTTGATTCACCAGGGTACCCTATTGATTCCGGCCGATTTCATTGCACCTGCCATCAGTCATTATGATCTCAGCAACCATCACCAGCAATTACTTTCTCACTTCTTCGCCCAAACTGAAGCATTAATGAATGGAAAAACGGAGGAGGAAGTAAAAGCAGAACTAACAGCAGCCGGCCTTTCAGAGGAGGCAATCAAAAGACTGACACCATACAAAGTGTTCACCGGCAATAAACCTTCCAATAGCTTTCTGTTCCGTCAATTGACGCCCTTTGCATTGGGACAGCTAATTGCCCTGTATGAACATAAAATATTTGTTCAGGGTGTGATCTGGAATATATTCAGTTTTGATCAGTGGGGTGTAGAACTCGGTAAACAATTGGCTGGAAAGATATTACCCGAATTAAATGCCACAGCAGCTATCCAAACGCATGATGCCTCCACGAATGGATTAATGAATGTCTGCCGAGAAATGCGTCAGACTACCAGCTAATAGCACTATGGAATTACCAAGCACTGTTATTCGTCCCATCGCCGCCGATGATAATGCCACCCTGGCGCGTATTATACGATCCGTGTTGGAAGAATTTGGAGCCAATAAACCCGGAACAGTTTACTACGATCGCGAAACCGATCATTTGTTTGAATTATTCAATGCTACGCCGCGCAGTGCCTACCGGGTGGCTGTTCGAGGTGAGCAAGTAATGGGGGGAGCCGGTATCTTCCCTACACCTAACCTGCCGGAAGGAACCTGCGAACTGGTCAAAATGTATTTGCTGCCTGAGGCAAGGGGTACGGGAATAGGAAGACAACTGGTTGAAGAAGCTTTCCGCTTAGCTAAAGGATTGGGTTACCAGAAAATCTACCTTGAAACTATGCCGGAACTTAAAACAGCCATTGGTATGTATGAAAAAATGGGGTTCCAGTATCTGCCGGGTCCCATGGGTTGTTCCGGCCATACGGGTTGTGATATCTGGATGGAGAGGGACTTATAAAAAAAGTGCCCGCAATTGGGGCACTTCGTATCATTCAACGAGTTCGATTTACCACTTATCTACTTCTTCCCCACTCAGGTTATCACCGGCAGTAGCTTCCTGGCTGGGTGCAGCAGCAGGCGCCGGTTCTTTTTCTGGAGCAGGCTCAGCAACCAGATTGGTCACTTCCATGTGTCCGTTTTCACCTTCACCCTCCGGATATTCATGGTTAAACGCATCAAAGTCAAAGTCAGGCATCAACTCTGTCTTCACATAATCGACAGCTTCCTGCATCGCTTTTAGAAACTTATTAAAATCTTCTTTATACAGGAAAATTTTGTGGCGGTCATATCCATTGTCGTCAAAACGCTTTCTACTCTCTGTGATGGTAAGAAAGTAGTCGTTGCCTTTGGTTGCGCGCACATCAAAAAAATAGGTTCTCCGCTTTCCTGCACGAATTCGTTTACTGTAAACACTGTCCATTTTTTTCTCCTGATTCTCGTAAGCCACGGTTTTTGTTTTTTAGGTTGGTACTAATGAATGTATAACAAATATAGTATTGCTTTACTATTATCAAAATATTTAGCCAATTAATTCCACAGAACTATGCCGATTTAGGCAGGATTTCCACCGACCGCCTGCAATTGTTGGCGGTAGAGACGGGCATAATACCCCCCTTTTTGTAACAATTCCTCCTGGTTACCCTGCTCAACGATCCGGCCATTTTCCAGCACAAGAATCTGTGTGAATGTGATGGAGGTAATGATACGATGGGTTATGAAAATCAATGTTTTGTCGCCCAGCCAGGTATGCAGATTGCCTGCTATCAGGGCTTCTGTGGCCGTATCAACGGCACTCAGACAATCATCCAGCAGCAGGTATTGCGGATCTGAGAGGAGGGCCCTTGCGATGGAAACACGTTGTTTTTGTCCGCCAGAGAGGGTAATTCCCCGCTCCCCCACCCTGGTGGCATATCCATCTGGAAAACCTATGATATCGTTATGAACGCCGGCCATGCGGGCTGCTTGTTCTATTTGCGCAGCGGTAGGCGTTTCTTTGCACCCAAAACTAATATTGGCTGCAATGGTATCACTAAATAACACCACATCTTGCTGCACATAGCCAATAGAGCGTCTCCAATCATCGAGGCGAAATTGATGCAGCGGTGTTTCGCCCCACAAGATTTCGCCAATCGTAGGGTCATACATACGCATCATGAGTTGAGCAAATGTGGTTTTGCCGCTACCTGTTTTTCCCAGCACCAGTACTTTTTCTCCCGGTTGAATGGTGCAATCAATATTTTGCAATGCCTTTATTCCGGTGTGAGGAAAAGTGAAAGACACATTGCTCCATGTCAAAGTTGCGTTCATTGAAACCGGAACGGGTTGAACAGGGTCGTGCACATCGGGAACAATGGATAAGAACTCATTGATTCTTTTTTGTGATGCCGCAGCCCGCTGTATCATGCTGGCGGTCCAACCAATGGCACTCACAGGAAAAGTTAGCAGGTTAATATAAATCACGAATTCAACGATGGTGCCGACAGCTGACGGATCTTGTATGGCCCGGTAGCTACCTATGAAGATGGTGATCAAAATACTGATACCAATCATCAATGACATGCTGGGAAAGTAGATCGATTCAACTTTTGATAATCCGATGGCTGCCCGCTTATAAGCCTCACTGCTTTGCCGGAATTGCTGAAACATGGCTGTTTCCTGTACAAATGATTTGATCACACGAATACCGGAATAGGTTTCCTGAGCATGGGTGGTCAAATCGGATAACTGCTCCTGGATCTCTTCACTTTTCTTATTGATGATGCTGTTCACCCGGTAGATGGTGAAAGCCAATACCGGTAAAGGTGCCAATACCATTAATGAGAGTGACACATCTCGGCTGAACATGTTATAGAGACAAAAACCAATGAGTGTGATCAGGTTGATAAGATACATCAAGGCCGGACCTGTGAACATGCGCACCCGGCTTACATCTTCGGAAATGCGATTCATCAAATCGCCTGTAGCATGGGTAGAAAAGAAGCCGCTGTGCAGCGACTGATATTGCCTGTAAATTTCATTTTTCTGGTCAAACTCAAAATGGCGGCTCATCACGATGAGGGTTTGCCGCATAAAAAACATAAAGACGCCTCTGATAACAGCGAATAATAGAATCAGCAGACAAGTGATGGTAACGATTTTTGTGAGGGACTGATCAGATTGAAACAGAAAGGAAAAAATCTTATCTACGCGGCTGGCCTTCACTTGCTGATGCACAGTGGTGGTTCGCTGCTGAATATAACCGATCAATAATCCGGTAATTCGGGGGGCAAGAACAGCGAAGAAATTGCTCGATACCACAAATACAACGCCGATGAGCAAACGCCATCTGTATTTATAAAAGTATGGATTCAGTGCGCGCAGGTGCTTCAAGCCATCGTATTTATACTCCCGGAAGAGTCATGAGAAAAAAAGGATACCAATCGCTCCGTTTATTTTTTAGCAACCCAGGTATCATTCGATTCGTTGGAATCTGGAAATACTTTATCGGGATCATACGTTACAGATTCAATTTCTTCCTCCGACGCAAAGGGGAAAGTCCAACTCACATTCCGCATCCATATATCTACGGGTAATTTTATACGGACTGTTTTACCGCTTTTCATTTTCACTTCCAGTTCTACCGGCATAACCAGTTTTTCCATGTTCTCAATGGTGATCAGGCATCCCTTCGAAAAATTGTTGTTGTCAACATATTTCACATCGCGCACGGCCAGATCGTGTTTCCAGTTGTTGACAAACCATCCCCGCCAAAACCATTGTAAGCTTTCGCCAGCAGCATTTTCCATAGACCGGAAGAAGTCATCGGGCGTAGGGTGTTTAAAGGCCCAGTTCTTGATGTATGTCTGAAATGCATAATCAAAACGCTTCTCTCCTAATATTTGCTCGCGCAGCAATTTCAATCCGACTGCAGGTTTATTATAAAGGAGCGTACCATTGTTTCGTTCTTTCAGGTTATCGGGTCCATTGCTCAGGATGGGTTCGAGGGTGGAATTGGTGAGGAAGCGACCAGCATTGTGCATATTGGTTTTACCACGGGAGCGGTACTCGCCATTGTTAAAAGCATCGGTAGAAAGAGAATTGATGAAAGTATTGAAACCCTCATCCATCCAGCCATAGAGTCTTTCATTCGAACCCACGATCATGGGGAACCAGGTATGACCAAATTCATGGTCATTTACGCCCCAAAGACCCATGGTTCTCGCTCGCAGACTGCAGAAAACAATACCCGGGTATTCCATGCCGCCTGGATTTCCGGCTACAGCGGTAGCTGCCGGATAAGGGTATTCCAGCCACTTACCCGAATAATGTTCAATGGATCCCTTTACGTATTCTGTAGATCTACCCCAGGCATTGTTTCCATCGCTCTCGGTTGGATAGGCAGATATGGCCAGGCACTTTTTACCACTGGGCAGGCGAATGGCAGCAGCATCGAGGATGAAGGCGGAGGAGGCTGCCCAGGCAAAATCGCGTGACTGATTGATCTTATAGTGCCAGGTGATTTCCGATTTTGTGGGGTGAAGGGGTTTACCAATCTCATCAGCTCCGCGAATGATCACCGTTTTATCGCTGGCCGCTGCCTGACTCCAGCGCTTCAGGTGATTTGCCGAATAAATTTCATTGGCATTGAGTAATTCTCCAGAAGCCACCACGACCATAGCAGCAGGGGTGGTGATTTTTACATCAAAGTCGCCATATTCCAGGTAAAATTCGCCCGGACCGGTATAGGGAATGGTATTCCAGCCCAACACATCATCGTACACGCACATACGGGGATACCATTGAGCGATGGTAAAGATTTTTCCATTTTTAGAAGGTTGTATACCCATTCGGTCGGATCCATAATCGGGTGAGATAAAAGAGAAATCGATTCTAAATTGAATTTTTCCTCCACCAGCGGGCAGGTCTTTTGGTAAAAACAATTGCATGCGGGTATCTTCGATCATAAAGGGGATATCGACCATCACATTCTTCTCTTTCAGCATTTTCACTGCGGTTATCCTATAGCCAGCATCAAAGCCTTGTCCGCGACCCCCATTTCGGCTGCCATTATAAGGGGTAATAGCGCTACCGCGGGAGTCTTTCCGAAACAGGTTTTGATCGAGCTGCATCCAGAGGTAAGGTAATTTTTGCGGACTATTATTCGTGTAGGTGATGATCTCGTAACCTTTAATTTCATTGGTTGCCTCATTCAACTTTACATCAATCATGTAATCGACTTTATTCTGCCAGTAGCGGGGTCCGGGCTCGCCGGAAGCTGATCTGAATTCATTTCCATTCTTTGAATAAAAGAAGGGAGCGAATGTTTCTGTGTAACTATAATTCGATACCGTTGGTGAAGCAGTTTGACCATAGACGATAGCAGAGCAAACAGGTATGATCCAAGTGATAAGGAAGATGAAAATACGTTTCATAAGAGATGATTTGAAGTTAAAATTACCAAATTATCATCAATAGCTCATTTCAGGTTTTACAGATAGTAATATCGTGTTGACAGGGTATGCTTGTATTTACGGCTTTGGGAATTTTTCCGGAAATAAATTACGCTTAGGTACAAGCAGTCAGCATGTATTCATAATTTTATGATGCTTCAGGAATCTGAAAAAAATCTGCGGTGCTGCAGCTCAAATAAAAGGATCGTTATGGAAAAAATCATACAAATTTTGTTGCCTATTTATATAAATCTGTACTTTCTCTTTGCATTCATCATCCAAAGTGTGCAGGTTTATCAGCGTACCGGAAGAAATCCGATGGTACTGCCAAAAGATGACAGTGCCTATGGGCTGATTGGATTGTATTTCAAAGTCACATTGATCGGTCTGTTTGTATATGTATTCCTATATGCATGGGTGCCGTCACTGCGGGACTACTTTTTACCGATTCATATACCCCTGGCGGAAGTTTGGCAATGGTTGGGGATATTGTGTTTGATATTTTCGCTGGTATGGACGAGCATTGCGCAGGGGCATATGAAAGATTCCTGGCGAATAGGGATAGATCGTGATATGAAGACGACGTTGATTACGGCGGGACTTTTCAGTTTTACCAGGAATCCGATATTTCTGGGGATGTTGTTGGTGTTGGCAGGTTTGTTTTTTTTTAACTCCGAATGCGGCGACGCTGATTTTTTGGATTGTTGGCTATATACTGATCCAGATACAAATAAGACTGGAGGAAGAATATTTACGCAGGCAGCACGGGGAGCAATATGATGAATTTTGCAAAAAAGTGCCAAGAAGGTTATTGTTATAAATTCTATGTGTTACAACTATGTGACATCGAATAGTTCAGGGACACATGATAGTCTCGGATCATGACTGGATAAAGGTCTTCTTATCTGGCGGTGCTCACCT
>JBEIUM010000234.1:0-4232 GCA_040374385.1 Sediminibacterium sp. | reverse complement strand
GTGATTGCAGGTCGTTCAACTGCCGCTGATTATCCAACCTTGGGTGCGCTGCGAACTTATGGTACACCATCGCCCACCGGCTGGCACATTGTAGTAACCAAACTGAATGCTTCGGGTACAGCATTGATTGGTTCTGTTCGCATAGGGGGGAATGGGAATGACGGGGTAAACATTCGTCATAAATTCATTAATCCTTCCAATGGTGCGGAGTCTATTCTCCGGAATTATGGTGATGATGCCAGAAGTGAGGTTATCATTGATAACGCTGGCAACATCTTATTTGCTACCTGCACACAGTCCACCAATTTTCCAACAACAGCCGTTTCACCCCAAACAACTTTAGGGGGAACCAATAGTGTGGGCAGAGCACAGGATGCTGTAATGCTCAAACTCTCCCCCAATTTGGGTGCTGTAATTTTCAGTGTTTTATTTGGCGGAAATAATGATGATGCGGCATTTGTATTGGCCATTAACCCTGTAAATAATAATATCTTGGTAGCCGGTGCAACAGCTAGTCCGAATTTCCCCGGTAATAAATCTGGGGTGCGGTATCCAACCTATCAGGGAGGATTAGGAGATGGATTCTTAGCTGAATTTTCTACCAATGGAAATTTGTTGAAGTCAACTTATTGGGGAACAAGTGACGTAGATGGTATCTATGGGATTCAATTCGATCGTCTTGGATTTCCTTACATTGGCGGCGTCACCAGAGGTAACTGGCCGGTGGAGAACGCTATTTTCTCTCAACCCGGTGGTAAACAGTTTATCGTAAAAATTCGTCAGGATCTCAGCGCAGCAGTCTATTCAACCGTCTTTGGTACGAATAACCCGAGTCCCAATATTTCTCCTACTGCCTTTCTGGTAGATCGCTGCGAGAATGTATATTTTTCCGGTTGGGGTGGAGGTGCCAATACTGGTACCGGTTATCCAAGTGCAGGAACCAATGGACTTTCAACTACGACCGATGGCTTTCAGCGCACTACCGACAACAGTGACTTATACTTTTTTGTATTGGAAAAAAATGCCACTTCCCAATTGTATGGTTCTTTTTTTGGTCAGGAAGGGGGATATGGTGAGCATGTGGATGGGGGAACCAGCCGCTTTGATGAAAACGGAGTGATCTACCAATCGCTTTGCGCTAATTGTGGCAATGTTAAACCACGTTTTCCTACAACGCCGGGTGTGTGGGCTTCTAATAATGGTGCTGCCAATTGTAACCTGGCAGCAGTTAAGATTGCCTTCAACCTTGCAGGAATTGGAGCTACGATTCGAACCAGTATTGATGGCAACTTGCGTGATACGACAGGTTGTGTTCCCATGAGTGTTGATTTTACCGACACGCTTGCCATGGGTAAACAATACATCTGGGATTTTAATGATGGTTCTCCTCCCTTGATTACCAATGGTCCGAGTGTCTCACATATTTTTAATACCGCCGGATTTTATCGAGTAAAATTGATTGCTGTTGATTCCAGCTCCTGTAATATTTCTGATTCAGCATTCATCAACTTGCGGGTAAGAAATGATCGGGCGGATCTTTCTTTTGATGAAATAAAATTGCCCCCCTGCGCATCTCTTGCCTTTCGTTTTACCAATACCAGCACGGCCCTGAAACCTTTCGCCAATAATAGTTTCAGGTGGGACATGGGGGATGGAACAGTCTTTACTGCCGGCAAAACTTCCTTTACCCATACGTATGCGGCGCCGGGCACCTATCAGGTAAAAATGGCACTCGTTGATACGAATTTTTGTAATGAGCCGGATAGTTTGGTCAAGCAGATTCGAATCGCTTCCAATGTTACAGCCCGTTTTAATACCCCTCCTCAAGGTTGTGTACCTTATCTCGCCACATTTGAGAATACCTCTTTAGGTGGGCAAACTTTTATTTGGGATTTCGGAGATGGAAGTCCACTCAGCAATGAAGTCAGTCCCTCGCACTTGTATGCCTCAACAGGGAATTATCTCATCACACTCACGGCAATTGATGCGGCCACCTGTAATATTTCTAGTACGACATCTTTCCAGCTGCGCGTAGAGCCCAACCCCGATGCAGGAATTGATATCAATCCTAATCCAGTTCCGGAGAATGAACCGGTGAATTTCGTGAACCTGAGCAATGGTGCCAGTCGTTATCTCTGGATTTTTGGAGATGGATTCACCCTACAAACATTCCGCAGAGATACCATTGTACGTCACTTATACAATGCTTCCGATACCTACAATGCTTGTGTGGTGGCATTTAATCCTGCGGGTTGCCCGGATACGGCATGTATAGATGTAACAGTGAAAGTAGTTCCGGGTGTAGATGTGCCCAATGCATTCTCACCCAATGGAGATGGTAAAAATGACCGTATTTTCATCAAAGGTTTTGGTATTGCCAAGATCAGTTGGCGAATATTCAGCAGATGGGGGGAGTTGGTATTTTTCACCAATGACCCGCTGCTTGGTTGGGATGGTGCATTCAAAGGTAAATTAATGCCCCAGGATGTATATCACTATGTACTCGATGTGGAATTTTCAGATGGGAAGAAAACAGTTAAAAAAGGCGATATAACACTGCTCCGCTAATGAAAAAAATAGGTTTTATAGCATTCGGATTTTGCCTGGCTGTGTGGAGCCCATTCCTGAGTAATGGGCAGGACCTCCATTTCTCGCAGTATTATAATGCCCCCTTGTTTGTGAATCCGGCAAACACCGGGTTCAATCCTGATTTTGATTATCGCTTAGGTGTCAATTATCGAAGTCAGTTGGCGAATAGTGGATCACCCTATAAACCCATGTCTGCCTGGGGTGATGTCAAATTGTTGGGAGATAAACTGGAGAACGGCTGGTTGGGTATGGGGGGTATGTTACTCAGGGATCAGGCAGGTTCCGGGAGCCTTACTTCCACAACAGGTCTTTTTTCACTTGCGTATCATCAGATGCTGGGTTACAGTAGTTTGCTGAGCGGCGGCTTTGCTGTAGGATATACACAAAAAAGAATCGACCTCTCTAAACTTACTTTTGATAACCAGTGGAATGGTATCTTCTTTGATTCCAATATTCCCTCCAATGAGCCCTTTGCCACCAATCAGGTTGGATTTGTTGATCTGCAGGTCGGCTTGAATTATGCCTATTTTGCTTCAGAATACTTTTACTTGAATGCCGGCGCAAGTATTCAACGACTCAACCGACCCCGTGAAACATTTTTTGAATCGAGCATTTCAAACAATGAAGTAAGTAGTCGCTACAACTTTTTCCTCAATGCTAATTTTAAAGTAAGGGATGTCTGGATTGTCAATCCAAATATATTTGTAAGTCAGGTTGCCAATGTTCGGCAGATAATTGCAGGGGTAAATGCTAATCGCGATCTGGGTGATAACGGTGCGCGTCAACTCATCATGGGGGTGTATTATCGCACCGGTGATGCTGTTATTCCCATCTTTGGTTATCAGGTGAATGATTTGCGCATGACCTTCAACTATGATGCAACCATTTCATCCTTGAGTCGTAGTAACTTTACCCGGGGTGCTTTTGAAATTTCTATTGTAAAAACCGGCATTTTACCCGGGAAAGACAAACGTCAGTTTCGTTGTCCCACCGTTTCTTTCTGAACAATTCGTGTAAAAGAAGGCAGCCGTCTAAGCCACAATCTCTTTATCTTGCAGTATAGAAAAGGCAAGTATGAAGTACGACCCTATACCCTCGGTGCTTTTTACCACCAACCGGAAGCGCTTTGTAAAAGAGATGCTTCCCAACAGCATTGCTGTTTTTGTTAGTAACGATGAGTGGCCATCCAATGGCGATGCCCTCCATTCATTTAAGCAGAACAGCAATATTGTCTGGTTGAGCGGCATCACCCAGGAAAAAACGATGGTGATTCTTTTCCCCGATTGTCCCGACCCGAAATTTCGCGAATTACTCGTATTGGAGCGCCCCAATGAATTGAAGGAAAAATGGGATGGTAAAAGGCTGCGTGCAGCCGAGGCTTCGAAAATGTCGGGTATCTCCACCATCGTCTGGCTAGATACCTTAGAAGCCATGTTGCAGACCTGGATACATCTCGCTGACCATATCTATCTTGACTCCAATGAGAATGACCGCAAGGCAACAGATATTAGAAGTCACGTATATCGGTTTATTGACCAGTTGAAGTCGGCATATCCATTGCACCAATATCACCGCGCTGCTAAAATCTTAAAAAAATTAAGGGCCATCAAAACCCGCCATGAGATTGAACTGGTTCAGCAGGC
>JBEIUM010000213.1:0-4817 GCA_040374385.1 Sediminibacterium sp. | reverse complement strand
TTCCTAAAATACTGCGATTCGTTTTTTCATCTGCCCCTGTTCCGGCAAAGTCGTCAAACGCTTTTTCAGTTACACGGATGATGTGGTTCGTGATAAAGGGTGCGCCCTCGGCTGCACCTGCTTCTGGATGTTTGCTGGCACATTCCCATTCCAGCACAGCCCAGCCCTTGTATCCATAAGCGGCCAGTTTGCTGAAGATGGCTTTGAAGTCTACTTGTCCGTCTCCCAGTGAGCGGAAGCGACCTGCCCGGTTCACCCAGCCCTGGTAGCCGCCATAAACGCCCTGTTTACCGGTCGGGTTGAATTCGGCATCTTTTACATGGAACATTTTGATGCGTTCATGATAAAAGTCGATATAGCTAAGGTAGTCGAGGCACTGCAAAACGAAGTGGGAGGGATCGTAGAGCAGACAGGCGCGGGCATGGTTGTTTACTTTCTCGAGGAACATTTCATAGCTGGCTCCATCGTGGAGGTCTTCTCCCGGGTGAATTTCATAGCAGAGGTCTACACCTGCTTCATCAAAGGCATTGAGTATGGGCAGCCAGCGATTGGCCAATTCTGTGAAGCCGGTATCTACCAGACCTGCAGGACGTTGTGGCCAGGGATAAACGGTATGCCAGAGCAGAGCGCCGCTGAAAGTAGCATGTGCATCGAGGGAGAGGTTGCGCGATGCTTGTGCCGCATATTTTAATTGCTGCACGGCCCATTCGGTGCGGGCCTTTGGATTGTTGCGTGCTGCCTCGGGAGCGAATCCATCGAAGAGGGCATCATAAGCGGGATGCACTGCCACCAGTTGACCCTGCAAGTGTGTTGACAATTCAGTGATCTGTAATCCATGTGATGCAACGATGCCTTTGATTTCATCGGCATAGGTCTTGCTTTCGGCTGCCAGCTGCAAATTGATGCAGCGACTATCCCAGGAGGGAATTTGTATTCCAACGAATCCGAGGGAGGCAGCCCATTGGCAGATATTCGACAGGCTGTCGAATGGCGCTTTGTCACCCATGAATTGTGCGAGGAAGATGGCAGGTCCTTTGATCGTTGTCATAATAGTATAATTAGGATGTACTGAAGTTACAGTTGGAAGTTGGTCCATTTTTGTTCGGAAGCGGAAGAGGCGACAACATGGTCAATGAAAGCCATACCCCTTACACCGTCAGCGGCTGTCGGGAAGTCGAGTGCTTCGGCGCTGGGACTTGTACCATCCAGGCGTGCTGAGAGGGTGAGCGCAAAATTTTTATATATGTTGGCAAAAGCTTCGAGATAACCCTCGGGATGTCCCGCCGGTGTACGGCAACTATGAACAGCGAAAGAGGAAAGACGATCTCCGAAGTTGCCTCCGGCCCGCAGAAGTTGCGTAGGTTGGTCGAGCCATTTCACAATCAGTGTATTCGGTTCCTGCTGTGCCCATTCGATACCGCCTTTTTCGCCATAGACGCGGATCTTTAGTGCATTTTCTTCCCCTGCGGCCACCTGGGATGCCATGAGTACGCCGGTAGCACCATTATTGAAACGCAAGAGTACATTGCCGTCATCGTCGAGGGCCCTACCGGGCACCATGATCTGCAAGTCAGCGCAAAGTTGTGTGATCTGTAGTCCGGAAATGTATTCTGCCAGGTGGGCAGCATGGGTACCGATGTCTCCCATACAGCCGGCTTTACCGGATTTGCCGGGGTCGGTTCTCCAGGCAGCTTGTGCGTTGCCCTCTTTTTCTGATAATTTGCTCAGCCAGCCCTGAGGATATTCTACCCAAACCTTTCTGATCTTTCCAAAAACACCTTGCTGAAACATAGCGCGTGCCTGTTTTACCATCGGATAGCCGGAATAGGTATGTGTCAGGCAGAGCAACAGATTTTTCTCCCTTGCTTTTTGCTCCAGTTGTTTCGCCTCATCTAATGTGAAGGTCATAGGCTTTTCAACCACTACGTGGAAGCCATGTTCCAGTGCCATCATAGCCGGATCGAAATGCACGAAGTTGGGCGTTACGATGGTAACAAAATCCATGCGTTCCCCTTCCGGCAACTGCGCTTCCCTATGAATCATTTCTTTGTAATTGGTATAGATTCTGTCAGGCGGGAGCAGTAAATGTTTGCCGGAGGCGATAGCGGTTTCTGTATGTGCACTCAATGCACCGCAGCTCAGCTCGATCATGCCATCAATGCCGGCCGCCATTCGGTGGATAGCGCCGATGAAGGCATCCAGTCCGCCACCGATCATCCCCATTTTTAATTTTCGTTGCATAAATTCTTAATTGGTCTTTAAAATTATTCCCATTCAAACATCGGAAAAATCTACTGTATGGATTATTTCTACGGGGAATAAAAATATAAATTATATTTAACCCACGATTCTTTTCACCAACCGTATGAAATATGGAAACTCGTATTTCCCGTAATCAGCTTTTTGTCGCCAGCTGCCTGGCTTTGCTGGTAACCTCCCTTTCCTTTGGTATTCGAGCTGGCATTCTATCTCGTTTGGGTGTTCAGTTTGAATTGAACAATGCCCAGCTGGCAACCATTGCTTCCACTGCTTTCTGGGGCTTCCCGCTTGCGGTAATCATCGGCGGTATGGTAGTTGATGTTATTGGAATGAAACGACTGCTGCTGCTGGCTTTTCTGTTTCACCTCGCCGGCATCTTGCTGACCGTTTTTGCCTCCGGATATTGGACGCTTTTTATTTCTACCCTCCTGATTGGTATAGCCAACGGAACAGTCGAAGCAGCCTGTAATCCATTGGTGGCAACTATTTACGCAGACGATAAAACCACCAAGCTGAATCACTTTCACCTCTGGTTCCCCGGCGGTATTGTGATCGGCACTTTATTGGTTTATTTCCTCGATAAAGCCGGTATTGGCTGGCAGGTGCAAGTCGGTTTGATGGTGCTGCCAACCTTGTTGTATGGTTTTCTCTTCAGTCGGCTCGATTTTCCAGTAACGGAGCGCGTCGCCAGTGGTATTTCTACCAATCAGATGTATCGTTCCTTGCTCCGTCCTCTTTTCCTTGTGATGATTGTACTGATGTTTGGCACAGCCATCACAGAATTATTCACGGGACAATGGATTGATGTTTTATTGAAGAACGTATCTGACAACGCCATTTTATTATTGACCATCGAAACAGGTATTATGGTGATTGGTCGCGGACTCGCGGGACCCGTGGTGCATCGATTTTCCCCCACCGGGGTACTGCTGCTGTCTGCTATCTTATCGGCTGCCGGCTTGTTTATGTTGGGTAACTATACGGGTAACATGCTTTTTTTAGGCGCCGTTATCTTTGGTATGGGTGTATGTTATTTCTGGCCAACCATGCTGGGGCTTTGTTTCGGAGAACCTACCAGAGACGGGGGCGGTTGGGCTTAACCTGATGGGAGGTGCCGGTATGTTCGCTGTTTCGGTTTACACCTCTTTCATGGGGGGTTATTATGACAAGCTATTGGCAAAACATTTGCCGGAGGGAACAGCCATGGCACAGGCAACGGCCGATCAGATGAATGAGGCCAAGAAGCTGGCAGGCCCAGAAGTATTGAACCTGACTTTATTGATTCCCGTGATACTAATCGTAGCGTTCACCGTATTGTTTTTATATATGCGTAAGAATAAAACTGCTGTGAAGACAGCGGCATAAATGTGTTGTCATGGCTACCAATAGAAGAAAAATCATCAGAAACATGTTAGCAGGGTCAGCAGCCATCGCTGCCAGTCCTTTACTCGGGTTACGTGCCGGGGCGGATAAAGGTTTCGTGCCCAAAGGGAACATACACCATTCGGTTTGTCGCTGGTGTTTTGGTGATATGCCACTCGATCAGTTGTGCGCTGCTGTCAAAGAGATGGGGTTGGTGGGCATCGATCTGGTGGGCCCAAAAGACTGGGATACCCTCAAACGTTATAACCTTGTTTCTACGATGTGCAACGGTGCAGAGATCAGTCTCACCAAAGGTTGGAATAATCCGCAATACCATGCCCAGCTGATAAAAAATTATACAGAACACATTGAGCTGGTGGCTGCGGCAGGCTATACCAACCTGATTTGCTTCAGTGGCAATCGTGATGGCATGGCGGATGATGTTGGATTACAACATTGTGCCGACGGACTTAAAAAAATTATGCCATTAGCAGAGAAGAAGGGGGTGGTCATTCACATGGAACTGCTCAATAGCAAGGTGGACCACAAAGATTATATGTGCGATAAAACGCCCTGGGGCGTTGAATTATGTAAGCGCATCGGCTCACCCAATTTTAAACTCTTGTATGATATTTACCACATGCAGATCGATGAGGGCGATGTGATCAGAACCATCCAGACTTACCATCCCTATATTGGGCACTATCATACGGCGGGTGTGCCGGGTCGGCATGAAATTGATGATAGCCAGGAACTCTATTATCCTGCCATCATGCGTGCCATACTTGCTACCGGATTTAATAAATATGTTGCCCAGGAATTCATTCCTGCACAACAAAATAAATTGGAATCGCTGCGCAAAGCCATTCAAATTTGTGACGTATAAATTTATTTCTATCAATAAACATCAATAACCATGGCTGAACAAACATTTGACGCAATTGTGGTGGGCTCGGGCATCAGCGGAGGCTGGGCTGCCAAGGAGCTGACTGAAAAGGGATTAAAAGTGTTGCTGCTGGAGCGAGGCAGGAATATTGAACACATCAAAGACTATGTGAACGCAAACAAAGAAGCCTGGGACTTCCCGCATCGTGGAACCCGAACACAAGAGATGATCAAAGATTATCCTGTACTGAAGAGAGACTATCCCCTCAATGAAACCAACTTGGATTATTGGGTGAAAGATAAAGAGAGTC
>JBEIUM010000301.1:0-2336 GCA_040374385.1 Sediminibacterium sp. | reverse complement strand
CCCAGCGTGAACCGGGTTATTCAGAACGACGCAGGCGAAGTCCCACAAAATAGGTTCGGGGCATGGCCGGACCATACATAAAATTGCTGTCCCGGTTTTTACCGATATCAAAATCATGCTGGTAGGCATTGAAAACATTCTTACAGCCCATATACACTTCCAACTTGCTCTTGAGTAAAGACAAATCAAATGTTCTGGCTACCCGAAGACTGAGCTCTGTAAAAGTTGGCGTTTGCACCAATCTGTCTGTCGGATTGTTGTCTGCTCCTCCTATGTGCGCTACCCGCATGGTGCCGGTATAGACCGCATTGGCATTGATGCTCCACTTCTTTCCCGCAGGTGTCAGCGTAAGATTTCCATATCCATAACTATCAGGTGTGCGTAGAAAAATTCGTTCCGGTGCTAAGCCCTGCAGATATTCCACCGGCTCGCCAAAATGACTGCGCTGGACTGTCCACCCGGCCTCCAATTGAGCCCATTTTTTGTAATTCCCCCGCAGCTCTAAAGTGACACCCTGAACTACCGCACTGCGGCCATTGGTCTTCTCAAAAATTTCTCCAAAAGCATCCGCACCGCGGTGCTCCAGCACAAAGGCATTGCGCAAGCGCGTGTGAAAGGCCTCCACCGTAAATCCGGCCACCCAATCTTCTACCGCCTTGTCATAATTCACGGAGGCACTCCAACTCTGTGATCGCTCCTCAT
Organism: Sediminibacterium sp.; assembly: GCA_040374385.1. Classification (GTDB taxonomy): domain Bacteria; phylum Bacteroidota; class Bacteroidia; order Chitinophagales; family Chitinophagaceae; genus Sediminibacterium. The sequence goes on along the minus strand of JBEIUM010000301.1, from coordinate 1,634 downwards.
TCAACTGCGGATCTAACCTCACCCGCGACACCCCACCGCCTGCAAAGGCAATGTGCAGATCCGTATCAAATGCCTGCGGTGCCCGAAAGCCGGTTCCATAACTTAACCGAAACTGGGTATTGGCAAGTCCGCGGTACAAAAGGGCCAGTCTCGGACTCACCACGGCATGGTCGAGCAGGTTGTGGCGGTCAATTCTTACACCGGACAATAAATTAAAGCCTTCAGCAAAGTCCCAATCGCTCTGAAAAAAACTGCCCCAATCTTTTGTCTGTTGACGTATCAAATAATTGTACCGGGGTATGTTATCATGTATGCGGTCGGATAAATATTCACTCCCGACGGTCAACACATTTCTGCGGCCAAAAAAGTTGGACAAGGCATGGTTGAGCTGAAACCCAGCCTGCCAGGAAGCGGCATCTGAGACACCATAGGGCGGCTGTTGTAAATGCAGGTTGACGTCTGCTATACTATCGGGGAAGATACCGGTATAATGGGTGCGGTCAGTTACCTGAAAGGCACTATACAAGATCAGGGAAGATCTTTTTTCATTAAAATTCAATTGGTAGTCGATGTTGCCCATACCCACTCGATGGCGACGTTCTTCTGCCTGGGCAGTTAGATAAACCGGCTTGTTCAACATTTCACCGCCACGGCGGTATTCATTCAAGTAGCTCATCGAGAATTCGATCTTCTCGTTCTCGGAAGGTCGGAGGAATGAAGTAAAACCAACTGACCGGTTCAACAACATGGGTGCCTCGGAAAAATTATCTCCATTGGCATCGAAATAATCCCGGTTGCGCTGGTGCATGAACAGGGTGATGCCCGATTTCTTATTTTCTGCTACCACGCTGGCATTGGCATTCAGGTTGAAGTCGGTGGTATGAGATCCGGTTTGCTGTACAAAGCTGTTGATATCGAAGTCATTTTTGGAAGGTAGGCGGGTAATAACATTGACAGTTCCGCCGATGGCACTGGAGCCATAGAGTGAGGAGCCACCACCACGTACTACTTCGACCCGTTCGATCATGTTCACCGGTAGTTGTTCCATGCCGTAGAGACCCATCAGGGCGCTGAAGATGGGGCGCCCATTAACCAGTATCTGAGAATAGCCGCCTTGCAGACCATTCATGCGTAGCTGGGTATAGTTGCAGGTTTGGCAATTGGTTTCAATGCGCAGTCCGGGCTGGAATTTAAGACCATCGGAGAGGTTGCAGGCCTGCAGGTTGTTCAGTGTTTTGCCGTTGAGGATATTGACGATGATGGGTGTTTCTGTTTTTCGCTTCAGCGTTTTGGTGCCGGTGACAACGATTTCATTCAATATATGAACAGGAAAGCTATCCACCCGCAGGGTTTGTTGTGCGTTGAGTGGCAGTAAGGGGAGGATTAGGGGAATTAAGAGGAGCCGCTTCATCGTCATTGGTGTAAAGGTACGCAAAGTGTGGGCGGCTTATGTTATCGATATTGGGAAGAAAATGGAAAAGGAATGTTAAGGACACGGTTCGGAATTTTCTTCTGTCGGCGGAAGAAAATGCGGATGGAAAAACAAATGGATGTTCCGGTCTTTAGCGTATGGTCTTTAGTCTTTGGTAGGATATTCATTCCCGTTGTGATAATCGAGCCAAAGACCAAAGACT
>JBEIUM010000133.1:0-7064 GCA_040374385.1 Sediminibacterium sp. | reverse complement strand
GAATGGAACTAAAGTAATATAAATTTCATGATTTTTCATTTTTCCTAGTAGAATTTGACCGAATCAGATTTGTTGGTAACTTTCAACGGAAATCAGCACCCATGGAAATTATACACCTCAGCGCAGAATGTTACCCGGTAGCGAAAGCAGGAGGTCTGGGTGATGTGGTAGGCGCACTGCCTAAATACCAGTGTAAATCCGGACACATTGCCAAAGTGGTTATGCCCATGTACCGAACGGCATTTCTTTATAACCATGAATGGACCGTCGATTTCAAGGGACATGCGAATTTGGCTAACTGGCATTTTGATTTCACCATCATAAAAGAGAAACACCAGACCCTCGGATATGATCTTTTTCTGATAGATATCAATGGACTGCTCGACAGACAAAAGATATATGGATATGATGATGATGCAGAACGATTCACTGCATTTCAGATTGCAGCACTCACCTGGATGCGATCATGGGAACACCGGCCAGACATTGTTCATTGCCACGATTACCACACCGGACTGATACCTTTTATGATACGCTACTGTTATGACTTCCAGTCCTTAGCAGGTATCAAAACCATCCTCACCATTCACAATGCCCAATACCAGGGCTGGATGACCTGGGATAAAAGCCGTTTTATTCCCCGTTGGGACCTCTGGAAAAGAGGTATGCTGGAATGGGCCAATAACATCAATCCACTCGCATCAGCCGTTAAATGCGCCGACCGTGTTACTACAGTGAGCCATAGTTACCTGGAAGAATTGAAATTTCAATCCAATGGCCTCGAAAAACTCTTTGAATATGAAAGAGGGAAATGTGTGGGCATTCTCAATGGAATTGACATTGAAGTTTGGAACCCCACCACCGACAAGTACATCGAAAATCACTTCTCTCTCGCAACGGTTGCTGCCGGCAAAGAGAAAAATAAGGCCTTACTCTGTCACCGCTTTGGATTCGATATAAGCAAACCCCTGATCGTATTTATCGGCAGACTGGTAGGGGAGAAGGCAGCAGATTTATTACCCGATGCCATTGCAGGTGCCATACATCAGTTTGGTTCCGCCGCTTCCTTCCTGATCTTGGGTAGTGGGGAACATCAATTGGAGGGAAGACTAACCGATATGCTGATGCCTTTTTCCGGTACTTACAATGCGGTAATCGGCTATGATGAGTCACTCAGCCACCTCATGTATGCAGGTGCCGATTTTCTACTCATGCCCAGCCGGGTTGAACCCTGCGGTCTGAATCAACTATATGCCATGCGTTATGGAACCATTCCAATGGTTCGGTCTACCGGTGGATTACGTGATACCGTTACCGATATGGGCGATCCGGAAGGCTTCGGAATACGTTTCGATCAGGCTTCGGTGGGCGATATCATTTATTCGATCGGTCGCGCCATACAAGTGTACCAGGATAAAGACCAGATTGGCCGCATGCGGAAGTGGATGATGCAGGTCGATCATAGCTGGGAAAATACTGTCCAACAATACGATCGGGTCTACCGCTCCTGAAGTACGGGAGCCGTATCAACAAAATATTTATCAATGGTTTAATTTCTGTAAATTGCCCATATGACGAGTATATCCAAAGCAGTAGTAGCAGTGATCCTGGGTGGTGGTGCCGGCAGCCGGTTGTCTCCGCTAACTTCCAGTCGTTCAAAACCCGCCGTTCCCATCGCCGGTAAATACCGGTTGGTCGATATTCCCATCAGTAACTGTATCAACAGCCATATCAACCGGATGTTTGTTTTGACGCAGTTCAATTCTGCTTCACTGAACAAACACATCAAAAATACATATCACTTTAGTGCATTCAGCACTGGCTTCGTCGATATACTGGCAGCTGAACAAACGCCCGATAATCCGGGTTGGTTTCAAGGCACAGCCGATGCAGTGCGTCAATCACTCCGGCATATTTCCAACCTCGAATTTGAATATATCTTGATCTTGAGTGGGGATCAATTGTATCAAATGGATTTCAGTGAACTGCTGAATAACCACGTCAGCAAAGGAGCTGATATTTCTATTGCCACGATTCCGGTAGATGAAAGAGATGCCCCGGAATTTGGCATCCTAAAAAGCAATGAGGAAGGTATGATCACCTCCTTTATTGAGAAGCCTAAAAAAGAGTTATTGCCTGAATGGGTGAGTGATACCGGCACGGAGATGCAACGCCTGGGTAAGCATTACCTGGCATCCATGGGTATCTATATTTTCAGTAAGCATGTGCTTTACAATCTACTGAATGAAGTGCATCCAGCCGCTACCGATTTTGGCAAGGAAATCATTCCCAATTCAATTGCACAATTCAAGGTTGCCAGTTATCAGTATGAAGGGTACTGGACAGACATCGGAAACATTCACTCGTTTTTTGAGGCCAACCTTTCTCTCACAGATGAGATCCCTCCCTTCAATCTCTTCGATAATACCAAAACGGTTTATAGCCGTGCCCGCATGTTACCACCGGCTAAGATCAGTGGCACCACATTAGAGAAAACACTGATTGCCGAAGGCTCCATCATTCACGCCAGCCGCATTGAACAAAGTGTAGTAGGTATCAGAGCCCGCATCGGACATGGTACCACGGTGGTCAGCACCTATATCATGGGTAATGATTATTATGAGACCATTGAAGAGATGGATCAAAACCGGGCAAAAGGACTTCCGATGATTGGTATCGGAGAGCGTTGCTATATTAAAGATGCCATCATAGACAAAAATTGCCGCATCGGTAATGATGTTCGTATCAATGGTGGTAAACACCTGAGTAATACCGATCATAGTCTATATACCGTTAAAGACGGCATCGTCGTTGTAAAGAAGATGGCTGTTTTACCCGACGGGTTTGTTATTTGATCGGCTGCGCCTGAAATCGATTCAATCAATCTACAAAATTCTTTTTCATGTCAACTGCATATTCAGGGCCTAAGCAAACCCTCAGTTTCTGGCAGATCTGGAACATGTGCTTCGGATTTTTTGGTATCCAGTTTGGCTGGAGTTTGCAGATGGGCAATATGAGCGCCATCTACGAGTTTCTCGGAGCAAAGCCCGAGGATATTCCCGGCCTTTGGCTGGCAGCCCCCATGACCGGATTACTCGTGCAGCCCATTGTGGGTTATCTTAGTGACAGAACCTGGCACCCCACACTGGGCAGACGCAGACCTTTTTTTCTGGTAGGTGCCATCCTCAGCTCAATCGCACTGCTATTCATGCCCAATGCCAGTGCCGTCTGGATGGCTGCGGGAACCCTTTGGATACTCGATTCCTGCATCAACATCACCATGGAGCCCTTTCGTGCATTCGTGGCCGATAACCTGGATGAAAAACAGCAATCCTTTGGCTATGCCATGCAGAGCATGTTCATTGGTGCTGCTTCCTTTATTGCGGGTTATTTGCCCGGATTACTGGTTAAATGGCTGAACATTTCCAGAGAAAAAGGAGCAGGCGGCATCCCACAAAATATCATGTGGTCTTTCTACATTGGTGCTTTCGTTTTTCTCGGCGCTGTACTCTATACCATATTCCGCAGCAAGGAATACCCCCCCTCTGATCCGGATTGGAAAAGCAAGGCCAAAGCTGAGTCAGGCGGTGGTATCATGAAAGGAGCCAGTGAAATATTCCAAGCCATCCGCGAAATGCCCGGTCCAATGCGGCGATTGGCTGTAGTACAATTCCTTACCTGGCCGGGCCTCTTCCTGATGTGGTTTTATTATAGTACCGGTGTTGCCGCTCAAATATTCAAAGGAAATGTGGAAACCAGTAGTGAAATATATACCCGCGGACTCGAACTTGCGAATGAAACATCTGCCATTCTAAACCTCGTGACATTCGCTTTTTCATTCACGATTCCTTTTTGGGTAAAACAACTCGGTAAAAAAATGACCCATACGGCATGTCTGCTGATTGGTGGGTTGGGTTTGATCTCCGTATCATTTGTATCTGATCCCTCCTGGCTGTTTGCCTCGATGAGTATGGTAGGTATCGCCTGGGCTTCTATTCTTTCAATGCCCTATTCCCTTCTCTCGGGTTGTATCCCTGCAGAAAGAACAGGCATTTATATGGGGGTATTCAATTTTTTTATTGTGTTGCCTGAAATTCTTGCATCGCTGTTTTTTGGAAAGATCATGGAGCATTATCTCGGTAATGATCGCTTATTGGCAGTGATGATCGGTGGGATTTTGCTGTGCACCGCCGGAGTGGTTTGTGCCCTGATTGTTAAAGAGAATGCTGCACCCAAAGAACTTTGAAACTGATGAACGCTTTCTTTGCAGCACGGGTTAGCCCGATATATTTTTAATAAAAAACGATTCAGATAAATATGAAAAAGCTCCTTTTGTCTTTTCTGCTCTTTGGTATTGGCTTTATTTCCGGCTCGGCTCAATCATTAGAGGCCTACCCCAATCATTGGTTCACAAAAATGAACTGGAATAAAATTCAAATCATCGTTCGGAGTAAAGACCAGGTACTCTCCGGTAAAAAAGTAAATGTGGTTTATCCGGGTGTTAAAGTCAGTTCGGTGGATAGTTTCCCCAATAAGCGGTATCTGGCTGTTCAACTGAACATTGGCTCTTCTGCTAATCCCGGCATTATTCCTATCCAATTCTTCTCCGGTGACGATACACTGACACTGAATTATGTGCTGAAACCCAACCGACCCGGTAAAGGAAAAGAATATGCACAAGGAGTTCGCTCCTCTGATATTATTTATCTGCTGATGCCCGATCGCTTCAGCAACGGCGACCCCACCAACGATGTAGTAAGAACGATGCGAGATAAGGCATTGGACAGAACCAATCCATTACTGCGCCATGGGGGCGATTTGCAGGGCATCACCCAACAACTTGATTATCTCAAAAACCTGGGTATGACCACGGTTTGGCTCAACCCGGTCAATGAAAATGATATGCCACTGGAAAAAGAACCGGTAGGCATGCTGAGCGGTTATCATGGCTATTGGTTCACGGATCACTATAAAGTTGATGAACGTTATGGTGGAAATGAGGCTTACAAGAAAATGGTTGAGGCAGCCCACCAGAAAGGCATGAAAGTAATACAGGATGCCGTTTATAACCACATTGGTAAAGAACACTGGATATTCCGGGATGCGCCTGCTCCGGATTGGGTTAATCAATGGCCGACATATACCGGAAGCAACCACAAAGAAGAGATGCTCTTTGATCCGTATGCAGCTGAAAAGGATAAGAAAAGATTACTCGATGGCTGGTTCGTTCCCCATCTGCCCGATGTTAACCAGCGCAATCCTTATGTCGCCAATTACCTGATTCAATATGCCATCTGGGCAACAGAAGAATTTGGTATAGATGGCTGGCGGGTAGATACCTATAAATATTGCGATGAGCCTTTCCTGAATAAGATCAATACCGCATTGCAAAAAGAATATTCCTCCATCACCCAATTTGGTGAAGCCTGGACGAATACTGTTTCAGGCAATGCATACTTTACAAAAAATGATATGCCCGTTCCTTTTCATCACAATATGATGGGTGGCGTTGATTTCCCATTGAACGCAGCTATCCTCGAGGCCCTGAACCAGCCGGAAGGATGGACCTCCGGTATCAATAAATTGCACATGACCCTGGCACAGGATTTTCTATATGAACAACCCCTCAATAACTGTCTCTTCCTCGATAACCATGATACCGATCGTTTCTTCTCTATGGTTGGCGAGGACATGAATAAGTTTAAACAAGGCATCGGTTTGTTATTTACGCTGCGCGGAATACCACAGCTGTATTATGGAACGGAAATCCTGATGAAAAACTTTAAAAATCCGAGTGATGGCATGGTGCGTTTGGATTTCCCCGGCGGATTTCCCGGTGATGCAGTAAATAAATTTACCTCCCTTGGAAGAACGGCAGCTGAGAATGAAGCCTTCAATTACATACAGCAAGTAGCGAATTACAGAAAAAAGTCATTGCCCCTGCAAATTGGAAAGACCAAACAATTCCTACCGGTAAATGGTGTGTATGTATTTACCCGCACACATCAGAAACAAAGCGTACTTTGTGTGTTGAACCGATCGGGCGAAGCAAAGGAAATACCGTTCAGAGATTATGAAGAATCTTTCTCAGGTTTTTCCAAAGCTATGGATGCACTGACAGGTGAAATGTTTATACAGGCGCTTCGAATCGGTCCGGGACAATTCAGGATTTTTGAACTTAGAAAGTAAAAGGCAACTTGATGTATCATCTCCTTCATTAAATTAGGTCGCTATGGCAAAACAAACCTCCAAAAGCCGAACGACCGGTAAGGAAATGACAAGTGCTCATCAACAGCCAACTCCTTATGAGTCGATACATTTTGTAGATACCACACAATCTGTCTGGAATTATTCCCTTTTCACCGAAGAAGATATTCGTAATTTTCAGCAAGGTACCCACTATCGATTGTATGAACACTTGGGTAGTCACCTGCTGGAAGTGAATCATGTAAAGGGCACCTACTTCGCTGTATGGGCCCCCAATGCCACATTTGTTTCGGTGGTTGGACATTTCAACCAATGGGATCAGCAACAGCACCCTTTACGTGTTCGTCTCGATCACTCCGGTATCTGGGAAGGATTTATACCCGGTGTATTACAGGGGGAAGCTTATAAGTACCACATTCATGGTTTTCAGGGGGTGCGGTTAGATAAGGGTGATCCCTTCGCGCATTATTGGGAGAAAAGACCGCAAACCGCCTCCATCGTTTGGGATATTCAATATGATTGGAAGGATGCTGCCTGGATGAAAAGCAGGAAGAAGAGCAATCAGTTAGATGCTCCTTTTTCTGTTTATGAAGTACACCTGGCCAGCTGGATGCGGCCTGATCCTGCCAATGAAGAAGTGTATAATACCTATGCACAAATTGCTGAAAGACTGGTACCCTATGTGCAAGACATGGGCTTTACGCACGTTGAATTCATGCCCGTGATGGAGCACCCCTTCGATGGTAGCTGGGGATACCAGGGAACCGGGTATTTTGCCCCTACTTCCCGTTTTGGCAATCCGCAGGAGTTTGCTGCATTGGTCGATGCCCTGCACCAGGCAGGCATCGGTGTTATTC
>JBEIUM010000239.1:0-4014 GCA_040374385.1 Sediminibacterium sp. | reverse complement strand
TTGCAATTTTGCTGCCTCCATGCTGCCAATTCAAGCTTTTTACCCCCTTCTGCACCAACCGGCCCGGGTGGTTATTACTACCCACCAAAAACCCGATGGCGATGCCCTGGGTTCTTCCCTGGGACTCTACCATTTTTTGCTTCAATTGGGTCATACGGTGACCGTTGTATCCCCCACTAATTGGCCCGACTTCCTGACCTGGTTACCCGGCATAGATAAGGTGATCAATTATGAGAACCACCGCGACCGCTCACAACAACTGATAGCAGCTGCGGACTATGTCTTCTGCCTCGATTTTAATATACTTCACCGCACCAAGAACGTTGAACCACTGCTGGAGCAGACCCCCGCGAAAAAAATTCTGATCGACCACCACCAGGAACCGCAGGTAGCTGCTTTTGACTGGGGTATCAGCGATACCGGAAAAAGTTCAACCTGCGAGATGGTATACGACTTCATAGTAGACTCCGGACATGATCACCTGATACATGCTGACCTGGCTACCTGTTTATATGCTGGTGTCATGACCGATACCGGCTCCTTCCGTTTTCCTGCCGCCACAGCTTCTGTACATCGTATGGTTGCCCGCCTAAAAGATACCGGCATCCACCATGCCCGTATTCACGATGAGATATATGATAATTTCCTCGAAAGCAGACTCCGCTTCATTGGATACGCCTTGCTCAACCGCATGGATGTATTATACGAATACAATACGGCCATCATGTACATTACCAAGGCTGACCTGCAGCGTTTTCAGATCAGAACCGGGGATACCGAGGGACTGGTCAATTACCTGCTTTCCATTCAGGGTATTCGCTTCGCTGCGCTCGCGATCGATCGCGATGAGGAAAGGAAATGGAGCTTCCGCAGTAAAGGCGATTTTGATGTGAATGCCTTCGCCCGTGCCCATTTTGAGGGTGGGGGACATAAAAATGCTGCCGGAGGCCGTAGCAGCGATAGTCTGGAAATGACAGTGAAAAAGTTCCGGGAAATATTACCTTCGTACCTAAATCAACTTCAATAAATGAAAAAAATCATGCCGCTGTTAGCAGCCCTGGTCGTGATCGCAGGTTGCAATCAATACCAAAAAACACCCTCGGGCGTTGCTTATTCTATCTCTGGAAACAGCAAACAAAAAATCAAACAGGGTCAGATCTTCAAATACAACATTGAATACAGAATCGCACCGAAAGATTCCGTTTTCAATACCACATTCGGTCATGTACCCGGATTCATGCAATTTGATACCACCCGCATTTCTCCCCACAGTTTTCTTGAACTCGTGAGCAAATGTGGTGAGGGCGACAATGTAAGCTTCAGTCTGAGTGTAGATACCCTGAAGAAGCTGGGTTTATTAGATTATAACCAGTTCTTCCGTAAAAACGACCTGATCAAGGGTAAGATGGAGATTTTGCAAGTATTCAAAAACGAAGAAGAAGCCAATGCTGACTATAAAAAGGAAATGGACAAAGAGCAGAAGCGTGAGGCAAAAGAATTGAAAGAATATGCTGCTAAAAAGCAAATGAAAACCCAGGAACTGGCAACTGGTGTTTTGGTAGATGTAGCCCAGGCTGGTGATGCAATGAAAGCAGATTCCGGTAAGACTGTTCGCATTTACTACAAAGGATATTTCCCCGATGGTAAAGTATTTGATTCCAACATGGGTGCCAATGCGCCCAACAAAGATCCGCTGGTATTCCAGATAGGTTCCGGTGGTATCATTCCCGGTCTGGAGAGTGGTTTGTCCTTATTTGGCAAGGGAGGCAAGGGCACCATCCTGATTCCTGCCATGCAGGCTTACGGTATCACCGGACAGCCGCCGGTAATTCCACCGTATACCAACCTCCTTTTTGATGTGGAAGTAACTGACGTTTCCCTGCAAGCACCACCCCCGCCAGCACCTATGCCACAGCCTATGCCCCAGGCGCAACCCGGTAAAAGATAATCTGATCATTTCTACGATCACCCTTATTAAAAAGGCACTGCTCATGCGGTGCCTTTTTTTATTGTAGTTTTTCTGTGAGTAGGATGGCTTCCCGCGCAGCGGCAGGGTCGTGTACCCTTAATATGGCTGCGCCACTCATTAATCCTGCTGTATGCAACACCGTTGTGCCATTCAATGCCGCATCCGCAGTAGTGCCGAGCGTTTTATAAATCAATGATTTTCTTGAAACCGCCAGCAACGTAGGTTTACCGAATCGGGTGAACAAAGAAAAGTGTTTGAGTAAAGTGTAATTTTCATCGATCGTTTTTCCAAAGCCAATACCCGGGTCAAGTATCACATCGTGTATGCCCGCCTGCCGGCAGGCTTCCAGCCGCTCGCTGAAATAATCGTATACATCGTTTACTATATCCCTGTCTTTGGGAATCTGGTGCAGGTCGGTCCAACTGCCGGTACTGTGCATGAGTATGTATGGAACTTGCAATGCTGCGATGGTTGTAAGCATCTCCGGGTACCACCTCCCCCCACTGATATCATTGACAAGTGAAGCCCCTGCAGCCACCGCTTGCTTAGCCACTGCCGGGCGGAAAGTATCTACAGAGAGTATCGCTGTGGGCAGTCGGGATGCAAGGGCTTCCACTACCGGAACCACCCGCTCCAGTTCTTCTTCCTCCGTAACAGGGGCGCTGCCTGGTCGCGTACTGACACCCCCGACATCCAGCAAGTCGGCACCCTGCTCGAGTAACTGTTCTGCCCGCTGCAGGCATGCTTCGGTACCCATTACGCGGCTACCTGCGTAAAATGAATCCGGGGTAGCATTCACAATGCCCATGATCAGGGGAGAACGTACCGGCCATAACCGACCACGCAGGTTAAGTGAGAATGTAAAAGGTATTCTATTATCTTGCAGCATCAATTGGCGGGGAATTTCTCCGTAAAAGTAATCTGAAAATGAAGAATACCAACCTTCAATATGATGCGGCCATTGCAGACTGCCGGCATATCTTCCTCCAGAAGACCAAAGATTATGGCACGGCTTGGCGAGTATTACGCATCATTTCTGTGGTCGACCAGATCTTCATCAAGGCCTTGCGCATCAGAAATTTGCAAGACCTGCCCACGCGGAAAGTAGGTGATGATATTCCCTCCGAATTCAAGGGCATTGTCAACTATGCGGTGATCGGACTTATGCAATTGCAATTGGGCGAACCACAAGTGGAAGAATTACCCGTGTCTGCGGTAGAAGAACTGTATGCCCGACAAGTGGCGCTGGCAAAAGATACCATGGAGAATAAGAACCACGATTATGGCGAGGCCTGGCGTGATATGAGCCAGCAGAGTTTTGCCGACCTCATACTGATGAAACTCCTGCGCATCAAACAAATTCTTCTCAACGACGGTAAAACATTGATCAGCGAAGGTATTGATGCCAATTTTACGGACATCATCAACTACGCTGTTTTTGCATTGATATTAATTGGTGAAGGAAAACATAACTCTGTATGAAAACATTCATTACCCTAATCAGATGGACTGTAGGATTGCTGTTTATTTTTTCCGGCCTGATCAAAGCCAATGACCCACTCGGACTCAGTTATAAAATGCAGGAGTTCTTTGAGGTATGGGGTATGCACTTCCTGAATCCCTATACGCTGGGACTATCTATTCTGATGAATATTTTTGAAGTGCTGGCAGGCGTGGCACTCATCATCGGTTGGCAGATGAAATGGTTCTCCGGTCTTCTCTTACTGCTTATTATTTTCTTTACATTCCTTACAGGTTATGCTTTGTTCTCCGGAAAAATAAAAACCTGCGGTTGTTTTGGTGATTGTTTGCCATTGACACCGGCACAGTCCTTTATCAAAGACCTCGTACTCTGGGTGCTGATTGTAATCATTCGTTTTTCCCTGCGCAGCATACAACCACTTTTTTCTACCCGTATTTCCCTGCTGCTGCTTACCCTGGCTGTTGTGGGCACGGCAGCGGCACAGGCCTATGTGTTGAAATATAGTCCCTTCGTGGATTGTCTTCCTTACAAACAGGGGAATAACCTGCTCGAAAAGATGAAG
>JBEIUM010000044.1:0-15588 GCA_040374385.1 Sediminibacterium sp. | reverse complement strand
CATTCTGATACCGAGGTGACCTGCCCAGGGGTATTCTTCCAGGTCATCGGGTAGCAAAGCATGTACTTCAATTTCCTTTTTCAGCTCGGCTTTGATGAGATAACCTTCTTGTCCGGTAGGAAACAACAAAACCTCCATGGCTTCGGTCAGGTTGCCGATGGTGGCGCTGATGCCCCAAACAAGGGGAGGTCGGTGTGTATCGGGTGCTGCCTGCAATAACCGGGCAATGGCTAATTCAGTCTGCACCCCTCTTTTGTTGCCCAGTAATTCATGCCATTCATCTACTGCGATAACAGATAATGTTGCTGATAATCTGTCACGCTCTGCATTGGACAAGAGCAATTGTAAACTTTCGGGGGTGATGATGAGAATTTCGGGCAGCTGTTTTTTTTGTGCTGCTCTTTCCTTGGTAGAGGTATCGCCATTTCTGACACCCACTTTCCATTGTAGTCCCAGGCCTTCTATCACTTCTTCCATCGCACGAGCGATGTCTTGTGCCAATGCGCGCAAGGGAGTAACCCAGATAAGTTGAAGACCGGCATTTTTAATTTGCAGATAATCCTCAGGATGGCGGTTGACCCATTCAATCAGGGCACCTAAAAAAACGGCATAGGTCTTGCCAAAACCAGTTGGTGCATTGACCAGTCCGTTCCGGCGTTCAGCAATACTTTTCCAGGTGGTATATTGGAAGGGGAAGGGTTGTAGACTGCGTGTCTGCAGCCAGTCTTCCACAAGTTGAGTGCCTATATCTTTTTGCCCGCTCATGCGTTGGTCGTGCCTCCCTTCTTTTTCGAATTTCTGCAACGGTCACTGCAATACAAAACGGTATCCCAGTTTTTGGCCCATTTTTTTCTCCACGTAAAGGGTCGGTTACAAGCTGCACATGGCTTGGAGGGGAGATATGATTTATTTCCTTTGGCTGTTCCCATGGGAATGATTCCGCATTACTCCCGAATTGATTTTATCAGTCCTTGTTGCTTTCTGATAAAATAGATTTTTTTGTTTTCGTAGTAGTCGGTAGGAACATTAACAGCCCTGATATCAAAATCGTTCAGCAGGTTGAGTGATTTGTCGGAGAGTAGAGACATGAACTGGCTCTTATTGCGGGCAAGTATTTTCCCGAAGCGATACATGGCTTCAAATCCTTTGTATACCATATCGCTGGCCCGCCCGGCCAGTTTCTTCTGATAAGCGTTACTTATATTGCGCTGGGCCTTTTCATTTCGCTGGGTCTGAAAATGGGAGGTATAGATGATCTCTCCAAATTGACTGTAATCTCTGCCAGTTTCCCAGGTGGGCATTCCTATGATGGTTTGCCGATAGCTTTTGGCTGCTCCCAGTGTTCTGGTGAGGTTCAACGCGAATTCATCCTGTAAACTTCCGCAGATAACCAGATTTTCCCGGGTGCTGTCGAGTGCAGCCGTGGCCTCTTCCGGTGTGAACTGATCAGTTAATTCAACGGGTTTTATTTTTAGTCTTGAAGCTTTGGTAGTTGAATTGAGTTCTTCGAATATCTGTTGTATCAGTTCTTCTGTTGCACCCTTTCGTTTGTAGAGGAAGATAGTTTGTAGCGGATGATTTCGTTGCAGGTATTTGAATATAGCCTCCAGGTGGGTCTTGAGTGTGGGATTGATCAGAACAAAATAAGGATGAGACGTTACGCCTCCGTCATTGGGAAAGGTATAGGAGAGGAGTGGAATTTTATTGTCGCGGCTGAAAGTAGCAGCGGGTTTTATCTCATTTCTATTGTTGAACATCGCGATCAACAGGTCTGCTTTTTTTATTGCTTCATTTGCCAACACGCTGTCCATGCCAGCCGCAGCTGTTTTTGTGTCATGAAATTGAACCGACAGGTTGATTTTTTCTTTATTCAGTGAGTCGATGGCCAATTGCATGCCCTGGTAGAATTCCAGTGCAGGTAACATGTAGCGGGGTAGGCCGCCGTTGCCCAGTTTATAATTGTCGGCATTGAATGCAGAGTCGATGTAGAGGGGAAGTAGTACTGCAATGGTGGGTGTTCTTTGCAGGCTGTCCTGGGCAGGTGCGCTGCCAGACAGTAGACTGATACTTAACAACAGAAGAATTTTTTTCATACCGCAGTACTTATTCCCATTCGATGGTTGCCGGAGGTTTGCTGCTGATATCGTAAACAACGCGGTTGATGCCTTTCACCTGGTTGATGATTTCATTTGAAATATCTGCCAGGAAGTTATAGGGCAGGTGCGCCCAATCTGCCGTCATGCCATCGACCGAAGTAACAGCGCGAAGGGCAATGGTATACTCATAGGTTCTTTCATCACCCATTACGCCAACGCTTTTTACCGGCAATAGTATCGTTCCTGCCTGCCAAACGGAAGCATAGAGGCCATATTTTTTTAGACCATTGATATAGATCGCATCTGCTTCCTGGAGGAGGGCTACTTTTTCTGCCGTCACTTCACCAAGAATGCGGATTGCCAATCCGGGTCCCGGGAAAGGATGGCGACTGATCATCTCTTCGGGTATGCCCAGTTCGAGTCCGACCCTTCTTACTTCATCCTTAAACAGAAAGCGAAGTGGTTCGACTAGACTCAGTTTCATGGTATCGGGAAGGCCGCCGACATTGTGGTGTGATTTGATGGTGGCAGAAGGCCCGTGCACACTGACACTTTCAATCACATCGGGATAAATAGTGCCTTGTCCCAGATAGCTGATATCGGTTAATTGGTGTGCTTCCCGGTCAAAAATTTCTATGAATGCTCTGCCGATAATTTTTCTTTTTTCTTCCGGATCGGTTTTTCCCGCCAGTCGGGCATAAAAATAATCCCTTGCATCAACGCCCCGCACGTTGAGGTGCAGTTGGCGATAGGTCTGGAGAACTTGTTCAAATTCATCTTTCCGCAGCAATCCATTGTCAACAAAAATGCCAAATAGGTTGTCGCCTACGGCGCGGCTGATGAGGGTGGCTGCTACCGTGCTGTCTACGCCACCACTAAGCGCCATGATTACTTTCTTATCTCCGATTTTCTCTTTTAGTCCCGCGACGGTCTCGTCGATGAAATGGGCGGCCGTCCATGAGCCGGCACAGCCGCAAACAGCGTAAAGAAAATTCTGTAATATTTTTTTGCCGTGAACGGAATGATATACTTCCGGATGAAACTGGAGTCCATATAGTGGGTAAGCAGCATCGGTTTTTCTGAATGCGGCTATGGGAATGCTTTCGGTAGCTGCCAGGATCTCACATCCCTGTGGTAAGAGTGCGATTGAATCGCTGTGACTCATCCATACCTGCGATTCTTCCGGTATTTCCTGCAGCAGTTGATCGTTGGTTTTGATCTGCATGATGGCGCGCCCATATTCCCGTTTATTCGATTTATCTACGCGACCTCCCAGTAGTGCCGCTGAAAGTTGTGCGCCATAGCATACCCCCAGCACGGGCACCTGTGCGAGGATGTCGGCCAGGTTGATGCGAGGGGCTTTGTCATCATTTACACTAAATGGAGAGCCGCTCAGGATGACACCCTTCAGAGAGCTATCAACTGTAAAAGTATGGTGGTAGGGGATGATCTCACAGTAGACATTGGCTTCCCGAACAGCCCTCGCAATAAGCTGGGTAAACTGGCTGCCAAAATCAAGGATCAGAATCTTTTCTGTCATGTTTGCGAAGGTAATTGAATTTTTCTTCGGCGGGCTGCCGGCTGTTAACACGGGGAATAAAAAAACCCCGCCCAATGGACGAGGTCTTCCGTATAAGCAGTTAACGGATGTATTATTTGGCAGCAGCGGCTTTCTTGGCCAGCTTGCTCTTCAGGTTGGCAGCTTTGTTCTTATGGATAATGCCTCTTTTTGCCAGTTTGTCGATCATAGATACAACATTGGGCAGATCTTTAGCGTAAGCTCCGTCTCCTTCTTTTTCTTTCAGTTCGCGGATGGCATTCCGGGTTGTTTTACCGTAATAACGGTTGTTTTCCCGACGTTTAGAAGCCTGTCTTACGTCTTTTTTTGTAGCTGAGTGATTCGCCATGGTGTTATTTTTCGGACGGCAAAGTTAGTGATTCACCCCGATTTCATCAAATTAAACCCCAAAAAAATCAAAAAAACGCCTGTTAAACTATCATTTTATCCTCTTTTCGACAATAGAAAATGCAATTGTTGACCGATATTTGCCACCCGTCCACCTTTTTGCTGTCCAAAACATGAAAGACTTCTCCTACATCACCCACTCACACCCTGCTTATATCGAAAGTTTGTACCGGGAATTCCTACAGGATCCCGCCAAAACAGACCCTGATCTACGTAAATTTTTTGAAGGCTTTGACTTTGCTGTCTCCCAGGGTGCCACTCCTGCTGCAGGAAGCACCGCTGCCGTACCTGCCCCAGCCGCCGGGTCGGTAGATCTGGCAAAGGAAATCGCTGTTTACAGATTGATACTCGGTTATCGTAATAAAGGACATCTGATTGCCACCACCAATCCCATCCGTGCACGGAAAGACAGAGGTGCCAACCTCGACCTTTCTTTTTTCGGATTAGGTGAGGGCGATATGGACAAAACATTTTATGCCGGACAAAACCTCGGGATGCCCGGTGCTACGCTGCGCGATATACTGGCGCATTTGCAGCGAACCTATGCACACCATGTCGGCATCGAGTTCAAGTACATCAGCGACCAGCAAAAAGTAGATTGGCTGACGCATGAGATGGAAAAAGAATTTGCTCAGCCTCTTCCCTTAGAAAAGAAAAAACGCATTCTGGAGAAATTAAATCAGGGTGTGATTTTTGAAAAGTTTCTGCATACCAAATACATCGGACAAAAACGGTTTTCCCTCGAAGGGGGCGAAACCACCATTGCTGCTTTAGATAGCATCATCAACGTTGCTGCTGAGCAGGAAGTAGCAGAAGTGGTCATTGGTATGGCGCACCGAGGCCGACTGAATGTGCTCGCGAATGTGATGGGAAAAACCTATCAGCAGATATTCAGTGAATTTGAAGGCACTGCCCAGATCGATCAGACGATGGGTAGTGGTGATGTAAAATACCACATGGGCTACGGCAGTGATGTGCCAACGCCCTCCGGAAAAACCATGCACTTGAAATTGATGCCCAATCCTTCGCATCTGGAAGCGGTGGATCCGGTGGTACTTGGTTTCTCCCGTGCCAAAGCAGATGTGCTTTATAACAGTGATTTTGATAAGATACTTCCGGTGCTCATTCATGGTGATTCATCGGTGGCCGGTCAGGGCATCGTGTATGAGATATTACAGATGTGTCATCTCCGTGGCTATTATACTGGTGGAACGATCCATTTCATCATCAATAACCAGATTGGCTTTACGACCGATTTCGATGATGCTCGTAGCGCTGATTATTGTACTTCCATTGCTGCCATGGTGCAGGCGCCTGTTTTACATGTCAATGGTGATGATGCCGAGGCAGTGGTCAAATGTGCTGAGATTGCTACCCGCTACCGCAATCAATTCAACAGTGATATTTTCATTGACATGGTCTGCTACCGCAAACATGGTCACAATGAAGGGGATGATCCCAAATACACCCAACCACAACTTTACTCACTGATTGAGAAGCATCCCAATCCGCGCGAGATCTATACTTCTTTTCTCCTGCAAAGCGGAACAGCGGATGCCCAACAGCTGGCAAAGGACATGGAGAAAAAATTCTGGTCAGACCTCCAGGAGCGTTTGGATGAAGTGAAGCAAAATCCGCTTCCCTATAATTATCAGGCGCCCGAGCTTGCCTGGAAAAGTCTGCGCAAAGCGCATGCACATGATTTCATTGCTTCCCCGGAGACAGGGATACAGGAAGAGAAATTATTGCATCTCTTCCGGCGACTGATGCAATGGCCTGCAGATTTCCGACCATTGAAGAAAGTTGAAAAGCTGATTCAGGAGAAAGTGAAGTTGCTGGAGGAAGAGCAGAAAATCGACTGGGCTACCGCAGAATTGCTGGCGTATGGCTCACTGCTCACGGAAGGAAAAATCGTGCGCATGAGCGGGCAAGATGTGCAACGCGGCACCTTCAGTCACCGCCATGCCATACTCAGAGATGAGCAGACCAACAAGGGGTACAACCGATTGAATCATTTTGAGGAAGGACAGCAGAAATTCCGCATCTATAATTCGCTCTTGAGTGAGTTCGGGGTTTTGGGTTTTGAATATGGCTATGCACTTGCCAACCCACATGCCCTGGTGATCTGGGAAGCACAGTTCGGCGATTTCTCGAATGGTGCGCAAACCATCATTGACCAATTCCTTGCGGCCGGAGAACAAAAGTGGCAGCGGCAGAATGGTGTGGTCATGCTCTTACCACATGGTTATGAGGGCCAGGGGCCGGAGCACAGCAGTGGGCGCATGGAGCGGTACCTGCAACTTTGTGCTGAATTGAATATGGTGGTAACAAACATTACAACTGCAGCCAATCTGTTTCATGTACTCAGGCGCCAACTGGCCTGGCCTTTCCGTAAGCCACTGATTAATTTTTCACCCAAAGCCAATCTTCGTAATTCGGGATCCTTTAGTCCGGTGAAAGAGTTGGCGCATGGAAGATTCCGTGAAGTGATCGATGATGAGCAAGTGACCGATCCTGATGTGATTCGGAAAGTGATCTTGTGCTCAGGGAAGATATATTTTGAGTTATTGGAAAAGCAAAAGAACGATCAGCGCAAAGACGTGGCCATCATACGACTCGAGCAGATCTATCCGTTGCCCCTGCATCAACTGGAAAAATTGCACCGCAAATACCACGCTGCTACCTGGTTCTGGGTGCAGGAGGAGCCACAGAATATGGGGGCTGCCAGTTTCTTGCAGGCCAACCTCAAGTCATTTGAATTTGGCGTCATCAGCCGCAATGCCAGCGCAGCCACTGCCACCGGCTATGCTAAAATTCATGCATTGGAGCAGGCACAAATCATCAACACAGCATTTAGCATCTGACAGAATTAAAGAACCTACTTATTATGATAGATATTAAAATACCATCAATCGGCGAATCCATCAGCGAAGTGACCTTGCTTAAATGGACGAAACCCGCAGGTGCATGGGTTGAAAGAGATGAAGTAATTGCCGAGCTTGAAAGTGAGAAAGCCACTTTCGAAGTGAACGCAGAGCAGGCAGGTACCTTGCAACACCTCGCTGCAGCCGGCGACAGTCTGCGCATTGGAGATGTGGTGGCACGCATTGATGAAACAGCTGAGCGTCCTGCTGTTACGGAAACGGCACCACCCCCTGTTGTGGAAGTAAAGCCGGCAGCGGCTCCATCTACCCCAGCGGCACCTATACCTGCTGCCAAAGCTACGCCGGTGGCTGCAGCTATCATCTCTTCTCATCAGTTAGATGCCGGTGCGATACAACCTTCGGGGCCTCATGGAAAAATTGTAAAGCAAGATGTACTCACTGCCTTGCAGCAACCCGGAAAGAAAGCTTTTGCAGGCGTAGAATTGAATACGCGTCAACAGCGCCGGGAAAAGATGAGCAACCTGCGCAAGACCATTGCCCGCAGATTGGTGGAAGCAAAAAATTCTACTGCGATGCTCACCACTTTCAATGAAGTGGATATGACAGCCATCATGGCAATCAGAAAAGATTATAAGGACAAATTCAAGGAGCAACATGGCGTTAACCTCGGTTTCATGAGCTTTTTTGCCAAGGCATGTGCGATTGCACTCTCTGAATGGCCTGCGGTAAATGCTTCCATAGATGGCGATGAGATCATCTACCACGATTATGCAGATATCAGTATTGCCGTGAGCACGCCCCGCGGATTAACGGTTCCGGTGATCAGAAATGTTGAAAGTCTGAGCATGGCCGATATTGAGCGAAAGGTAGTGGAACTGGCAGGTAAGGCGCGCGACAGCAAGCTTACCACAGAAGATCTGCAAGGAGGCACTTTCACCATTACCAATGGCGGTGTTTTCGGCAGTTTAATGAGTACGCCCATCATCAATATTCCTCAAAGTGCTATACTGGGTATGCATAAGATACAGGAGCGTCCAATGGCTGTGAATGGTCAGGTAGTCATCCTCCCCATGATGTACCTCGCATTGAGCTATGACCACCGCATCATTGATGGTCGCGAGAGTGTAAGCTTTCTGGTAAGGGTAAAAGAACTTTTAGAGCAACCATCCCGCTTACTGATAGGCAAAGACCCTGTGCAGTCATTGCTCGAACTATAATCTTCTTGTTTATGCCGCCAACGCTACCACCACCCTCTTCACCGGCAGGTAAGCGTTGGCACCACTACTTGCAAATTGCCCAACGGCTGGTAACTGCTTATCGGGGTGAAGAACCATTCGCTGCTTATCTGAAAAAATATTTTGCTGCCAACAAAAAGCATGGCAGCAGTGACAGAAAAAATATTGCTGCACTTTGTTATGCCTATTTCAGGCTGGGTCTTTCCTGCGATGATTGTGTCGAAGAGATGCGCTGGCAGGCAGCGATTTTCTTATGCGGACTAACAACGGCAGCTGAACACTTATTGCCTTCTTCCTGGCAGCAGCAGTTATCAAATCCTGTTCAGGATAAAATGAAATTTTTGCAGCAATGGTTACCGGATTTCCAGGCAGCCAACATTTTTCCCCTCAGCGATCATCTTTCTGCCGGAATGGATGCTGCTGCTTTTTCAGCGAGTCATTTGATTCAACCGGATCTTTTTCTGCGCATTCGTCCGGGCTGCCATTATGCGGTTGAGCAAAAACTCACAGCTGCAACGATACCCTGGCAACAGCTCGATGAAGATGCCATTGCCTTGCCTAATCATTCGCCGGTCGATCAGTGGTTAACATTCGATCAGGAAGTTGTCGTGCAGGACCTGAGTTCCCAGCGCATCGCTCGATTTTTTAAAGAGATAAATTGGAATAAAGCCGGCGCAAAGCGGGTGTGGGATTGCTGCGCTGCCAGTGGAGGGAAATCATTGCTCGCCATCGATACATTAGAAAATATTCAGTTGACAGTGAGTGATATCCGCGCATCGGTACTCGTTAATCTGCAAAAAAGGATGGCACAAGCCGGGTGGAAAAATTATACATCACAAGTGATTGACCTTTCTATCAACACGCCATCCCTACCGGCACAAGACCTCATCATTTGTGATGTTCCCTGCAGTGGCAGTGGCACTTGGGGCCGGACGCCGGAAAATACTCGATTCTTTTCTGCAGACCAGATAATGGAATATACCCGAAGGCAACAATCGATTCTGTCGCATGCTTTTCCCTTGCTCGATCAGGGGGGGTATTTGCTGTATATCACCTGTTCTGTTTTCAAAGAAGAAAACGAGGCAATGGTTGATTGGCTGCTACAACAAACAGGGTTTGAATTAAAAGCGCAGCAAATGATGGTTGGCTATGAACAAAGGGCCGATAGCATGTTCGCTGCCCTATTGCAACGATCGCAATAACGGATGAAACATAGGCGAATGAATCAAGTTCGTTGAATGATGCCGCCACCTATTACATCATCTCCCTCATAAAATACGGCACTCTGACCGGGCGCTATGCCCTTCACCATTTCGGGAAATACAACACCAATGCCCGATCCCTGTGGTGTCAGGTAGCTAAAGGCGCCGGGATCTTTGTATCGAATTTTTGTGATTGCTTCTGTCTCGGGTGCAACGCCCTCATATTTAAGCCAGTTAATCTTATTAACCAGCATATCTGTTTTATTCAGGTCGTCTTCATCACCTAATACAACTACATTCTTATCAGGATCAATACCGGTAACATACACCGGGTGTCCGAGCGCAATGTCAAGACCTTTTCGTTGGCCAATGGTATAAAATGGATAGCCCTTATGTCGGCCCAACTGTTTTCCTGTTTTGTCAACGAACCAGCCTCCATTCACTCTCTCTTCGAGACCCTCTACTTTACGCTTCAGAAATCCACGGTAATCATTATCCGGCACGAAGCAAATTTCATAGCTCTCACTTTTTTTGGCCAGCTCAGGATAGCCATAATCTACTGCCATCTGACGGATAGCAGATTTTCTAAAACCGCCCAGTGGAAGCAAGGTGCGGCTCAAGAGTTCCTGGTCGAGTCCCCACAGCACATAACTCTGGTCTTTGGTTTCATCCAGTCCCTTACTGATCACATATCTTCCATTGGTATGCTGTCTTACTTTGGCATAGTGACCCGTAGCGATGAACTCGCAGTCCAGTGCGTTGGCTCTTTTCAGGAGGGCGCGCCATTTGATATGGGTATTGCACATGACGCAGGGGTTAGGTGTTCTTCCTGCCAGGTATTCTTCCACAAAGTTTTCTACCACAAAATCTCCAAATTCATCACGGATGTCGAGAATGTAATGGGGGAACCCGTGTTGCACAGCAGCCTGTCGGGCGTCATTAAATGAGTCGATGTTACAGCAGCCGGTCTCCTTAGTGGAGGTAGAGGAAGAGGAATAATCCCAGGTCTTCATGGTGATGCCCACCACCTCATAACCCTCGTCGTGTAACATCAGGGCAGCTACGGTACTGTCAATACCGCCGCTCATGGCTACCAATATCTTCCCTTTTTTGCTCATGAAGCCTTTTTATGCAAGAATTGGTTGCAAAGGTACGATAAGTATTATTAAGGCGGGAGTTGGTAAAGCCGCAACGTCTTACGGCGCAACTGGGTTTTCTTGTCATTTATTTGATATTTTTATCAAAATTTAAAGCGATGCGCCCCTACTTATTCATTCTATTGTTTTTTTGTCTGGCGATGCAAACTGCAGCGCAGGAAAAGCTGAACCCCAAAGTGTCTGTGCTGGATGTCGAGCAATTAGATGTGCGCGATTCCTCCGGGAAAAAATATCAGTTCACCGAATGGATGCCGCTGGTTCAATCCGGGAAATATGAGCTCAAAGTAAATGCTACAGGTACAACTGGCATGTTAACTCAGTTACCCGATTCCTTATACAAAAAGCGCATGGCAGCGCAACCACCTCCTTCAGAGAGCAATAGTTTCAAAACGGGTACGGTACCGGCTTCCTTCTCTGCCAAAACTATGGCAGGAAAAAGAATGGACTTGGCGAAGCTCAGGGGGAAAGTCGTAGTGCTTAATTTCTGGTTTATCGATTGTCCGCCCTGTCGGCAGGAGATACCTGAATTGAATCGACTTACGCGCGATTTTGCAGGTAAGGAGGTGATTTTTTTAGGTATCGCACTTGATGACCAGCCCCGGCTGGAAGAATTCTTAAAGGGAAAGCCGTTTGACTATCAGCAGATTCCGTCCGGATCGGCAATTGCTGATCAATATGGAGTTAGAGGATATCCCACCCACGCAGTGCTGGATAAAGACGGAAAGGTAGTCTTTCAAACCATGGGGTTAGGGCCAAACACGCTATTCGAGTTGAGAAATTCGATCGAAAAAGCCCTGGTCTTATCCAAGCAATAAAGGGGTTGTTCAGGCGGGGTCAACCATTGGTAATAAATACTTGTTATTTGTTGACTCATTTTATTGATATTTACCAAAATTGAATTTTATGGTTAGGATGCAGGCGATTGGTAACCTGGGTAAAGATGCCGTTACCAATACAGTAAACGGAAAAACAGTAATCAACTTTACGGTTGCCCACACGGAAAAGGGGCGTGACAGAGACGCCCAGGGTAATCCGAAAGACAAAACGATTTGGGTGGATTGTGCCTATTGGACAGAAAAAACGGCCGTGGCCCAATACCTGAAGAAAGGCACACAAGTTTATGTGGAAGGACAGCCCGATATCAGAACCTATACAACACAGGATGGCCGAAATGGCGCATCACTTACCCTGCGGGTAGGTAATCTGCAGTTATTGGGTGGTCGCTCCGGAGACAACAGTTCTTCCGATGCCGGAAATAATTCGGGCGGATATAGTTCTTCCTCTCCTGCCGAATCAGGTGGTGGTGAAGAAGCCCCATTTTAAATAACCCCGGGTAAAGGTGGCAGTACATTCATTTGAATCATTGGTTGGATTTGTGCAGCAGGTGCTGGAAGCAATCGGTTGCTCCTCCTCTGATGCCCAAACGGCAGCAAATGCCCTGGTAGCGGCTGATTTGCGTGGTATTGACAGCCACGGCGTGGCCCGGTTGCAAGGCTATTTGCGATTGAAGGAAGCCGGCAGAGTCAACGTGCAGCCTACTATGCAAATAGTGCATGAGACACCATCTACTGCCGTGATTGATGGGGATGCCGGACTCGGACTGGTTGTGGCGCCGTATGCCATGCGCGTAGCCATGCAAAAGGCTCGTACTTGTGGCACCGGCTGGGTAAGCGTGCGCAATTCAAATCACTTTGGCATCGCAGGTTATCATGCCATGCTGGCTTTAGAGGAAGATATGATCGGCATAGCCATGACCAATGCCAGCGCTTTGGTGGCCCCCACTTTTTCGAAAGAAAAGATGTTGGGAACGAATCCCATTGCCGTAGCCATTCCGGCAGGCGTGCAGCCACCCTTTGTAGCCGACTTTGCCACTACCACGGCTGCCAATGGCAAACTGGAATTGTTACAAAGGAAAGATAGTCCCACCCCTGAAGGATGGGTGCAAGATGCCGAAGGACAACCCAGCACCGATGCGCACATCTTAAAAAAACAGGGTGCCCTGCTTCCATTGGGTGGTGACCGCGAGCATGGTAGTCATAAAGGATATGCGCTCGGTAGCATTGTAGATATTTTTTCTGCCGTTTTCAGTGGTGCCTCCTATGGTCCCTGGGCACCGCCTTTTCCTGCCTACATAGCTATGCCGGAAAATATGCCCGGACAAGGATTGGGACATTTTTTTGGTGCCATGCGCATCGATGCATTTCGCCCTGCAGCAGCCTTCAAAGAGCACATGGATAATTGGATCAGTCGTTTTCGTTCCGCAGCACCTGCCCCCGGCTTTACTGAGGTGCTCATACCCGGTGACCCCGAGCGCATCATCGCAGCTGAACGAAGCCAATCGGGAATACCCGTTCATGAAGAAGTAGAAAAAGATTTACGGCAGATAGCAGCACAACTGGGGATCCCGCCGCTTTGATGGCAGCTGATACTTTTTTCTTCCGCCGACGCTGCTTAGCTTTGCACCCTTTATTTTGATTATTGGCGTTCCGACAGTAAAAGGAACATTTGAAAAAGAAGTATATGAAAGTAATGAAGTTTGGCGGCACCAGTGTAGGCAAGCCGGAGCGTATGCACCAGGTGAGTGAGTTGATTACACGTGACAATCAGCCCACGCTGGTTGTTCTAAGTGCCCTCAGTGGTACTACCAACAGCCTGGTAGATATTAGCCAGGCATTGGCGGAGGGCGATAAGGCTGCTGCCAGCGACAAGATCGGTCAGCTGCAAGCACATTACAGACAGTTTGTTGATCAGCTACTGAAGAAGCCGGCAACCAATGAAAAAGGAAATCAGGTGGTGACGGAGCATTTTGATTTTTTACAGATCATCTTGCGCATCTCTTTTAGTGAGGCCTTGAATAAAGATATTTTGGCTCAGGGTGAGTTGCTCAGTACCCGCTTGTTCTCCCTCTATCTCGAAGAAAGAGGTATTGACCATGTGTTGCTACCCGCATTGGAATTCATGTCCATCGATCAGTTTGAAGAACCTCAATTGCTGCTGATCCGTCAGCGACTTCGCCGACTGATTGAAGAACATGCAAACAGAAAACTCTTCATTACCCAGGGATACATCTGCCGCAATGCCCGTGGAGAGGTTGATAACCTGAAGCGAGGCGGTAGTGATTACACGGCTTCACTGGTAGCAGCAGCATTGCAGGCAGAAGTGTGTGAAATTTGGACAGACATCGATGGTATGCATAACAACGATCCGAGGATTGTTGATAAGACCATACCAATCGAGCAGCTCAGTTTTGATGAAGCGGCGGAGCTTGCCTACTTCGGTGCCAAGATTCTTCACCCAACTTGTATTTGGCCGGCACAGCAGGAGAATGTTCCCGTGAAGTTGCTGAACACCATGCAGCCCGATGCTGCCGGTACGGTTATCCGTCAGGAAGCAGGTTCTACCGGTGTAAAAGCAGTTGCAGCAAAAGATGGTATCACGGCCATCAAGATCAAAAGCAGTCGCATGTTGCTGGCTTATGGATTCCTGCGTAAAATATTCGAAGTATTTGAGAAATATAAAACATCTATCGACATGATCACCACTTCAGAGGTGGCGGTGTCGGTTACCATTGATAGTGATCGCTTTTTAAAAGAGATCGTGCAGGAACTTCAACCTTTTGGAACGGTAGAGGTGGAAGCAGGACAAACCATTGTTTCCATTGTTGGAAATGAAATTGCTCAAACAGAACATGTACTGGAAAAATTATTCGTTGCTATTCGTGCTATTCCGGTGACCATGGTAAGTTATGGTGGCAGTCCGCACAACATATCATTGCTGGTACCTGCTTCTCACAAGAAAGACATGTTGCAGGCCCTGAACAAAGGACTGTTCGGATTATAGAAAAATAGTAAGCCGGAAAAGCCAGAAAATCAGACGATCAGCAGGGCATCACCATAGCTGAAGAAACGATACTTGTCTTTGATCGCTTTCTTATAAGCTTCCATGGTAAGTTCATAACCGGCGAAGGCACAGGTCATAATCAGCAAGCTGGTTTTCGGCAGGTGGAAGTTTGTTACCAAACTATCAGCCACATTAAAATTATAGGGAGGATGTATAAACAGGTTCGTCCATCCTTCGCTGGGTTTCAATAATTTTTGTGCCGTAAAACTACTTTCCATAGCACGCATGGTTGTAGTTCCAATGGAGCAGATGCGGTGGCCGGACTCTTTAGCTTTATTTACGATGGAACATGCCTGATCGGAGATGGCATAATATTCGGCATCCATTTTATGCTTGCTCAGGTCTTCCACTTCAATGGGGCGGAAGGTACCGAGTCCGGTATGCAGGGTTACTTCCGCGAAGCGGATACCCTGAATCTCACAGCGTTTGATGAGTTCGGGACTAAAATGCAGTCCGGCAGTAGGTGCTACAACGGCACCTTCGTGCTTGGCGTATACAGTTTGAAAGCGCTCTTTATCTTCCTCGTCGGGTTTGCGCTTGATATATTTCGGCAAGGGGGTTTCACCCAATAACTCGAGCATCTTCTTAAAGCTCTCGTCATCATTATCCCACAAAAAGCGAATGGTTCTGCCACGGCTGGTCGTATTATCAATTACTTCTGCTACCAGCTCCTCATTATCTCCGAAGTATAATTTATTACCTACCCTGATTTTACGGGCCGGATCTACGACCACATCCCATAAGCGGTTGGGCTTATTCAATTCACGCAAGAGGAACACTTCGATTTTGGCACCTGTTTTTTCCTTTCTGCCGTACATGCGGGCAGGGAAGACTTTGGTGTTATTAACAACGAAAACATCTTTATCATCGTAGTATTCCAGGATATCCCGGAAGTGCTTGTTTTCCATGTTGCCGGTTCTGCGGTCCACCACCAGCATACGACTGTCTTCTCTTTTTTTCGTTGGGTTTTGTGCAATCAGGTTGAGCGGAAGGTCAAACTTGAATTGAGATAATTTCATGGGTCTTTTCTTTTGGTAGTGAACACCGGGCGGTTGCTCACCTCATGTTACGGCATGACTTTTTTGGAAGGGTGCGAAGGTACTCATTTTCAATGTCTTTTCAAAATATATTCATTATCAGCCAGGTG
>JBEIUM010000104.1:0-8423 GCA_040374385.1 Sediminibacterium sp. | reverse complement strand
TATAATCTTCGGTCTATGATTTTCTCATCAATCACGCTCAGCGTAAAGTTTAACTCCGAGGCAGGATTGGTCGGGAAGTTGTAAAAAAAAGACCCCGACCGTAGCGTCGGGGTCGGGGTTAAGGTATAATCTTCGGTCTATGATTTTCTCATCAATCACGCTCAGCGTAAAGTTTAACTCCGAGGCAGGATTGGTCGGGAAGTTGTAAAAAAAAGACCCCGACCGTAGCGTCGGGGTCGGGGTCTTGATGTTAATATGGTAAAGTTGCTTAGTAGCCACCCATACCGCCCATATCTGGGGCAGGATGTGCATGTGCAGCTTCCGGCTTGGGTTTGTCGGCAATCACACACTCGGTAGTGAGTAACATGGCCGCAATAGAAGCAGCATTTTCAAGGGCTACACGGGTTACTTTGGTAGGATCAATAACACCGGCTTTTAACAGGTTTTCATAAACCTCTGTGCGGGCATTGAATCCAAAATCACCTTTTCCTTCTTTAATTTTCTGTACCACGATAGAACCTTCGATGCCACTATTAGCAACAATCTGACGAATGGGTTCCTCAATGGCTCTCTTTACGATCTGAATACCGGTAGATTCATCTTCATTCGCACCTTTCAGCTTATCCAGGCTTTCTACAGCACGGATATAAGCTACACCACCACCGGGAACAATACCTTCTTCAACGGCAGCACGGGTAGCATGCAGGGCATCATCAACACGGTCTTTCTTTTCTTTCATTTCCACTTCAGTGGCAGCACCTACATACAGTACAGCTACACCACCGCTCAATTTAGCGAGACGCTCCTGTAATTTTTCACGATCGTAATCAGAAGTTGTATTCTCAATCTGGGCTTTGATTTGATTCACGCGGGCAGTGATATCTGCTTTTTTACCTTTACCGCCTACTACGATGGTATTATCTTTATCGATCGTAACCGATGTGGCCTGACCGAGGTAAGATAAATCTGCATTCTCCAGTTTGAAGCCCTGCTCTTCACTCACAACAATACCTGCAGTCAGGATAGAGATGTCTGTGAGCATTTCTTTTCTGCGGTCGCCAAAGCCAGGTGCCTTTACAGCAGCTACTTTCAGCGTTCCACGTAATTTATTCACCACCAGGGTTGCCAGCGCTTCTCCTTCCAGGTCTTCAGCGATGATTAACAACGGACGACCACTCTGGGCCACTTTCTCCAGAATATGGAGGATGTCTTTCATAGCACTGATCTTCTTGTCGTAGATCAGGATATAAGGGTTCTGGAGTTCTACTTCCATTTTCTCACTGTTGGTAACGAAGTAGGGAGAGATATAACCGCGGTCAAATTGCATACCTTCTACCACATCAACCGTCGTATCTGTACCTTTTGCTTCTTCAACAGTGATAACACCCTCTTTTCCCACTTTGCTCATAGCTGTTGCAATCAACTTACCGATTTCAGCATCGCTGTTGGCAGAGATAGCCGCTACCTGCTCAATTTTCTTGGTATCGTTTCCAACAGTCTGAGATTGTCCTTTCAGACTCTCTACAACACGGGCAACAGCCTTATCAATACCACGCTTCAGATCCATTGGATTGGCACCTGCAGCCACGTTTTTCAATCCCTCAGAGATGATGGCTTGTGCTAATACAGTGGCTGTAGTAGTACCATCACCCGCCTGGTCGGCAGTTTTGGAGGCTACTTCCTTCACCATCTGGGCACCCATGTTCTCAATGGCATCTTCCAGTTCGATTTCTTTCGCAACGGTAACACCATCTTTGGTCACCTGGGGAGCACCAAATTTCTTTTCAATAACTACATTACGACCTTTCGGACCGAGGGTTACTTTCACCGCATTGGCTAAGGTGTCAACACCCTTTTTCATCCTGTTCCTTGCTTCAATGTCGAAAAATATTTGCTTTGCCATAGTTCTAATTTTTAATCCTTTAGTCGGATTTATTTGATTTTCAAATGATTAAACTGGTTAATTAAAATAAAATGTCAGATAAAACAATGCTGAATTAAACAATCGCCAGAATATCGCTTTCTCTCATAATCAGCAGATCCTGTCCTTCGATCTGGATCTCGGTGCCTGCATATTTGCCATACAGTACGGTATCACCCACCTTTACGGTTACTGGTTCATCCTTCTTCCCGGCTCCAACGGCAACTACAGTTCCGCGTTGAGGCTTTTCTTTGGCTGTATCCGGAATAATAATGCCGCCTGCTGTTTTTTCTTCAGAAGCTGCCGGCTTAATGATCACCCGGTCGTGGAGGGGAGTAACGTTCAATTTTTTTGCCATACGTTATTGTTTTTATTAATTATTAGAGAATTACTTGCAAGGGCACGATTATTATGCCACAGGTATAGTTAGGTCAAATTTTCAGTTTTTTGCCCTTGATCAACTTGATTGAACACTTTACTGTCATACAAAAGCGCCCCAATTTCAGTTATTTCAGTCAAATTATGTCATTTTTTCATACGCATGCAGCAGGTTCGAGAAAACAGTTGCCGAATGTTTCAGAAAATCAGGTAGTTATTTCTAACAATCACTATTAATGTATCCGTATATTTGCGCCGGCACAACCAGTTCTTACCAGTATGATCAGCAGAAGAAACATCCGGTCGAAAGTCATGCAAGTCATTTACATGGCTGAAACCTCGCATACGGAGCAGACCCCCGCTGAACTGGAAGCTTACCTTCAAAAAAGTCTTGAAAAAACCCGGGAGCTATTCGTTTACCTCCTTTACTTCATCACTGAAGTCGGACAGTATGCGGAAGTTGATTCACTTCACCGCCGTGCTAAAAACCTGCCTTCCCGCGAAGACCTGGAAGTGAACACAAAAATTACTGCCAATCTCACCCTACGCGGCATCTTAGATAACCCCTCTTTTCGCAATTCTGTGAAAAAACTGGGTACCAACAACCTGATCGACCCCGAAATGGTGAAAAAGATGTACAACGCCCTCCGGGAGACACCCGCTTATGAGCAATACATTGGCGAAGCCCTTCACGATAAATCACGCGACCGGGAAATAGTGCGTATCTTATTTTCTCAGGTATTGTTACCCAATGAGATTTTTTGTCAGCACCTGGAGGAGTTATTCAATAATTGGGACGATGATGCGGAGATGATGGAGCAACTGGTGCTCAATTATATTCAGAAGCCCGGGGTGTATAATACCGATGAATTACTAAGTCCGGAAAAATGGTTGTTCGCTAAAGACTTACTTCGCACCGTAGGAGAGAAGAAGGAATATTGTTCTACCCTGATTCATCCAAAACTGAAAAACTGGGATGCCGATCGCATCGCTGTCATTGATATGATTCTGATGCGCATGGGCTTATGCGAACTAATGTTTTTTGAGACCATTCCCACCAAAGTCACCCTGAATGAATACATTGACCTGGCAAAAACCTACAGCACACTGCAGAGTGGTCAATTTGTGAATGGTATATTGGATAACATTCATAAGGAGTTGGTGCTGGAGGGAAAAATCCATAAAAAAGATTTTAAATCACCCAATGCCTAATATGCCTAAAGCAATCATCGTACTGCTGCTGCTTGCATCGATTTGGGTTGGCTGCCAACCGTCATCTACCACCTCAGCTGATAAAGCCGATGCCATTATGAATGATACCACCCGTTACACGAGGGTGCAATGGAGCGATACACTCATTGAATTTGGAACCATCATGATGGGTGACTCCATCCGACTTACATACAATTGTACCAATACCGGTCAACAGCCGCTTTATATTACCTCTGTTCGTGCCACCTGTGGCTGCACTGTACCTTCCTACTCACAAGCAGCTATCTTACCCGGTAAGCAGGGCTTTGTAGTAGCTTCTTTCAATAGCAACCGGTCTCATCCCGGGGAAGTATTTAAAACCATCTATGTTCGCACCAATACACCCGGAGGAGATAACCAGGTGCTGGCATTCTCCGGTAAAATTGTTCAGCCGGTACAATAAACATACCTTTGTTCTTCATCCTGTAATCTTTTAATTATGGTTTTGATTCATTCTATTTTAATGGCCGGACCACCCAATCAACCCGGCGGTGGTATGATGAACCTGTTTCTGATGGCCAGTATCATACTCGTTTTCTGGTTATTTATGATTCGCCCCCAAACAAAAAAGGCGAAAGAACAGAAGAAATTCATCGATAACCTACAGAAAGGTGACCGCATCGTTACCATTGCCGGTATACACGGCGTGGTGAATAAAATCAATGAAGATGGTACACTCCAACTCGAGATTAATCCAGGTAGTTATCTGAAACTGGAGAAATCTGCAATCAGTATGGAATGGACAGCTGCCATCAATAAGCCTGCGGCGGCAGAGAAGAAGTAAGAGGCGCTTTCGCTGGATATTTTTTCTTCACATAAACTTTAGCTGGTGGCCTTCTCCGTTGGCATCACAGGTGGCATTGGCAGTGGTAAAAGCACAGTTGCCGGGATCTTTGAGGTCCTGGGTATTCCTGTACTCTATGCCGATCAGGTTGCCCGCACCATCATGCATACCGACCCGGTCATACGCGGTGAGCTGCAACGTCTGTTTGGTGCTTCCATCTTTGTGCAGGATCAGCTGGACAGAAAGAAGCTGGCAGCCCTCGTTTTTGCCGATCCTGTTCAATTGGGTTTATTAAATGAGCTGGTACATCCTGCTGCCATCGATTATGCCAGACAATGGGCCCTGCGACAAACTTCCCCCTATTGTGTGAAAGAAGCTGCCTTATTTTTCGAATCGGGTTCTGCCGAAGGCATCGAACTGATGATCGGCGTGAGTAGTCCACAAGCACTCCGCATTCAACGCGTTATGCAACGCGATGGCATCACGCGGGAGGACGTGCTTGAAAAAATGCGGGCCCAACTGGAGGAAGGTCTGAAAATGAAACTCTGTGATCGGGTACTGATCAATGATGAACGGCAGTTACTCATGCCGCAAGTGCTTTCACTGCATCAGGACTTACTGCTGATGGCTCAGAAAAAAATGCAGCGATCATAAATCAGCTCATCGTATGATCCGATAACACCACCGTTTTAATTTCCCTTCGAAGTCGAATGGCGTAGTCGCTTTGGTAATGTCTTTGATTTCAGCGGCGGGTATAGCTGGTGCATCCAGCTGAAACCGGGTAAAATTCGTACTGAAATAAAGGGTACCGCCGGGTTTCATTGCCCATAATACATCCTTGATCAATTCAACATGATCGCGCTGGATGTCGAGAAAATCTTTCATCTTTTTACTATTACTGAATGTGGGGGGATCCATGATGACCAGATCGAATATTCTCGGACGAAGCGTTTTTAAATAAGCTTTTACATCTGCCTGTATCAGCGGATATTGCTCCTGATTGTTGAAACCATTCAGGCGGAGATTTTCTCCTGCCCATTGCAGATAGGTGTTGGAAAGATCGACGGATGTTACCCGGGTAGCACCACCGGCGGCAGCATATACACTGAAAGAACCCGTATAGCAGAATAGATTCAATATTTCTTTTCCCGCCGATTCCTCCCGTACACGTTGCCTCGTTAACCTGTGATCTAAAAATAAACCGGTATCAAGATAGTCGGTCAGGTTAACCCGAAATTGTAGACCATTTTCTTCTACCGCAAAAAAATGTTCCCGGCTATCTAGTTTCTCATACTGACTATCGCGGTGTGACATCCTTTTTCGCTGGCGAAGAAAGATTTTTTCTGCAGGTATTTTACAAATAGCAGCAATACATTCCAAACTGTCTGTCAACCAAACTGCATACTTTTCATCATCCATACCGTGATGACGCAGGTATTCAGCTACATACAAATGTTCACCATAATATTCAATGCAGAAGGGAAACTCGGGTAGATCATGGTCATATACACGATAACAGGTAACCCCCATTTTTCGTGCCTGCCGGCTGCGATGCCGTAACATCTTTTCCAGCCGGTTGCGGAACATAATCAGTTTAGCCGGATCAGACATGCGGTTATTTTTTGAACAGCTGTCTGCCATAGACAGCGTGCATACATCAGGATTGCAGCGCCGCCAAGGCCTCCTGAATTCTCGTCCAGGCTTTATCGATGTTTTCCATATTATTGGCAAATGAAAACCGAACGCAATTGGGTTCACCGAACGCATCCCCCATAACTGAAGATACATGTGCTGTATTGAGCAAATACATACTCAAGTCGGCAGCACCCTGTATTACTTCACTCCCTGCCTTCTTTCCATAGTAAGCGCTCACATCAGGAAATACATAAAAGGCGCCTTCCGGCTGGAAGCAGTTGAATCCGGGAATCTGGCTGATCCTTTCCAGGGTTCTGGCCCTGCGTTGCGTGAAGGCAGTTGTCATTTCCATCGAAGGGGTCAGGTCACCCGTCAATGCTGCCACGGCTGCCTTCTGCGTAATTGAACAAGTGCCACTGGTAAATTGTCCCTGAATTTTTTCGCAAGCTTTTGCAATGGCTGTAGGTGCTGCAATATAGCCCAAGCGCCAACCCGTCATTGCGAAGCCCTTACTGAGTCCATTGATCAACACCACCCGATCCTTGAGGTCGTCAAAAGAAGCAATGCTGGCATGCTTGCCTACAAAATTAATGTATTCATAAATTTCATCTGACAAGATGATGATGTTGGGATGCTTCCTGAAAACCTCTGCCAATCCCTCTAATTCTGCTACACTATAAACTGCACCGGAAGGATTGCAAGGAGAGGAGAACATGAATACGCGCGTTGCAGGTGTAATGGCTGCCTCCAATTGCTGCGGAGAAATCTTGAAACTGTCTTCCACACGCGTACGAACAGCCACCACTTTCCCCTTGGCAATTTTTACCAGTTCAGAATAGGTTACCCAAAATGGCGTGGGAATGATTACTTCATCGCCCTCATCCACCAGTGCAAGAATCGCATTGGCAAGACTCTGTTTCGCTCCGGTAGAAGTGATGATGTTCTCAGGGGCATAGGTTAATCCATTATCCCGTTTCAATTTGGTGCACACAGCTTCCCGTAAATCGGCAAAACCGGCTACAGGCGTATAATGGCTCCAGTTATCCCGAATGGCTTGTATGGCTGCATCCTTAACATGTTGGGGCGTATCAAAATCAGGTTCTCCCAGGCTCAGATCGATCACATCGATTCCTTTAGCCCTCAGTTCACGGCCTAGTTTGGCCATTTTCAATGTTTCCGGTTCGTTGAACCGATCAAGTAAGGATGATAAATGCATGTGGTTAGATAAAGAGCAATAAAAATTGAGTTAAACACAGCTAAGTTCGTAAAAACTAACCTAACATGTATTAGTTTAGCAGGTTAGTAATTCACATTCGAAGTTCATAAGGTTGCCGCATGCATGATCCGATACCAGCCATCCGGGAGTCTATCTCCGTTTTTGACATTTTTAAGATAGGTATAGGTCCCTCCAGCTCCCATACCCTGGGTCCCTGGCGTGCGGCACTGCAACTACTTGAAAGCTTGCCTCCTGCCTCCTTATCGAATGTAACCGATGTTAAAGTATCCCTTTATGGTTCATTGGCAAAAACGGGTCGGGGCCACGGTACCGATATAGCCGTCATGTTGGGACTGATGGGAGCTGACCCCGTTCATTTTCCGGTTGATGAGGTAACCCCTACCATACAAGCCATTCGTGCCAACCAGGAGCTGCTGTTGAATGGATCGCACCGAATTGTATTTAATCCTGCCACCGGCATACGCTTTCACATGGATGAGTCACTTCCCTTTCACCCCAACGGATTGCGATTCCTGCTCAGTTTCGCAGATGGAACACAACACAGTGCGACTTATTTTTCTATTGGCGGCGGATTTGTGGTGAAGGAAGGACAAGAGCAGCAGCAGGTGAACATAGAGTTATCCTTCCCGATTGAAAGTGCCGATGATTTGCTGCGGCATTGCATGAAAGGAATGGCCATACATGAGGTCGTATTGGAAAATGAAACAGCCTGGCGATCTGAGGCAGCCACCCGTTCCGGTTTACTGAAGATATGGGAAGTGATGCAGCAATGTATTTACAGGGGTTGCCATACAGCCGGCGAATTGCCGGGCGGCTTGAAAGTGAACAGAAGGGCATTTGGATTGAATAAAAAATTATTAGGTCAAACTGCTGTTTATGGTCTGTCGAGTATTGTCGGCAGACTTTTAAATTATTTATTGGTACCCCTTTATACGCAAGTCTTTGCAGACCCATCTGATTACGGTGTTGTCTCGGAATTGTATGCTTGGGTAGCTTTTCTAATTGTATTCTTAACGTTCGGCATGGAAACGGCATTTTTCCGGTTTCTTCAGGATCACGAGGACAAAGACAAAGTTTTTCTCAATGGCTTTCTCACGGTCATTGGAGTCAATGTACTATTTTTTTGTTCGTTACTTTATTTCAACCAGGACATTGCCAATGTCATGCTTTATCCTGGTCACAATGAATACATTATTCTTCTCGGAGCTATTGTTGCC
>JBEIUM010000153.1:0-6405 GCA_040374385.1 Sediminibacterium sp. | reverse complement strand
ATTGATGGATGAAGCCATCGGCAGTGAGATAGCTGATTACCTGATCAAGCCGGTCAATCCGCAACAGGTGTTATTGAGTTTGAAAAAGATTATGGACAATCGCCGACTGGTGGCTGAGAAAACCACGGCACAATACCAGCAGCAATTTGGAGGCTTGTTGAGTGAGTTGCAAAATGATCCCGGACACCAGGAGTGGATGGAGATGTACCGAAAACTGGTTTACTGGGAGCTTGAAATGGAGAAGAGTGATAGTCCGGAAATGCGCGATATCTTTTATGCGCAGAAGCAGGAAGCCAATCAGGCATTTGCAAAATTTGTGAGCCGGGAATATACGGGCTGGCTGAACCCTAGAAGTTTGTCAGCACCAATTATGAGTCATCACCTGTTGGCATTAAAAGTATTGCCGCATGTAACACCCGGTCGTCCGGTATTTCTGATAGTAATCGATAACCTCCGCTTCGATCAGTGGAAAGCCATTGAACCCCTGTTGGCTGAATCTTTCCGTATTACAGAAGAGGATACTTTTTATTCCATTTTGCCCACAGCGACACAATATGCCCGCAATGCACTTTTTGCCGGCTTGTTACCTGCAGAAATACAACAACGTTTTCCTGGTCTCTGGAAGAATGATGAGGAAGAAGGTGGGAAGAACCTGCATGAGCTCGAGTTTCTCCATGACCACCTGAAGCGATTGAAAAAAGAAAATCTCAGGGTCAGCTATCAGAAGATCACACAACATCAGGAAGGTCAGCAATTACCCGGACAGATGCACAATCTCCTGCAAAATGACCTGAATGTGATCGTTTATAATTTTGTCGACACCCTGAGTCATGCAAGAACAGAGATGGAGATACTAAAAGAGCTGGCAGCGGATGAAACCAGTTACCGCAGTTTAACCCGCAGTTGGTTTGAACATAGTCCGTTACACCAGGCATTGAAAAAAATAGCCGATAAGCCGGTCACACTTATTTTGGCTACTGATCATGGCAGTGTGCGCGTAAAAAATCCACAAAAAGTAGTGGGCGACCGACAAACGACGGCCAATTTGCGCTACAAACATGGGCGTAACCTGCAATACAATGAAAAGGAAGTGCTGGCATTTACCCAACCCCAAGTTGCCGGATTACCTGTGCCTACTGTTAATTCAGCTTATATTTTTGCCCGCGAGGATGCTTATCTCTGTTATCCCAACAACTTTCACCAATACGCGCCCTATTATAAGAATACCTTTCAGCATGGCGGTATCAGCTTAGAAGAAATGATCATTCCGGTGATTCGCATGGAAAGCCGCCTGTAAATACCCTGCAGTAGTATTTTCTTTTCAGATATGTGGATAAAACAAAAGCCCTTAATAAGGAATACAAGAGTAATTTTGAAGGGTAAAATCAGGTAATGAAGTATACACAATCTACGTTGGATAAATACACGGCCATTTTAACTGAGTCCGGCTATATCATACGGTATGAGCGGGGCACATTTCAAAGCGGCTGGTGTCTGTTGGAATCCAGAAAAATAGTGGTACTGAATAAATTTCTTTCTACAGAGGGCCGAATCAATACCCTGCAGGATATCATTGCACAAATACCTATTTCTTACGATCAGCTTACCTTAGATTCGCAAAAGTTACTTGATAGCCTGCTGAACAAGGCTGAACGCGCCGCCTGATTTCGGAAAATACCTGCTTACTTCGTTTTCATTTGTTTTAGTTTTGTCGGGTGAACATACCACCCCTTCAAATCAGTTTTCTCGGAACGGGCACTAGCTCGGGCGTTCCTATGATTGGTTGTGATTGTGTGGTTTGTCGTTCGTCCGATCCCCGCGACAATCGTCTGCGCAGCAGTATCTTGGTTCGTTCAGCTACCACCACCATCGTAGTAGATACTACCCCTGATTTTCGCTATCAGATGCTTCGTTCCGGCACCCGGGAGTTGGATGGCGTCATTTATACGCATCCGCACAAAGACCACCTCGCAGGTCTCGATGATATCCGTGCATACAATTATTTTCAAAAAAAGGCGATGCCGCTGTATGCCAATTCCCTAACGGAGGAGGCTTTGCGGCGGGACTATTACTATGCTTTCGATGACCTTACTTATCCGGGTATTCCCGAGATCCGGATGGTTCCCATCGACCGCGCACCATTCGTAGTAGGTGATATTCCTGTTCAGCCGATCGAAGTGTGGCACCATCGTATGCCTGTTTTAGGTTTTAGGTTTGGAAATATCACTTATATCACCGACGCGAATCGCATTGAACCTGATCAGATGGAATTGATACGAGGTTCCGGCATACTTATTCTCAATGCACTCAGAAAGGAAAAGCACCTATCTCATTTTACATTGGCTGAAGCCATTCAAATGGGACAAACCCTGCAAGTGCCTGCTGTATATTTTACGCACATTAGTCACCAGTTGGGTACCCATGCTGCCATATCAAATGAATTACCGGATGGATTTCAGCTGGCTTATGACGGATTGCAACTTACCCATTGATACCTGCCCTTTACCCGCTCCATTATTTATGTTTCCTGCCTACGGCAGGATGTAAGAAAACATGTTATGGAACAGAACTGGCGTGGTTTCCTCGATTTTAGTAAGCAGGAAAGAATCGGACTTGCCGTATTCGCCTTATTGATCAGTATTTTTCTATTGGCACCCCGGCTGATGTATGAAATGTATCCAAGAGCAACGGAAGAGAAAGAGTGGTTAGCCATGTTTCGGCAGATTCCCATAGATAGCATTTCAACGAGCAGTTCAACGGATGCAGCAAAAATGACAAAAAGCAGGGATGGGGTTCAGGCACAACACACTGTATCTAACCTTAAGCTGCGCCCCTTTGATCCCCATCAATTGACAGAAGCGGACTGGATAGTTATGGGTTTATCACAAAGAACGGCCCGCACAATCCGGCGATATATTGAAAAGGGCGGTCGTTTTCATCATCCGGAAGATCTAAAAAAGATTTGGGGATTGCGGGAAAGCGACGTGCAGCGGTTAATACCCTATGTTCGGATTAGGACAGAGCCTATGCTTACACCTCCGGTTCGGGAAGGGAGGCAAGAAAAGAAGCATTTCTCAGCATTTCCGGCACAGATCGATATCAATCAAGCCGATTCAGCTGCCTGGACTGCCTTGCCTGGTATCGGACCGGTGTTGGCGCGGCGTATCGTTCGATTTCGGGAGATGTCAGGCGGATTTCGGTCCGTAACCGATCTGCAAAGGGTGTATGGACTTAAGGATTCAGTTTATACCCTGCTTGAACCCTACCTGCGGATATCAACTGTGCCGGTGCATGTTGGTATGCTAAATACTTTATCGGCACGTAAATTGGCGACCCGATTTTCTATTCAGTTGGAAGTAGCTCGCGCAATAGTCGCTTTTCGCGAAGCGCATGGAACTTTTGAAAAGTTCGAAGACCTAAAGAAAATAGTCATCATGACCGATTCGCTCTATGAACGGATTTGCCGGGGAGAGAAGATGCGCCGCT
This sequence comes from Sediminibacterium sp., assembly GCA_040374385.1. Taxonomy (GTDB): domain Bacteria; phylum Bacteroidota; class Bacteroidia; order Chitinophagales; family Chitinophagaceae; genus Sediminibacterium. The sequence continues at coordinate 2,919 of JBEIUM010000153.1, read as the reverse complement.
GAATCAGAGCGGGTCCTCATCTTGTTTCCTTGCGGAGAAGATCTGGTCAACAGCTCCTTCCAGCATAGGAAATTTTGACTTTACAAAACTGGCTATGGTTTGAATAGCTTTGGTAGCTTGTTCGGCGCTGAGTCCGGCCTCTTTCATGAGGCGATCGATTAATTCCTGCATAACGGTTATATATAGATCAGCAATATTACCGTTCCTGCAGGAAAGCAGAAACGAAAGTTATACCCATAGAAGGAAGAGGGATGTTAGGCAACTTTTAATGCACTCAGTTTGCTCTTGCTGAACATCTGCTGCGCATAGGGAAGGGTAATGTGCAGTTGTCTCGCAGCAGTTCCCGGCAATTCAAACATGGCATCGGTGAGAATGCTTTCGCAAATACTGCGTAAGCCGCGCGCACCGAGTTTATATTCCAGGGCCTTGCCTACCATAAAGTCGAGTACTTCGTCATCGATCTCCAGTTGAATACCCTCCATTTCAAAGAGACGTTTAAACTGGCGGATGAGCGAATTCTTCGGTTCGGTTAGAATGTTGCGCAGGGTTTCTTTGTCGAGCGGATTCAAGTGGGTAATCACTGGAAGTCGTCCCAGTAATTCAGGAATCAGACCGAAGGATTTCAGGTCTTGCGCGTTCACGAATTGCAGCAGGTTTTTGCGTTGCTGTTCCTGCTCATCTTTATTTACGCTGAAGCCAATGGCATTGGTATTAACGCGACGGGCAATTACTTTATCAATGCCATCAAAGGCACCACCACAAATGAAGAGGATGTTTTTTGTGTCGACTTTCACCATCTTCTGTTCCGGATGTTTGCGACCACCTTGCGGAGGAACCAGTACTTCCGTTCCTTCGAGCATTTTCAGCAGTCCCTGCTGCACGCCTTCACCACTTACATCACGTGTGATGGAGGGGTTGTCACCCTTGCGGGCTATCTTATCGAGTTCGTCGACATAGACAATGCCTTTTTCGGCAGCTGTTACATCATAGTTGCAGTTCTGCAGCAAACGGGTGAGCATGCTTTCCACATCTTCTCCCACGTAGCCGGCTTCGGTAAATACGGTGGCATCAACGATAGCAAAGGGTACGTTCAACAAGCGAGCGATGGTTTTAGCCAGTAATGTTTTACCGGTTCCGGTTTCACCTACCATGATGATATTGCTCTTTTCGATCTCTACTTCATCCGTGGACAGGGTTTTGGTGTTCACCCGTTTGTAGTGGTTGTATACGGCTACCGATAATACTTTTTTGGCTTCATCCTGACCGATCACATATTCATCCAGGAACTGCTTGATCTCAATAGGCTTTCTGATCTTCAGCTTAAATTGTGAACCCTGTGGATTGGTATCCTGTTTGCTTGTAAACTCCTGGTCGATGATTTCGCGGGCATGTTCAACGCAATTCTCACAGATGTGCCCATCTTGTCCGGCGATCAGAATTTTTACTTCATCGCGGCTGCGGCCACAGAAAGAGCAATGAAGGTTTGCCAGCGATTTTGCCATGTTGGTTCAGATTAGATGGGTAGGACCCGAATGATCGGGATGTAAAATAACGAAAAAACCTGCCGTTCTATTGGATGAGGGACAGCGTATTAACCGAAAAGGCTTAAAAAAACTTAAATTTTGGTCAGAATCGTGTCAACGATGCCATAATTCACGGCTTCCTTGGCATTCATCCAGTAATCCCTATCGAAATCTTTCATGATTTGTTCGATGGTTTTACCGCAGTTGTCTGCCAGTATCCGGGCACCGATTTCTTTGGTTTTACGGATCTGGTTGGCCTGGATTTCGATGTCTGCACTGCTGGCCTGGTAGTAACCGCCGAGACTGGGTTGGTGGATCATCACTTCTCCATGTGGGTAGATGGCACGTTTTCCTTTGGTACCTGCGCTCAGTAAAATTGATCCCATGCTGGCTGCGAGTCCCATACAAATGGTGGTAACCGGACTTTTAATCATCTGCATGGTATCATGGATCACCATTCCACTGGTCACAACACCGCCGGGACTATTGATATAGAACTTAATTTCTTCACCGGGGTGGTCTGCATCGAGCAGCATCAATTTGGTAACGATTTCACGGGCTGATTTATCATTCACCACACCCCATAGATAGACCATTCTTTTTTCAAAGAACAGTTTATCCAGTTTCTTCATCATCATCGCACCCAACTGTTCACCTTTCTCCTCTTTGTTTTCATTTTCATCATCGTCCATATCAGACCATCTTGTATCGAGATTGCTCAGATTCATATTCGTTTATTTAGCTGTTACGCAAATTATTTGTTGTTTTTTTCTTTACGGGGATTGGTCAGGAGTACCTCATCGATGAGACCATAATCTTTGGCTTCTTGGGCGGTCATCCAGAAGTCTCGGTCGCTGTCTTTGGCAATGACGTCAACCGTTTTTCCGGTATGGTAGGCTGTGATGGTGTAGAGTTCATGTTTTACCTTTTTGATTTCACGTGCCGTGATCTCAATATCGGTTGCTTGTCCGCCAATGGCCCCGCTGGGCTGGTGGATCATAACACGGGCATGCTTCAGCGCCGTTCTTTTTCCCTCCACACCCGCGCAGAGCAGTACCTGTCCCATACTGGCAGCCATACCGGTACAAATGGTAGCGACGTCGGGACTGATAAATTGCATGGTATCATAGATGCCCAGGCCGGCATAAACGCTGCCACCCGGACTATTGATATACATCTGGATATCACGGGAACGATCGGTGCTTTCCAGGAACAACAGCTGAGCGGTAACAATATTGGCAACATAATCATTGATGCCTTCACCGAGGAAGATGATGCGGTCCATCATCAGACGGCTGAACACGTCCATACTGGCTACGTTCAGTGGGCGCTCCTCAATGATGTAGGGCGTCAGGTTGGTAAAACCCTGCTGGCGGTAATTGTGCAGCGTGGCACT
>JBEIUM010000098.1:0-9069 GCA_040374385.1 Sediminibacterium sp. | reverse complement strand
CGCTTACCCGATTAAATGAGCTATTACGCTCAGCTGATAGCCTGGCAAAGGTTTCCGATAGCCTCCGAAAAAAAGCAACTGAACTGACTACAATGGGTATGTCGGCGCTGCAACCAGCAGCCATTAAAAGAACAATGGCCGGACCCATAACTACCACCAGTAACGCTGCCGACACGGAGGAAGGAAGTGATCTGATTCTACACAACCTGGCAAATGGAAAAGAACATAAATATGCCCAAGTAACAGAATGGATATTCAGTAAAACAGGCCAAACATTGGTATATGAACAAAGCAAAAAAGCTGAAAATACTAAAGGGAAAAATACGGTTCACCTGGTTCAAACTGCAGCTGTCACCGATCAAACCATTTTAGCGGGATTTTACGATGCGAAATCCTATGTGTTAGATGAAACGGGACAACAACTGGCATTTGTTGCTGAACGCGATAGTGGGAGCAAAGCTTCGCAGCGATTCTATCAACTCTGGTATTATAAGGTAGGGGGAGATAGTGCTCAATTGCTGGCACATCAAAAATCACCTGGCATACCAGCAGGATATACGATCGCTGAATCGAATGGTAGCAGAGCAGATATGGGTTTCCGAAGAGCTGGCTCAGAACAATTATTCTTTAGTCAATCCGGACAACGACTCTTTTTTGGATTGTCGTCGATTTTACCCCCCAAGGATACATCGCTGCCGGATTTTGAACGGGTGAATCTCGATATCTGGCATTTTAACGATGATCAGATTCAGCCTGCACAATTGCGTAGTTTAAATGCCGATATCAATCGGTCTTACCTGGCCCGCTATGACTTAACGAAGCAACAAATAGTGCCATTGGGTAATAAAGCACTGAGAACAGTATGGTCAACGCGGGAGGGAGACGGAATACATTTTTATGCCGCCAGTGATACGGGTAAAAGAGTTGCCGCACAGTGGCAAGGTTTTACGCTCAGTGATCTCTATCAACTGCAGCCCGATAACGGCTCTACCACCCTTATTAAAAAAGATGTGAAAGCAAATCTGATCGCTACCTCACCCGGCGGCGATTATTTGGTTTGGTATGATGAACCACAGAAAACATACTATAGCTATCACGCACCGCAAAAAAGAATGACAGTGTTTGCAAAAGATATCCCCTATCCCTTGTATGATGAAGAAAATGATGTGCCCGATGATGCCAACGCTGAAGGCCTTGTGAAGTGGACAGAGGACGAAAGGTTCTTGTTTCTATATGACAGGTATGATATCTGGAAAGTAGATCCTACCGGCAAAGAAAAATCAGTGCGTATCACCAATGGTAGAAGTAACCAACTCCAATACCGATTCATTAATACAGACAGAGAGGAGAAATTCTTTACTGCAAAATCGAGTCTCTTATTGCGTGTTTTCGATGAAAAAGATAAAAGCAGTGGATTAGCCCTACTTCAATTAGAAAACAATCAGCTGACTTCCCTTTTCAAAGAACCGGTATGGGTGGCACCGGCTGTTGCCAAGGCAAAGGGAAGCGCTGTTTTCCTTTATACGAAAGAAACATTTCAGCAATCACCGAATGTATTTATAAAGGGAGGAAATTCCGCGCAGCGACAACTATCAGCCATCAACCCGCAGCAAGCAACATTCAATTGGGGGTCAGCCAGCCTCTTCAAATGGAAGGCATATACGGGTCGAATGACCGAAGGCGTTCTTTATCGCCCGGAGAATTTCGATGCGACCAAGAAATACCCAATGATCGTTTATTTTTATGAGCGTAGTAACCAAACATTAAACAATTATCTCCCCCCATCACCAACGCCATCGCGACTCAACATTCCTTTTTATGTAAGCAGGGGATATGTCGTTTTTGTTCCGGATATCTGGTACAACAAAGGTTATCCCGGACAAGGCGCCTATGATTATATTCTCAGTGGTACCCGTGCTGTGGTAAAAGAAGGGTATGTTGATAGTACCAGGTTGGGCTTGCAGGGCCAAAGTTGGGGTGGCTATCAGATAGCCTACCTGATTACAAAAACTTCGCTCTACAAGGCAGCTTGGGCAGGTGCGCCGGTTGCTAACATGACCAGTGCCTATGGCGGTATTCGCTGGGGACCTGGCATCCTCCGCCAGTTTCAATATGAAAAATCTCAGTCCCGTATTGGTGCCACCCTCTGGGAAAAGCCGGAATTGTATATAAAAAATTCTCCCTTGTTCTCCCTGCCGGCAGTGAAAACGCCCCTGGTCATTATGTCGAACGATGCAGATGATGCAGTACCCTGGTATCAGGGAATAGAATTATATGCCGGATTGCGCAGATTAGGTAAACAAGTATGGTTGCTCAATTACAACAATGAGGTTCATAACCTGGCGGAAAGGAGAAACAGAAAAGATATACAGATACGCCAGCAACAGTTTTTTGATTACCTGCTCAAAGATGCAGCACCGGCAAAATGGATCAAAGAGGGTGTACCTGCCATTATGAAAGGTAGAGACAATGGCTTAGGGTTTTAAATATTTGATAGAGCAACTAATCACTGGATTTCGCACCAAAGAAGAGACGCATGAGGGACTTTTCCTTGTATAGCCAGAGGTATCCCAGCACCATAGCCAGTAAAGAGGCTACCAGCACAGATATTTTAGCTATGTCCTCCACAGGGCCACCCGAAAAAGCCAGGGCAGAAATAAATATACTCATTGTAAAGCCGATACCCGCCAGCATACCTGCTCCGGCAAGTTTATACCAATTCACACCCGTAGGTAATTGTGCCCACTTTTTAGAGACTAAAAAATAACATGACAGTGTAATCCCCAGTGGTTTTCCTATAACCAATCCTGCCATTATTCCGGTGCTGAGCGGACCACTCAATGCTTCCATAGGATGTTGAGGAAGCACCAACGCAGTATTCGCCAAAGCGAATACCGGTAATATGAGAAAGTATACCGGCGTATGGATCAGGTTTTCAAATCGCTTTAGCAGATGAACGGGTACGAGCAATGCAAAGATTACACCAGCTACCGTAGCATGTATACCGGAATTGAACATACAATACCACATGATCAATCCCAGCAGCACATGTACCCAGCCGAAACGAAATCCGCGTTTATTCATCAACATCAACAAAGCTACCATGATGGCCACCAGGAGTAAGTAGCCCCATTTCAAGGCGCCTCCATAAAAAACAGCTATCACCAAAATAGCACCCAGATCATCGATGATTGCCAAAGCTGTTACAAATAGCTTCAAACCGGCGGGCACATTACGGCCCAGCAATGAAATAACACCTAGGGTAAAGGCAATGTCTGTAGCAGTGGGAATGGCCCAGCCCTGCATAAACGGACTGCCCCGGGCAATTAATGCGAACAACAGCGCAGGCATCAGCATGCCACCAACTGCTGCTACCATGGGTAAAAGTGATTGACGAATGGAAGATAATTCACCGGTTACAAATTCCCTTTTTATCTCCATACCGACCAGGAAAAAAAATACGGCCATCAGAAAATCATTGATAAAAACAGCTGGTGAGTTGGGTATGGTCAGCCAGCCAAGATGTGTATGGTGATCAGTAGTTCCATCGAAGGAATGATGCCACAAAGGGTTGTACCATTGTTGGGTGAAAGCTAAATTTGCCAGTAGCAAGGAGATGGCAGTACAAAGCAATAGGGTAATACCAATGGAACGATTATCATGCAGATAGCTGTGCAGCACCTGCGAAAATGTTTTATTCTTACCTGTTTTCATTGTTTTTAGGCGCATTAAGTTCAGGGGCTGCCACCGGCGGCAGTAGCAGATCTGTTTTACTTTTCGGTCGAATGGCATCGAACCAATTGAAATTACGCAATTTTAGTTTTTCATGTGGCGCTTGCCGCATGGGATAAGCCGTTCCCTCATATTTATTCAGGAAGGATACTTTTTTGGGTTCATTGTTCTTTAATAAGATGACAATAGCATCGCAGCTGGATTTGTTTACACTAATGAACTGTTTTCTTTCATCCTGAAAATAATAGACATTCTCTGCACTGCCCTTTGCCGTCATCTGGTACATTTCGCCATCCTCAAACAAGGCATTCAGGCGATTGCCCTTCAGTTGGTTGAAATAGGAAGTGCTGTCTACCCGACTAATGGCAAGCGCATTTTCAAAAACAAACAGGCGTTCCGGCTTTTTATTTTTCAAAAACAGATAGAGCGTATCACCTAATATCTGATTCTCCTTGGCCCAAACGATGGGCGATTTAAAGAAACGAAAAACGGAATCTTCCAGCGAATAGAATAAACTATCACCTACACCTTGCAGGGAATCGGAAAATACCCGAACCCGGGGATAGGCTTCAAAATATCGAAGGGTAGTATCTTGTTTTCGTTGCAACCAGGCAAGGGAATCTGTTGAGGAAGTTTCCCTCACTTCAGGTACTTCCTTGTATTTGCGCAAGTCAAGTAACCGAGCTACATAAAGGGTATCCGCCGTGATAAAAGTGGTGTCTCGGTTTTGCTTGATCAATAACAAGGGCTGAATGGTAGCCAGCAAGATATCTTTTTTCTTATCTGTCTTGATGTTATTTGCGATCAAATCAAAACCGCCGGCACTGTCTTTGCTTCTATATACTGCATTGCCCCTGAATTCACTTCGCCCGGTAGAATCGTCAATTGCCATGTCATCGGAAGTGAATGTATAATTACTGTCAATAATTTGTGACCGCTGATATAAAAATCCTTTTTTACTTTTTCTGTCAAAATAGGCATCCTTTGTTAAAATGATGCGTCCACTTGAATCAACGATGCGGGTAGGGGAGGTAAGGCGAACAGTCTCCTGATTGGTATTATATTGAAGCGTATCGGTTTGTATGGTATACTCGGGATCTTTCAGACGAACATTTTTTGTAAAAATGACATCGCGGGTATCGCCATAATACATAGCCTGTTCACTGGTAAGAATTGTTTTTTTATTCACCAGTTTGCCACCCTTGCGGTAGATGCCAATTTTTTGATTCACCTGGTAGTCGAGTTCCTCGGTTGTTAGTGTGCCGGAGCCATCGGTCAAACGTACTTTTTTTCGCAACAACGCTTTTTTTTCATTCCCGAGATAGTTGAGATATTGGGAATAGGTATGCACACTGTCTGCATCGTTGATGTGAATGTTTCCAAATGCTTCCAGGCTGTTGTCAAACTTATTGAGACGCGCACTGTCTGCATAAAACAAGGTTTTCTCCTGGCGAATTTTCACATTGCCAACTGCAATCATTAAATCATGTGTGGAGTCTTGCTTTAAAAATTGGAATTGAAGAGCAGATAATATTTCAACGATTTTTTTATTATCGGATACCGTATCGGATGGGGGGGCAGTTACCTGCGCAGAGAGCAAGCTAACAGAGCAGGCTGCCAGTAATATGGCAGATATCAGGACGGCTTTTTTCATCAGCGCGGGGAAGGGGTGGAATCATGCAAGGGTTGCATGATCGGTCCTGTTTTATCTTTTTTACCGAATACCGATAAACTCACGTATCGCTTGGGATGTACCCGAAGGTCGTCGAGCAAAATATTAGCACTGCGCAGGGTTTCATTCAATTGATGGTACAAGGTTTTGTCGTTCAGTAACTTCCCGACAGTACCCTTATCAGATTGTATAGTGGTCAGCAATCCATTCAGGTTGTTTACAGCTGTTTTTAACTGTTCAACGGCCCCGGAAAAATCTGTTTTGCTGAGTTGAGCTGTGGTGGTTTCTGTCTGGCTGAGGATGCGATTCACCTTCTCATTGTTCTCTGCCAGGTTTTGTGTGAATCGATTTACATTTTGCATCGTCTGCTGAATGCTGCCATCGGGCGATGAAAGCATTTGTTGAATGGAGGCGGATGATTGAACCAAATTGGCTGTGGTGGCATTGATATTAGCCATCATCTCCTGCATATTTCGACGCGTATTGGGATCGAATACTCGATTGATATTTTTTAAAACCGAATCCAACTGAAATAAGGTCTCTTGAATCTGCAATCCAACAGGTCCCATTTTATCGACCAGGCTGGCGATCATGCCCTGCGTGTTCTTGGTTTCAACCGTGTCCCCGGCTTTCAAAAAATTAGGTGCATCACCGAGGCGAATGATCACACTGGGGGTACCCAAAGGATTTTCTCTGATTTCCGCGAGGGAGTTGACAGGAATTTTATAAAATTCCTTCATTTTTAAAGTCAGGGTAATCGATTGCAGTGAGGCATCATCGTTCTCTATGTCCATAACCGTTCCTACCTGAAACCCATTGATATAAACAGGATTGGATATCATCAGTCCTTTGGTATCGGCATAGCGGGCGTAGATATAATGACCCGTTTTAAAGAGGGTCTTACCCTTGAGAAAATTAAATCCCAGAATGAGAAGGGTGATTGAAATGGCAGTCAATGCCCCCACCTTGGTTTCATTCGATACTTTCATACCTGCAAATCTAATGGTTATCAGAACATTCAGGTTCTTTCAACACTGCTTATTTACCCGCCGAGGGTACCACACCCGGGTTCAATTGCTTCTCCAGAGAATAACGGTAACGCTTTAAGGAGCGAACCAATACCCGGCAGATTTCCTGTTGACCTTCTATGCTATTCAAATAGAGTTCTTCTTCAGGGTTCGAGATAAAACCTGTTTCCACCAATACTGCCGGCATGGCCACCGCCTGTAGCACCCAAATACCTTTCTGGCGTTGCTTGGCATCACGACTCACACGACCTACCTTTTCAAATTCTTCTTCAATGGTAAGGGCCAGGCTGGCACTTCGGCTGAAGTAGGACTGTGTTTTCATATTGATAATCATCATCTTAGCAGGGTCAGTTGGATTAAAATCCTTCAATTCCTGCATAGAAACGCTGTCCAGATAAAGGTCTTCATTCTCACTCAGGGCTTCCCTTGCGGCATTGGACTTATCAACCCCGTAGATAAAGGTTTCGGTGCCTTTGGCTGTATTGGGGGTGGTCCAGTACCGGTAATCTTTCACTTTTCGGGTATATTTTTTCCGCTTGCTGCCCTTTCCCTTGTAGTAGGTAACCGTTTTATAGCCTACAAATTCTTTATGCCGAATGGGTGGAGTAGAATTCACGTGGATACAAATGAAGAGGTCTCCCTTAGCCTGATTGGCTAATTTGGCCTTCTGGGTCACGGGATCAAATACATCGGTAGTCCGGGTCATGAAAATCTCTACATCCGGCATCTGCTCTCGGATCATGGCTTCCAGTTTCAAAGCAATGGCCAGGGATATGTCTTTTTCGAAAGAAAAAGCACCTTTTGCGCCAAAATCCTGCCCCCCATGACCGGCATCAATAACAATTTTTCGTAAACCCTGTTTGGGCTTCAAAGGTGAGGCCGATTGAGCCAATCCAATGGTATGCCAACCAAAAATAAACAGCAGGAGCCAGGCAGCATATATACTTCTCTTCATATCAATACGTTAATTGGATGGGGGTGTTGAAGGGATTACCAAACCAAGGACTTATTTTTGCCGCTATAATGTTAAAAAATCTCTGCAAACTTAACGTAAAATCAGCCGCTGGTATTGTTATTACGGCTGGATGGATTTTATTAACATTTTATACGGTTTCAGCTGCCCATACACCAATCAATTTAACGCTAACCGGGCGGCATTCAGATACCATCCCCGTTAAAAATGCCGACGTAAAAAAGGATACCCTAAAAGCGAAGGCTGTCAAAGACACCATACGCACGGATACCATCCCGATTTCAACTGACTCCCTGGATGCGCCAATCACTTACACGGCAGAAGATTCAGGCGTATTAATTGTTCCCGATAAATTGTTCATCCTATACGGAAAGGCTAAGACAGAATACAAGGACCTGCAGTTGGAGGCAGCCGTGATTGAATTCAACCAACAAACCCAAATGGTGAAAGCTTATGGAAGCACCGATTCAAGTGGCAATCCCAGCAGCAAACCGCAGTTTACCCAAGGTGAAATGAAGACGATCAGTGACTCGATTTTTTACAGCATGAAAAGCAATAAGGGACTGATCAAAAATACCTATTTGCAGGAAGGAGAGATATATGTGAATGCACAAACCCTGAAAAAGGTCGGAACGGATGTATCATTTGGCAGGGATGTGCGCTTTACCACCTGTAACCTCGATACGCCGCATTTTGCGTTCAAGAGTACTAAGATGAAACTGATCAACAACAAATTGGCAGTCACGGGGCGTATTTATCCGGAAATTGAGTCAATACCAATCGGTATCATTTCATTGCCTTTTGGCATGTTTCCACTCAACCGCGGGCGTCATTCGGGTGTGTTGTTCCCTACATTTACGGCCAGTGAGGATTTCGGTTTAGGTTTGGAAGGGTTGGGCTATTATAAGGTCTTGAATGATTTTGCTGACCTCACTACACGTGCAAATCTCTATTCTTATGGTGGTTGGAATGTGAACCTAAGCTCGAAATACATCAAACGATACAAGTATACCGGCAATTTTAGTATCAATTTTCTTAACAATAAAGTACTGAATCGAAATGCATTCGCCAAGGAAGAATTCAGTCAGACCCGCGCATTTATGATCAATTGGGGACATAGCAGGGATTCCAGGGCACGACCCGGAACCAACTTCTCTGCCAATGTCAATTTTGGTAGCAGCCGCTATAACCAAAACCTGCTGAACAACCCCTTTTTAAATTTTCAAAACCAACTAAATTCCAGCATCAACTATTCAAAAGATTGGCGTGGAAAGTATAACCTGTCATTAAACTTGAATCATAACCAGAACAGCAATACCAAATTGGTGAACCTGAACTTACCCACTGCGAATTTCAACGTGGTCACCTTCTTTCCCTTTCAGAAAAAAGACCGGGTGGGATCGTCCAAGTGGTATGAGAAACTGGGCATCGGATACAATGGCAATTTTCAAAACCTGATTTCGTTCTACGATACTGCCTTCAACATGCGCCGTATTTTAGATACGTTACAATGGGGAGCTCAACACAACTTACCCATCAACTTATCGCTGCCTTCACTTGGTCCCATCACGATTGCACCGGGCATCAGTTATGAGGAGAGATGGTATGGTCAGCGCATGTTCAGAAATTGGAACAACTCGACAAATAAAGTAGATACCACAGTT
>JBEIUM010000091.1:0-9656 GCA_040374385.1 Sediminibacterium sp. | reverse complement strand
CAACCCAAAACTTTGTCATTGACCACTGAACTGGCTAATTTTGAGGTCATTCGAACCATTCCCTCAGCGGTTGGTTGTACATAGAATTGAATAAATCTCATGCGTAACCCTACTTTTTGGTGGATTCTTGCCCTAATCATGTTGTTGCTGGACTGGTATGTGTTCCAGTCACTCAAAACAGTAATGCAGCATCAGTCGGAAAGAGCCCGACTCTGGGTATTGACCATACATTGGGTATTGGCAGGTTTAGCCATGATCATGGTACTCGTTTTTCCCTATGCCAGCTTTTTGCAAGATTCCCCTTTCTTCAGAAACTATGTTTTTGCTTTGTTGGTGGGTCTGTTTTTGTCCAAGATGATCGCCTCGCTGGTTTTTATCACCGACGACCTTCGGCGGGGCGTCAGTTGGGTGGTGCTCCGGTTTTTTTCAAGTGGTGCCCAGGAACTTGAGTCAGGCAGCCTACGCATACCCCGCTCGGTATTTTTAAGCTGGTTGGGACTGGGCTTGGGTGGAACCCTTTTTGGAAGTTTACTGTTTGGGTTCAAAAACAAATACAACTATCAGTTGAAGAAAATACCACTTGCCTTCAATAACCTGCCTGCTGCATTCAAAGGACTTAAAATTGCTCATATCAGTGACATTCATATTGGCAGCCTGCAAGATCGAAAGGCTGTGGAGGTGGGCGTTGAATTGATCATGAAGCAACGGCCTGATATGATCTTGTTTACCGGCGATCTGGTCAATAATAAGGCGAGCGAAATGGAGGGGTGGACCGATATTTTTTCCCGCTTACAGGCTCCATTGGGTGTTTACAGCATTTTAGGCAACCACGATTATGGGGATTATGTCGCCTGGCCTACCCTGGAAGCCAAACAAAATAATTTGTCTACGCTCAAACAAATTCATGCAGGGATGGGCTGGCGACTCCTGATGAATGAACACGTTTTAGTGGAAAGAGCAGGAGAAAAAATTGCCTTACTGGGCATAGAAAACTGGGGTGCCAAGGGCAGATTCCCCAAGTATGGAAAAATGCAGGAAGCCTATCCGGGTACAGAAAAAGTTCCTTTCAAGATATTAATGAGCCATGACCCTAGTCATTGGGATGCACAAGTAAGAACCGAATATGCCGACATCGACCTGATGTTGTCAGGTCATACCCATGGCATGCAATTCGGCATGGAAACCCCGTTTTTTAAATGGAGCCCGGTTCAGTGGATGTATCGGCAATGGGCAGGACTATATGAGGAGGGGCAACAAAAATTATATGTAAACCGAGGCTTCGGATTTATCGGTTACCCCGGTCGGGTGGGTATTCTTCCGGAAATCACTTTACTTGAATTGGCCTGATTTTGAAATTTTAATAAATTTTAAATATTTCAGATTTGTTTTTTGGTATGGTTGTTGTTTAATTTTACCTAAATTATCATATGAAAAAGTTTATCATCATTTTGTTGGCAGCCCTGACTGTCTCCTCTGTTTCCCAAGCCCAGGGATTTCGCCTCGGTGTGAAGTTGGGAGGTAATATGAATCAATTCGAAGGTCAATCCTTCAACAATGGTTTCAAATTTGCTTACCATGCCGGTGCTTTCGCAGAGATCGATTTCAGTAAGAAACTTGGTATTCAACCTGAAGTGATCTGGAACCAGTTGGGGGGCGTGCCATCTAACATCAATAATGTGTACAACACTGCTATTAATAATCTCTTTAATATCAATAATGTTTACACTTTAAATTATCTGTCCATTCCAATACTACTGCGCTATAACATGTTCGGCGGATTTCTAACCCTGAATGCTGGTCCTCAATTTGGCATTCTACTGCAACAAGACAAATCACTTTTACAGAATGGGAAAGAGGCCTTCAAAAGTGGTGATTTCTCCATGGTGGCCGGCGCACAAATGAACATCCTCATGTTGCGGGTGTATGCTCGCTATAATATTGGACTTACCAATATCAACAACATTGATGATAAGGACAAATGGACGAGCCAGCAGATTCAGGTAGGTCTTGGCTTGAAGCTCTGATAACTATTTCGATTTAATCGCTTAGCTGCATCCGCTTGCGGATCTGTCGAATGCTGGCAGCAAACCGGCGCGATAGCTTTTCTTGCTGCTGAAGGAAACTGTTGTCATTCGGGTCACCCAAAACTGTCAGCATTTCTTTTTCATTTTCATAGAGCATTTTCCTGAAAGGATTTTCATAATCTTTCAGGCGCGACTGACGGATGCCACCAGCGATGGAACGCTGTATCTGCAGTGACAGGCTAAGGAAAGTATCTAACTCCTGTGCTGTGATTTTTTTCAACCGGCAGCCGGTAATTTTTTGCAGCACGGCCAAGGCATGTCTTTGCTTTTCCCGTTCGTATTGCTCTCCCTGTGCTTGGTAAAAACCATGCACCTGATCCCAGGAACGTACGGCACCTGTACGAATTTTTTGAAGCAATTGCTCAAGTCTTCCTTCCGAAAACAATTGACCGCCTACATTCACCCATTTTTCCTGGAGGGGCAGCGAAGGTATCAGTTGCCGGAGATCTTCCAATTTTTTGCAGTTCGGTTCCTCTGCCAGCTGCATCAGTGCCCGAAGTCCATAGAAAAGCAACATGCGTTCATACATCTGATAGGCCGGTAACACTTTCAGCAGCTGGGTTTTTCTTTTACTGTTTTCAAATCCCTTCACAAAGACCGGCAGGTTCGCTAATTTTTTATCTCCTGTTTTCAATGCCTGTTTCCCGAAAGCTGCCACTGATTTTCCGGCTGGTAATTTTTCTCCTCCCGCCAACAGCGCTTCCCCAACGGCATTTTCAATGATGCGAAGGGCATGTAGCATTTCTTCAGCTGTATCAGGGGCAAGATAATCGTACTCCAGGTGCTGAATTTTTTCCGTTCTCTTATCGCGGTCGCCATATTTAGCTGCATTGCGGGCCAATGCGTATAAGTTGTACATGAACCAATAGGCAGGCATCACGGTGATTCGATCATTGGTAACATCATGGTGTACCAGTGAAAAGGGGAGGGGTATGTCTAATTCTGCCGGGTAGTCGCCCTTGGTTAGTATACAGAAACTTGCAAAGCGGGAATTGTGTTTCAAACTCACACAGAGTCCAGGCCAGAATCCTCTGCCCATCACAATCTCTCCATCGGCACCCCGGCTGTTGTGGTTAGAACCAATGGTAGCACCGGCAGCCATATTGCTTTGTCCCATCACCAGCGCCGCACAAAGAAAGGAATTGTTGTGGTGCTGCTCGTGGGCAGGAAAGATCAGTGAATTCAATACTTCGCAGCAAGAGATGGTGGCATTGTTGCCCAAGTAAGAATTAATCAGGCGGGCACCGTATTTTAATTGAGAATGAGAAGCCATGATGAAGCGAACTGCTTTCACCCCATAGAAAAGACGACAGCCATACCCGATGATTCCATTCACCAATTCACACCCCTCACCGATTTGGGTAAGACCCTCCGGTCCGGAGTTGATCGTAAGGTTTTTGAGCTTATTGGCTCCCTTAATATAGGCATCCGAACCGATCCACACATCTTTGATGATACTACAGTTTTTAATGATGGTTCGATCACCGATTTTACCATAGTACCCTCTTTTGTTGTTGAATCTTTCTTCCGTGAACCGCTGAAAAGATTTTTGTAGTTGCTTGTCATCGCGGTACCGGCTCCATAAATAAGCATCTCCGGGCAGCATGCCATTAAAGGGCATCACTTTTCGACCGGTATTTTCATTGCAAATTTCCATCCAGATGCGAACAGATTCATCTTCACCCTCTTTGATAATGCCATTACCGAATTTGGCGTGGTTGGTGGTAACCAGTTCATGGATATTGATCAGCATCACTTCCGATCCAACAATGTAATGTGACATATAATTCACATGGCTAATCACCACATTATCGCCAAAGTCGCAGCTGATGATGGTTGAATGGTATAGTCCAACCGGCATTTTCAAATCACTGAAGCCCAGGCAAACAGGTTCCAATTTACCAATACGTACCAATCCAAAGAAGGCACAGTTTTTTACCAGGTCGGGATTGAATGCATCTGATACCAATAGGTTATTCCAGTTATCACTGGTGTTACCGTTGTTCACCAGTCGCTCAATTTCGTAAGCGGTGAGTCCGCGATAGGCTATACCATTTCTGTTTTGCAGGTCACGCAGGTAATATTCATTTTTACCCGTTGGCAAAAATGGCGCGGGTACAAAATTATATCCCAAAGCTTCATGCGGTGTCTGGTAGATGATGTTCTTCGACATGATATTGATATAAAGGAATAGAAAAAATCGGGTTGAAAGGGTATCTTTTACTCTACGGTTACACTCTTGGCGAGGTTACGCGGTTTATCTACATCGAAACCCTTCGCAACACCCGTATAATAACTCAATAGCTGCAAGGGTATCGTATTCAGCAGGGGGGCGATGGACTCATGCACGGCCGGCACTTGAATCACATCATCTGCCAGATCGGGGATGATCGTGTCACCCTCGGTAACCAGGGCGATTACTTTCCCCTTCCGTGCTTTGATCTCCTGTATGTTTGAGACAATCTTTTCATAGCACGCATCGCGGGTGGCGACAAAGAGTACCGGTAAATGCTCATCTACGAGGGCGATGGGACCATGTTTCATTTCTGCTGCCGGATAGCCTTCTGCATGTATGTAAGATATTTCCTTCAGCTTCAATGCCCCTTCCAGGGCTATTGGGAAATTATATCCGCGTCCTAAGAACAGAAAATCGGCAGCATCTTTGTATTTCGCAGCCAGTTGTTGGATGTGTGCTTTCCCCTCCAGCAGCAACTGTATTTTCTCTGGTACCTGTTCTAGTTCGAGTAATAAACTCCGATAGTCTGCCTCCTTCAGTGTGCCTCTGGCATGGCCCATTTTCAGTGCCATCATCATCAATACCACCAATTGACCTGTAAATGCTTTCGTACTGGCAACGCCAATTTCGGGACCGGCATGTGTATAGGCACCCGCATCGCTGAGACGTGCGATACTGCTGCCCACGGCATTGACCACACCAAATATGAAAGCACCTTTCAACTTCGCACTTTCCAAAGCCACCAGGGTATCGGCTGTTTCGCCACTTTGTGAAATAGCAATGATGATATCACCCGGATGGATGACCGGATCGCGGTACCTGAACTCGGACGCATATTCAACTTCCACCGGAATACGGGCAAAGGTTTCAATTAGGTATTCGGCTACCAAGCCGGCGTGCCAACTGGTGCCACAAGCAACGATTATAATACGCGACGCCGCTAAAAAGGCAGGCAGATGTTTGTCTATGCCACTCATGATGATTTGTCCCTCAGCCGCCAATAATCGACCACGAAGGCAATCAAAGACGGTGGAGGGTTGCTCCATGATTTCTTTCAACATGAAATGATCGTATCCACCCTTTTCGATGGCAGATAACTCCATATCGAGTTGGGTGATATAAGGGGTTTGTTTTTCGTTGCCCAGATTTTTAAGTATCAGTTCATCGGGCCGTACGATGGCAATTTGGTAGTCATTCACATAAACCACTTCCCGCGTGTACTCAATGATGGGGGAAGCATCGCTGGCCAGAAAATGTTCTCCCTTGCCGATACCGATTACCAACGGACTTCCTTTCCTGGCTGCCAGTATGGTGGTTGGGTCATCTGAAGAAATCAGAAGAATACAATAGGCACCCACGATTCTTCTTAAGGCGATTCGCAGTGCCTCTTCAAGTGAACAATTATTTTGGTTCTGTATTTCTTCAATGAAGTTCAGCAAGACTTCCGTGTCGGTATCACTGGAAAAACTATATCCCTTTGAAATCAATTCTTGTTTGATGGGAGCGTAGTTTTCAATGATACCATTGTGTATCATGGTCAGTTGTCCGCGTTGGGAAAGATGCGGATGTGCATTCCGGTCACTCGGTTCTCCATGGGTGGCCCAGCGGGTATGACCAATACCCAGATTTCCCTGTACCGGTTTTCCGGGTAAACTTTCTTCCAGATCGGCAACCCTGCCCTTTTTTTTGTACACCTGTAGGTTGCCTTCCTGCCAGAGTGCAATGCCTGCACTGTCATAGCCACGATATTCCAGCCGCTTCAACCCCTTCAGTAAAATCGGATAAGCTTCCCGACTACCGGTATATCCTACAATTCCGCACATCTTGATGTATATTTATATGGTGCTGCAATATAAATACAAAGGGTGCCATTCCTTTCAATTGCATATTGCAGGCATGTCAAAAAAAGATGTCAAGCTTATGTTATCGGTTGATTTTTCCTTTCAAAAGGACTATGTTTTGGAAAATGAACATGCGTTATTGCGCCCTTTGATGCAGGAAGATGTGCGGCATTTGTCGGTTTTTTCCATGCATGAGCCAGCCTTATGGGAGTATAGTTTGCAATCTGCCGCAGGAATCGGCAACCTCACGCAGTATGTTGAAACCGCTATTGCAGGTAGAACAGCAGGCCACAGTTACCCCTTCATAATTTTTTGTAAAAAATCAAAAAAATATGCCGGCACTACCCGTTTTTATGACATAGACTTACTGAATGCCGGATGTTTGTTGGGGTATACCTGGATTGGAAAAGAATTTCAGGGTACTGGTCTCAACCGCCAGTGTAAGTGGTTGTTGTTTCAATTTGCTTTTGACCAATGTCAATTTCATCGGGTGGCCTTGCGTTCCGATGTCAACAACCTACGGAGTATTCGTGCCATGGAAGCCATTGGATGTGTAAGTGAGGGCATACTGCGGGAACATATTGTATTACAGGATGGAAGCTGGCGTACCAGCCGATTATTTTCGGTATTACAATCGGAGTGGGAAAGGGGGCTGAAACAAAAACTTAATGATAAGTGCTGAGGTAGAATGCAAAATCTTTTATATTTTGGAATAGTCATTTTATACCCCCATATATGAGATCATTTATTATTTGTCTGTTTCTTTTTGCCTGCTTACCAAAACTTTGGTCTGCTCCCCTGGAGAAAAATCGTTGGCATGATTTTGAAGGGCTCATAGCCGACAAGCAAGCGCATATTTCCATTTACGTTGAGCAAGATGGAAAGATTTCGGGAAAGGTTTGTTATGCCGCTAAGAAGCCTGAATTGGTATTGCAAGGTAAACTGGAGGGCGATCAGCTTGACTTCTCGGTTTTTAACCGCGAAAAACCTGTAGCTCAATTTTCCGGCAAGATCACGAGTTCTGATGCCGATCGAATGGAAGGTGACTGGAAAGAACTGGAAACAAAAGATATTATTATTTTAAGACTTACTTATATCGCCTCCTGTGGTGGTGATGCCAATCATCGTTATACCTCGGTAGACGTTGCTGACTCGGTGGCGGAGGCCTTTATGCAAACGGCGGTGACGCGTATTTTGGCAAAAGACAAGCAGTGGGTCAGTCAGCATGTTTTTTATCCGCTGGAAACATCCTACCTGGGAAAAAAGGGTGTAACCATTCGGAATGCTGCGCAATTATTGGCAGCGTACGATAAAATATTTTATCCTGAATATGTGGCAAGACTGCGCTCAGTATGCTTTTGTGGTCTTTTTCATAACTATCGCGGACTCATGGTGGGGCGGGGAGAATTATGGATCGGGCAGGTTCCTTCCGCTTCCGGGAAAAAGCCAAGGTTGGTCATCAATGGTGTCGTCAATTAAATTGCAATCAGATCAAAATGCCATGGAGGAAGATCCAGGCCATGCTGAAATAGATGATGAGTCCGGTAACATCTACCAGGGTAGCTACAAAGGGTGCGGAAGATACGGCAGGGTCTGCGCCCAGTTTTTTCAAAACCAGCGGTAGCATCGAGCCGGTCAGGGTTCCCCATAATACGACGCCTACGAGTGAAAAGCCCACGGTGCAGCCGATGAGTGCCCAATGTTCACCATAAACATTTTCAATTACGCCATTTTGCATCAGTTGGTGCCAGAGGGCGATGCGGATAAATCCGATGAAACCCAGGATGCCACCGAGGGTTAGTCCGCTCAAAATTTCTCTGCGCATCACCCGCCACCAGTCTTCAATGCTCACTTCACCTACTGCCATCGCTTGTATGATAAGGGTAGAAGCCTGTGAGCCGCTGTTACCTCCGCTGGAGATGATGAGGGGAACGAAAATGGAGAGAATAAGTGCCTTTGATAATTCATCAGAGAAGAAGGCCATGGCGCTGGCGGTCAGAAGTTCTCCGAAGAAAAGCAAGATGAGCCAGCCGGCTCTTTTTTTAATGAGTGTAAAAAAGGGAATATCGAGGTAAGGTTCATTGAGGGCTTCGGTACCACCCATTTTCTGCATGTCTTCCGAGAACTCTTCATTGGCTACCCACAACATGTCATCGATGGTAACGATACCCAGCAAGATGTTGTTGTCATCCACTACAGGCAATGCCACGCGGTTGTTCATTTTAAAAACTTGTCCGGCAAATTCTTGGTCATCCTGCACTCCAAGGGAAATCACCCTACCATCTGAAATTTCCTCCATGGTTTTATCGGGGGAAGCCAGAATGATATCACGAATGCGGATATCATCTACCAGTCTGCCTTGTTCATTGATGATATAAATCACATCAATGGTTTCACTGTTTTTCGCGTGTTTGCGAATGATCTCGAAGGCTTCCTGCACGGTATTATGCTGGTAAACATACACATAGTCCGGTGTCATCAAACGACCTACGCTGTCTTCCGGGTAGCCCAGCAGGGAGGGGGTTACTTTTCTTTCTTCGGGGTCGAGCAATTTGATCAGGTCGCGGATGGCTGCCTTGGGCAATTCTTCCAGGAAGTCGGTACGGTCATCTGCGGGTAGTTCGTTCAGCAGTTCCGCTGTTTTCGCCGAGGGCAGTTTTTTGACGATTTCTTTTTGTTGGGTGATGTCGAGGATCTTGAATACCCCCACGGCGCGGTGCACGGCCATATGCGCAATGATGCGGGCAGCGTATTCCGGGTATTCATCGATCAGGGCGGCGACATCGCTGATGTTCTGGTCGTTCAGGAACGACCGGATCTCGAGGGTATCATCGGTGCTGATCAGATTTTCAAACCGGTCGAACAGACTGGGTTGTTCCATTTCCTCCATCATGGGCGCAAGTTAATCAGTATTTTTCAGTATTGGTCACAGTCGTGGGCGTGTCTACAAAACCTATCTTTGAGGGTATGCTGCACAGCGGACTCTACATCGATGTTTCTCAAGACCGGGGGAGGGGGGTATTTACCCGACAGCCATTGGTTCAGGGGGAAGTGATTGAAGTATCACCGGTGTTGGTATTGAGAAAGGAGGAAATGAGGGAAGTGGAGAAGACCCGTTTACACGATTATATTTTTGAGTGGGGGGAAGCGAGGGAGCAATGTTGTGTTGCCTGGGGTTATTTGTCGATGTACAACCATGCAGAGCCGCCCAATTGTACCTATGAAATGGATTTTGAGGCGGAGACGATTGCCATTAGAACGCTTCGTGCGATACAAGCAGGGGAGGAGTTATTCATCAGCTACTTACCCGAGGAAGGAAATAAGCCGCTGATTTGGTTTCAAGTGAAGTGAAGAATCGCTTGAACAGAGAAAAAAAAGCTGAAATATACAGTTTCATTTTAAAGATAATTGTAAGCAAGATCTGGTATCAATATCAGTAGTTGGAGTGTGGATTTTTTATTTCATAGATAATAATAGGTAATTGCTTGGTTTTGT
>JBEIUM010000350.1:0-1534 GCA_040374385.1 Sediminibacterium sp. | reverse complement strand
TGCCTCCCCTTCCCAATAAAATACCGCCTACACGGATTGGGATTCGTATTTGGCAAGAAAGGAGGAATCGACTTTGTCAACACCTACCTGAAGATGAACACCAAGAGGTTCATAAACGAGATCAAGTCACTTCCCGTCCATAAATACGATCTTGTCATCAGTGATTTTGAACCTGTATCCGCATGGGCTTGCCGTCTAAATAAAATCCCATGTGTGGGTTTGAGCAACCAGGCTGCCACTCTGCATCCATTGGCTCCAAGACCGAAAAAAATCGATTCGATTGGCAAACTAGTATTACAAAGGTATGCCCCTACAACCAGACAATATGGATTTCACTTCAAAAAAATTGATGATAACATTTTCACTCCTATCATTCGTCAATCAATTAGGAAGCAGCTACCAATCAATCAGGGACACTTCACGGTATATCTGCCGTCTTTCGATGATCTCAAAATCTGGAAAAAACTGAAATCCTTTCCAAGTTGTAAATTCCATATTTTCAGTAAAAGAAGCAAATGCACCTTCCACGACAAGAACATTAGCATCTTTCCGCTGGACAATGAGCACTTTGTCCAAAGCCTGAGGAGTGCTGCAGGCATCATCACCAATGCCGGCTTCGGAACAACTGCTGAAGCATTGTTTTTAGGTAAAAAGTTGCTGATTATCCCAATGAAATCCCAATTTGAACAACATTGCAACGCCGCCATGCTTGAAACTATGGGGGTAAAAGCGCTTCCAGGACTGAAAAAAGAACATCTTAAGGAGATTGATGATTGGATCAGTAATGGGAGTACTATACAAGTGAATTATCCCGATGAAACAATGAAAATCCTCGAAAAAATAATGGATGAAAACATCGGAAACTCTCAATACAATGAAGATCCGATAGATAAAAACGATATCCCAGGACATATTTTCAATCATTCACTCTCCGTCCGTTAAGATTGCCGCCAGAACTCAACACATCACCGTTTCACTGGGGTATAGCCAGTTCCGCATTTCAGACTGAAGGAGCATTCAATGCTCATAACAGGGGAGCCTCCATCTGGGATGATTTCACATCGAGGAAGTTCAGAAAACCAAATCATCACTCACCATCTGAAAGCACTCAGTTTTATTCCCGGTATAGAGATGACATTGACATTATTCGACAACTTGGCATACCCAACTTTCGGTTTTCCGTTTCCTGGTGCCGCATTCTTCCAAATGGTAAAGGAATAGTAAACCAGCATGGTCTTGACTTTTATAAAAAACTGACAGATTACTGCCTTGAGTCGGGCATTCAACCTTGGATCACGTTATATCATTGGGACCTACCTGCCGCCCTTGAACGATTAGGCGGTTGGAAAAACAGAGAAATAATATATTGGTTTCAAGAGTATACGCACATTATGTTGTCGGCCCTCGCTGACCGAGTCCAATACTGGATGGTGCTGAACGAACCTCTTGCATTCACCGGTGCCGGGTATTTTCTAGGAGTACATGCTCCCGGAAGAAGAGGGTTCGATAATTTCCTGCCGGCCGCTCATCATGC
>JBEIUM010000096.1:0-9207 GCA_040374385.1 Sediminibacterium sp. | reverse complement strand
GGGTGCTACCTGTGAAAGTAAGCGACTCATTTCTTGCAAAATATTTCAGCTCAGTGCTGAAGACGAATTGCATATTGATGTGGCAGAACAAACAATCACCATTGTAGCCACAGGCGATCAAGAATCATTTGACATTAATGCGTATAAAAAGACCTGTTTACTGAATGGTTATGATGACATTGATTACCTCATCAGTATTCAGTCCGCAATAGAAAAATTCGAGGCTGCCCGTAAATAATTTCTTCATTATCTCCCGGCACTACTCGATAAAAAAATAATACATGGAAAAAAAGATTACAGTAATTAACGGTGACGGCATTGGACCGGAAGTAACAGCTCAATCCGTAAAAGTGCTCGATGCCATCGCCAGTGTTCATGGACACACTTTTCACTATGAGTATTGTCTTATGGGAGCTGATGCCATTGATCAAACGGGAGAGCCGCTTCCTAAGGTAACCATTGACAGCTGCTTGCAATCTGATGCGATTCTTTTTGGGGCCATTGGTCATCCCAAATATGACAATGACCCTTCCGCCAAAGTACGACCTGAGCAGGGATTATTACAATTACGTAAGGAGTTGCAATTATTTGCCAATATCCGTCCCGTTACCACCCATGCGAGCTTGCAACATTTGTCTCCCTTGAAAGACAAGCAACTCAAGGGAGTAGATTTTGTAATCTTTCGGGAATTGACAGGTGGTATTTATTTCGGTAAAAAGGAAAAGAGTGAAGACGGAAATACTGCTTCAGATACTTGTACCTATCATCGTTTTGAGATTGAGCGCGTAGCACAGCTTGCCTTTCAATATGCGCGACAGCGCAGAAAAAAACTAACATTGGTTGATAAAGCAAATGTGCTGGAATCTTCCAGATTATGGCGGCAGGTAGTACAAGATATGGCACCCATTTATCCCGATGTGAAAGTAGATTATATGTTCGTCGACAATGCTGCCATGCAGATTATTCTATATCCCTCACAATTTGATGTAGTACTGACTGAAAATATGTTTGGTGATATTCTGAGCGATGAAGCCAGCGTATTAAGTGGATCACTTGGCTTACTTCCTTCTGCTTCGGTGGGCAACCATACGGCTCTCTTTGAACCGATACATGGGTCATACCCGCAGGCGGCAGGGAAAGATGTTGCCAATCCACTAGGTTCAATTTTATCTGCTGCCATGTTGCTCGATCATCTCGGCTTATCATCTGAAGCAGCTCAAGTGCGTGAAGGTGTCAACTGGACTTTAAAAAGTGGTTTTGTGACATTGGATATAGATCCGGTGAATAATTATTCGACCAGTGCAATTGGAGATCTTATAGCAGGTTTTATTACCCGACATGCTGATCAGTCAGGGAAAACCGGCCATGGCCAAATGAACCAGTCGACCATCATTTAATATTTCTGATCTGTGCCTCGCACAGCAGTATGTAGTAAATAGTTCTTTTTTTTATCGCGGGCTTTGATTACATTTGAACTGCACAACCGAAATTATGTACAGCAGCTTCAATCAATTCATCACCCGTGTTATGGTAATTATTACCGTGATTACCATTACCATTCCGGTCTGTCCGGGAGGTTGAGTTGTTGACTGTATCACCAAAAGATAACAACCCCGCCTCTCAGAGCCGGGGTTTTTTTATGTATTAATATGAACTGAAAATATAGTTACGATGGCTAATTATTATGATGAAAATACGCTGATGTATCTGAATGGCAGCTTCGTTAGAGCTGCAGATGCACACATGGATTTTTACAGTCAGTCGCTCCATTATGGCTATTCTGTTTTTGAGGGTATCCGATCTTACCGCACCACCAATGGAACCACCCGCATCTTTAAGCCGGTAGAGCATTTTGATCGCCTCAAGCAATCAGCAGATGCCATTAATATGCCCTATGAATGGACAACAGATGAATTGACTAGCATTACCTATGAATTGCTTGCTAAAAATCAATTAGAAGATGCTTATATCCGTCCGGTTGTGTATGCGCCGGCCAATATGACCTTTACTCGCAATGAACATTCCTATCTCTTGATACAGGCCTGGCAAATGGCTCCCTTCCTGGGCGAAAAATTGTTACGCGTACGCACTTCCTCTTTTCAACGACCCAATCCGCAGGCATTTCATATGCGGGCGAAAGCAGCCGGACATTATGTCAACTCCATCATTGCGAGTCAGGAGGCGCGTGCGAACGGGTATGATGAAGCGTTGCTGCTGGATATCAATGGTCACGTAGCAGAAGCCCCCGGTGCGAATGTATTCATGGAAAAAAATGGCGTACTCTATACACCCCCTGCCGGACATATATTACCCGGCATCACGCGGGCCACTGTTATTGAAATCGCTGCTGAAATGCAGCTGCCTGTTGAGGAGGCGCCTTTCAAGGTTAGTGACATGCTTCAGGCAGATGCAGCATTTTTCTGCGGTACCGCCGTGGAAGTAATTGGTATTGCCTCCCTCGATGATCAGCCATTTGCTGCCAAATGGGAAACAACAAAAAGTGCACAAATACAAAAAGCCTATAAAGAAAGGGTAACAGAGCCGGTGAAAAGTTCGGCGACCATTCCCGTTGCATAAAAAGTGGAAGTATATGTCAAATGAAATAAATAAATACAGTAAAGTTCTCACGCAAGATGAAACCCAGCCCGCTGCTCAGGCTATGTTATATGGTATCGGACTGACAGATGCTGATATGCAAAAGGCACAGGTAGGTATTGCCAGTATGGGGTATGATGGAAATACCTGCAATATGCACCTGAATGATCTTGCCCGTGAAATCAAAAAAAGTATTTGGGCCAATGATATGGTCGGACTCATCTTCAATACCATAGGTGTTAGTGATGGCATGAGCAATGGTACCGATGGTATGCGTTATTCCCTTGTCAGCAGGGATGTTATTGCAGATTCCATTGAAACCATTTGCGGGGCACATTATTATGATGGATTGATTGCAGTGCCCGGGTGCGATAAGAATATGCCGGGTTGTCTCATTGCAATGGGTCGCTTGAATAGACCCAGTATCATGGTGTATGGCGGAACCATCGCACCAGGACACTATAAAGGCCAACACCTCAACATTATTTCTGCTTTTGAGGCGCTCGGGGAAAAAATCGCAGGAAAATTATCCGAGGAAGATTTCAAAGGTATCATTCAGCATGCTTGTCCGGGTGCCGGCGCTTGTGGTGGTATGTATACCGCTAATACCATGGCATCGGCCATTGAGGCACTTGGCATGAGCCTTCCTTACTCTTCTTCTAATCCTGCCACAAGCGAGGCAAAGCAGCAAGAATGTATCGAAGCCGGTAAGGCGATTCGGATTTTACTCGAGAAGGATATAAAACCCAGTGACATTCTATCGAGGAAGTCATTCGAAAATGCCGTAACGATGATAATGGTACTGGGCGGTAGTACCAATGCGGTTCTCCATCTGCTGGCTATGGCAAGAAGTGTGGGTGTAGAACTTACCCAAGATGATTTTCAAAGAATCAGCGATCGCACACCAGTATTGGCAGATTTTAAGCCCAGTGGAAAATACCTGATGCAGGATCTGCATCCTTATGGGGGCGTACCGGCAGTTATGAAGTATATGTTGAAAAAGGGAATGTTACATGGTGATTGTTTAACGGTGACCGGTAAAACGGTTGCTGAGAATCTTGCCCAGGTTCCAGATATCGATTTTGAAAAGCAGGATATAATACATCCGGTTGAAAACCCGGTAAAATCTACCGGGCACCTACAGATTCTCTATGGCAATCTGGCCACTGGCGGCAGTGTTGCCAAAATCAGTGGAAAAGAAGGTGAATTATTCAAGGGCCCGGCTCGCGTTTTCGATGGTGAGTTTGAGTTAGTGGAAGGAATCAATTCAGGAAAAATTCGTCCTGGAGATGTGGTCGTTATTCGTTACGTAGGACCCAAAGGAGCACCGGGCATGCCTGAAATGCTCAAACCCACCTCTGCGATCATTGGTGCCGGATTGGGTAAGTCGGTGGCATTGATTACCGATGGACGCTTTAGCGGTGGAACACATGGATTTGTGATTGGTCACGTGATGCCGGAGGCATTTGATGGTGGCAACATCGCATTGGTGAAAGATGATGACATCATTGAGGTGAATGTAAAAACCAAGGCTATGATGCTTTTTGTCAGTGATGAGGAGATGGCTGCCCGCAGGGCAGCTTGGCAACAGCCACCATTGAAAGTAAGCAAAGGATTATTGTTCAAGTATGCGCGTCAGGTGAAAGATGCCTCACAGGGATGCGTGACGGATGAAATATAAATTATTGTAAACTCATTTGTATGCCAACAGTACAAGCAACACCCACAACATCCACTTCAACACCTTCGGAGGTAATACCACAAATTACCGGATCGAAAGCAGTTTTGGAAGCACTTGTGGCAGAGGGAGTCGATACGGTATTTGGTTATCCCGGTGGTGCCATCATGCCCATCTATGATGCTTTATATGATTTTCATGACAGGCTGAAACATGTACTCGTACGTCATGAGCAGGGAGGTGTTCACGCCGCACAAGGGTATGCAAGGGCTTCCGGTAGAGTAGGTGTTGTATTTGCTACCAGCGGTCCCGGTGCTACCAACCTGGTGACAGGATTGGCAGATGCTATGATAGATAGTACGCCTGTAGTGGCAATCACCGGACAAGTATTTGCTCATTTATTAGGTACCGATGCTTTCCAGGAGACCGATGTAATTAATATCACTTCTCCCATTACCAAATGGAATTATCAGGTAACAGATGCCGCTGAAATACCCTCTGTACTGGCTAAGGCATTTTATATCGCTCGCAGTGGTCGCCCCGGTCCGGTACTGATCGATATTACCAAAAATGCACAATTACAACTGATCGGTTACAACGGCTATACGCCCTGTCATCATGTAAGAAGCTATCGCCCTAAGCCAATTGTTCGGAAGGAATTCATTGAAGAAGCAGCTCAGCTGATCAATGCGGCTAAAAAACCTTTTGTCATTTTCGGACAGGGTGTGATATTGGGCAAAGCGGAGAAAGAATTCCAGCAATTCATTGAAAAAGGAGGCTTCCCGGCAGCCTGGACCATTCTCGGTCTGAGTGCCCTCGCCACCGATCACCCATTGAATGTGGGTATGCTGGGTATGCATGGCAACTATGGACCGAATGTGCTCACCAATGAGTGTGATGTGCTGATCGCTGTAGGTATGCGTTTTGACGACAGGGTAACGGGGCGTCTCGATAAATATGCCAAGCAAGCCAAGATTATACATCTTGATATCGATCCATCAGAAATAGATAAGAATGTAAAGGCAACTGTTGGTGTTTGGGGAGATTGTAAAGAAACCCTGCCGCTCTTGACAGAGCTGATAGAGAAACAAGATCTCAGCAGTTGGATGCAGCGATTCAAAGACCACGATGCGGAGGAAAATAAAGAAGTCATCTTTAACGAATTGCATCCTGCATCTCCTGTGCTGACGATGGGTGAGGTGATCCGATACCTGAATGAAATCACGAACGGGGATGCTATTATTGTAACAGATGTAGGTCAGCACCAGATGGTCGCCTGCCGTTATGCCAAATTCACACAGTCGAAAAGTAATATTACCTCCGGGGGCTTGGGTACGATGGGTTTTTCACTTCCTGCAGCCATCGGAGCAAAGTTCGGTGCGCCTGACCGAACAGTCGTAGCCATCATTGGTGATGGCGGTGTTCAAATGACCTTACAGGAACTCGGCACCATTATGCAAACAGAAACCGATGTAAAAATTCTGATATTAAATAATCATTTTCTTGGGATGGTGCGTCAATGGCAGCAACTATTTCATGACAAGCGCTATTCTTTCGTAGACATAGCCAGTCCGGACTATGTTAAGCTGGCCGACGCCTATGGAATACCTGGCGCCAGTGTCAGCACCCGTGATGCACTTCCTGCCGCACTAAAAGAGATGTTACATCACAAAGGAGCCTATCTGTTGGAGGTGATGGTAGGAAAGGAGAACAATGTTTTCCCCATGGTACCTCAGGGCTGTAGCATCAGTGAAATACGCTTAAAATAAATTCATCACTATCAATTCAAGGTAATGAAACAGGAATATACCATCACCGTTTATACAGAAAATCACATCGGATTGCTTGTCCGAATTGCCACCATATTCTCCCGTCGCAAGATCAATGTGGAAAGCTTGAATACATCCCCCTCAGAGGCGGAGGGGATACATCGCTTTACGATTGTAATAGATGAAACGGAGGAGGTTGTACGGAAGCTGGCACGCCAGATCGAAAAGCAGGTAGAAGTGTTGAAGGCATATTATAATAGTAATGAGGAAATCATCTGGCAAGAGTTAGCACTCTACAAAGTACCAACGGCGCAAATTGCTGAAAAAGTAAAGGTGGAACGGCTATTGCGCGAGCATGGTGCGCGGGCTGTCGTTATCAGAAATGATTATGTGGTATTTGAAACGGTGGGCCACCGCGAGGAGACCGACAGACTGGTGCAGGTGCTGGCACCTTTCGGACTGATAGAGTTTGTTCGAAGTGCACGGGTTGCCATCATCAAGAACAGTAAGGGCTTTCATGAAAAGCTGCGTGAATTCGAGCAGACGGAACCAAAGGCCGAACTGGTAGAAAATGAATACCTCCATCGGCAGAAAGAAGTTTTTTCTATGTAATTCAAAAAATATTTACACATCAAATACAATCAAATGGCAAAATTAAATTTCGGCGGTGTAGAAGAAAATGTAGTTACCCGCGATGAGTTTCCCCTGGCAAAAGCACAGGAAGTTTTAAAAAATGAAGTAGTAGCAGTAATCGGATATGGGGTACAGGGTCCGGGACAAGCACTCAACCAAAAAGAAAATGGCATTCATGTCATTGTCGGACAAAGAAAAAATTCCAAGAGTTGGGATAAGGCGGTAGCAGATGGATTTGTTCCCGGCGAATCTCTCTTTGATATCGAAGAAGCATTAGAAAAAGGGACGATTATATGTTACCTGCTGAGTGATGCAGCACAGATTGCCATGTGGCCTACTGTGAAGAAACACCTGACACCCGGAAAAGCACTTTACTTTTCGCATGGTTTTGGTATCACCTACAATGAGCAAACAGGCATCATTCCACCTGCCGACGTAGATGTATTTCTCGTAGCACCCAAGGGATCTGGTACCTCTTTACGTCGTATGTTTCTGCAGGGCCGTGGTTTGAATAGTAGTTATGCTATTTTTCAGGATGCGACCGGAAGAGCGTTCGATCGGGTAATTGCACTCGGCATAGCCATTGGCAGTGGTTATCTTTTTGAAACCGATTTCAAAAAAGAAGTATACAGTGACCTGACCGGAGAGCGTGGAACACTTATGGGTGCTATTCAGGGTATTTTCGCAGCACAATACCAGGTGTTGCGCTCTAAAGGACATACGCCCTCAGAAGCATTCAACGAAACAGTAGAAGAACTTACGCAATCACTGATGCCACTGGTGGCGGAGAATGGTATGGACTGGATGTATGCCAACTGCTCTACTACGGCACAGCGCGGCGCGCTGGATTGGTGGAAGAAATTCCGCGATGCTACTTTGCCCGTTTTCAATGAGCTGTACGAGAGTGTGGCAACCGGTAAAGAAGCCGCTAAATCAATTGAAAGCAATAGTAAGCCCGATTACCGCGAGAAGCTTGAAGAGGAATTGAAGGAATTAAACCAAAGTGAAATGTGGCAGGCAGGTAAAACTGTACGAAGTCTTCGTCCGGAAAATAATTAATATCTATCAGCAGCAATCTCATACATGTCAGCCACCATAGCAGATTACGGACTCGATTTTACAGGAACACGTGACCGACTCAAACGGGTAGTAAAGCATACGCCCCTGACCCTGAGTCGAACCTTGTCGCGTAAATACAATTGTCAGGTCTACCTCAAAAGGGAAGATCTGCAGGTTGTACGTTCGTACAAGTTACGTGGCGCCTTTAATATGATGAGTCGATGCACTCCCGAGCAACTAAAAAATGGTGTCGTTTGTGCCAGTGCGGGTAATCATGCACAGGGCTTTGCTTACAGCTGTAGAAAGTTGCAGGTGAAAGGTGTCATTTTCATGCCTATAATAACTCCCAACCAAAAAGTATCTCAAACCAAAATGTTTGGTGAAAACTGGATTGAAGTTATTCTGGTGGGTGACACTTATGATGATTGTGCGCAGGCAGCTATGAAGTATACCACCGATCATGACATGGTTTTCATACCGGCTTTTGATGATCGTCGTATCATAGAAGGTCAGGCAACTGTGGGCATGGAAATATTGGAAGACCTTGCCGTAATAGATTATTTATTTCTGCCGGTTGGTGGTGGTGGACTCAGTGCAGGCGTAGGGGCTTATTTAAAAATGCACTCGCCTCAAACAAAAATTATCGGGGTTGAACCTTCTGGAGCACCTTCAATGCTCGAAGCAATCAAAGCCGGACATCCCGTCGTAGTAGAAAACATAGATCGATTTGTAGATGGTGCTGCTGTTAAAAAAGTAGGGGAAGTGACATTTGAATTTTGTAAGGATGTATTGGATGAAATGCACCTCGTGCCTGAAGGAAAAATCTGTAGTACCATCCTGCAACTTTATAACCAGGACGCTATTGTAGTAGAACCTGCGGGTGCCATGTCGATTGCTGCACTGGACGATTATGCAGAACAGTTGGTAGGTAAAAATGTGGTATGTATTGTCAGCGGTAGCAACAATGATATCGATCGGATGCAGGAAATCAAAGAGCGATCGCTGCAATATGAGGGACTCAAGCATTATTTTCTCATTCGGTTTGCTCAACGGCCCGGTGCTTTAAAGGAGTTCGTAAGTCATGTACTTGGTCCGCAGGATGACATTACCCGTTTTGAGTACATGCAAAAACACAATAAGGAAACGGGTCCCGCGCTCGTTGGCATCGAGCTCAAGGAAAAAAGCGACTATGCAGCATTGATTCGGAATTTAAACCAATACCAAATCAATTACACGGAGATCAGGCCCGAGGATAATTTGTTCGGCTATCTCATTTAGTTCCGGTAGGATGGCACATGTAGAACTCTTATGGCTGTTGAACAGGTAAAATATTTAAAGTAGAATTATTTATACATGCAGGTACTCAAATTTGGCGGCAGTTCAGTTGCCGGTGCAGAGCAAATGAAACAGGTAATCGCCATTCTGCAAGATGCGATTGCACACGATCAGACCGTATTGGTCGTTTCTGCTATG
>JBEIUM010000172.1:0-5895 GCA_040374385.1 Sediminibacterium sp. | reverse complement strand
CACCGCTAATTTTAATATCGGGCATTTGCTCTGGCATTTTTATGTCAAATGTGCATGGATAGTGTTCCATAACCAGACGTGATTGTTTCCGTAAAAAATCGATTAGATTATCAAGATGATCATATTCGGTATTCAAGCTCCAAATCACTTCCCTCATTCGCTCAGCAACATCCCCTACGGAATTATATATTTTCTCTAACTCAGATAGGCTTTGTGCGTTGTTTGCTTGTCGTTTAGCCACTTCTGTCAACAATCTTATGCCTGAAAGACCTGCACCTATATCATCATGCATTTCAGATGAAATACGCTGCCGCTCTAATTCTACTGCAAGTTGCTTTTCCATCAATGTTCGCTGCTTTCGCAATCGGGCTTTTATAATAAGCTGAGAAATATAAAATAACAAAAAAGCCACTAATAAAGTCAGGATTGACTTAAACCATATTGTCTGCCACCAAGCGGGCTGGATAGTGAAAAAATAGGTATATGGCTCAATCCATAATTTTGACTCACCAATTGCTTTTACCTGGAATTCATAATTTCCATACCCAAGGTTTCGATAATCGGCTGAGCTCTCTTCATCGGGACTACTCCATTTATCATCTAACCCAATTAATCGATAACTATATTTAATTTTTTCAGGTGCCGACCATTCAATTGCTGAAAAGTGAAAAGTGAAA
Source organism: Sediminibacterium sp. (assembly GCA_040374385.1). Taxonomy (GTDB): domain Bacteria; phylum Bacteroidota; class Bacteroidia; order Chitinophagales; family Chitinophagaceae; genus Sediminibacterium. The sequence goes on along the minus strand of JBEIUM010000172.1, from coordinate 5,218 downwards.
TGATTCATATCAAACGAAACCTTCAACCCATCCGGTTGATTAGTAAAAGCACCAATACGGTTAAATGAAATACTTTTACGCATGCTGTCGGGAAGATTCCGGAAATCATAATGCTGCTGATTAATTTCTATGAAGCTCAATCCTAATGATTGTGGTGTATTAAAAACTAATCTGGTATTTAAATCAAGGGATGTAACTCCCTTACCAGTGCCCCACCAGATTCTATTATTATCATCAATACAAGCACTATGCAAATTAAAGTCGAGTGCCCTTAAACCATCCTCTAACCCAAAATGATGAATATTAAATTGAGTGGTTAAGCTTTGGGATTTGGCAGAATCCGGAACAAACAGCGTAAGGCCCTTATCTGTTCCAAACCAGACGTTACCGAGTGAGTCTTTCTGCATTGACCAAATATTATTTGAGAGCTGTCCTTCGGGTTGTATATAGTAAGAGAACGTAGATCCATCAAACTTACATATCCCTGTACCTAAAGTACCCAACCAGATATTCCCTTCCCCATCTTCATCAATAGAAGTTATACCCTTTGAAAATAAGCCTTCGCGTTCTGTATAATGAAGGATCTGTTTTCCGTCATATTTTGACAACCCGCCGCCCGAAGTCCCAAACCAGAGGCTCCCTTTCTTATCCTGAAATATTGAATAAACAGTATTTGCAGATAATCCATTTTCATCAGTATATTTTGTAAATATTGTTCCATCGAATTTGATGATACCGTCTCTTTTCCCAAACCAAATATTTCCACTTTGATCTTCGAAAACAGAAAACACTTTACTAGTTGGAATCCGTTCTGCAATAAAATAATTGGCAAATCGCTTCCCATCAAATTTTATAATATCACCATTTTCGGATCCGATCCAAATATTTCCTTTCGTATCGCATAACAAAGCTCGTTGACTTATACTGCTCAATCCATCATTTTTTGTAAAATATTGAAAATACTTTCCGTCATATTTACCAATTCCTCCACTTTCAGAGCCCATCCAAAGGTTGCCTTTCTTATCCTTCACAATAGGCCTAATCTTGCTGTTTTCAAAGAATTCATTCGGGATTAAATGATTGAAATTTTTATTGCTGAGTTTATTTACTCCTCCTCCATGTGTAGCAATCCAAATATTACCATTCTTATCCTCAATCATATTTCTTATTCCACTTTTCGTTAGCCCCTCTCTTTCGGTGTAATGGATAAATTTTTTTCCATCATATTTAATGGCACCACCCAAATTGGTACCCACCCAAATGTTTCCAATATGATCTTCTAAAATTGATGAAATTTGGAAATCAGAAAAGCCTTCCTTTTTAGAATACCGTGTAATTTTTTTACCATCATACTTACTCATGCCTCCATTGTCAGAAGCAAACCACATATTACCCTTGCTATCTTCTAAAATCAATTCTACAAAGTCACTAGCCAACCCATCTTTTTGATTCAAGTAGGTAAAAGTATACCCATCAAATCTTACTGCTCCAAAATAAGTGCCAATCCAAATATTACCATTCCTGTCCTCGATAGAAGAAAATACTGCGCCTTTTGGTAACCCTTCTTTGTTCGTATAATGGGTAATATTTTTTTCTGAAAGTTTACTGATACCTCCGGGTGAACAAAACCAAAAACTGCCTAGCCTGTCTTGATTTATATCCGAAATACTATTATTTGACAAGCCCTCTTTTTCGGTATAGTGGGTAAACTCCTTACCATCAAACATAGTCACTCCACCTTCACTGCCGATCCAAATATTTTCGTTTGTATCTTCAAAAAGGCAGTTGACATTGTTGTTGCTTAATCCTTCCTTGGTGGTGTAATTAGTGAAGTTTCTCCCATCATATTTGCACACGCCGGATTCGGCAATGCCAAACCAAAGATTTCCTCGCTTATCCTGCAAAATAGAAGATATGTAAGAAAAATTTAGACCCTGGCCTACGTCTAAATATTGAATGGTTGCAGTGGGATCATCTTTGCTTCGCAATGCCAATGCTTTGATCGGCCTCGGTTCGATGCATTTAACTTTTGTGCCTGTAATGGGAATTGGAACACCTGTTCTCACTGCACCCATAGAATTTTTTAGGACAAATGATTGATCCCCCTGTCCTAATTTAATTTTTTTAAGTTTTACTGTATCTACCGGAAAGGTTGTAAGATTTTTAGGTATAGTATACACATTGGTTGGCACTTCGGTTTTAGTAGGGTTACCTGCAGTGACCATTCTCGGTTTAAAAGGAGCCAGTTGCTTTCCAATTAATGAAATAGGAGTGCCTGTTTTTACCGTATCACCCATGGCATTAAGCAGCGGCTTAATAGAATCACCGCTTATTTTATTGACAGCGTACCCAGATATGGTGTCTAACGAAACGATTATAGGATTTGGATAAAGACTTAGATTTGCTTCATCCGAACTACTTGTATTGCCCTCGCATCCATATAAGAAAAGCAAAAGGAAGAAATATTTCCAATTAAAATATGTAGTCAAAACTTTAAAATTAATGTGTCGTGATATTTCCTGCTTTAAAGATACTTTTTTTGTTATATCGACAAATGTCAACTATGTAAAATCTGTCGCCGTTATCTTCAACTCCCTTAAGTCTACATTACTAACTGCAAAGAAAACGCTCACTTTCGACATAATATGCATCATACCTCCCCCCACAACAACCGTTTTATCTGTAATTTTAACCTGGTACCTATATCACTTGACATGAAGAAACTACTATCGATTTTCTTAGTCCTTATCACCACTACTGTGAGCGCCCAATGTGATACCACCCTGCGCCCCGTTGTTTTCATACACGGCTTCCTCGCCTCGGGTGATACCTGGTCGAATGCCGCACAGTATTTTCGGCAAGCCGGCTACTGTGCCGACAGACTCTATGCTTTTGACTGGAATAGCATCGCCGGTAGCGGAAAAAAAACAGAACAGCAACTGGCGCAATTCATCGACAAAATCTTATCAACCACCGGTGCCCGACAGATCGACCTGGTAGGACATTCAGCCGGCGGTGGCCTGGCCAGAAATTACCTGAAAGACAGCCTGCAGTCCACGAAAGTATCACACTATGTACATGTCGGCAGCAGAAGTTGGACGGGCAACTATACCTGGTTCCCCAACAACAGATGCCTTACGATTTTTTCCTCCGGAGATAAAGTGGCAGGAAATTCAGCTGGCCCAACTGAAGGAGCTAGCAATTTGGCGCTTACAGATGAAGACCATTATCAGGTAGCGACCGGAGCAACATCATTGAAAACCATGCTGCAGTTTTTTTATCCTGAGAAGCGAGCGTTAATCGATCCTCCCATTGAAAAAAAAGTGTCGATTGCAGGTAAAGCAGTCCTCCTGGGTGACAACCGTGCGATGTCGGGTGCCACCATCAATATCTATCGGCTTAGAAAAAGTAATGGGACCAGAAAAATGGCAGGAGCAATAAAAGGATTTAGCGTGAACAATGCAGGTGACTGGGGACCGGTAACGGTCAAACCGGGTAGTCCATATGAAATTGAACTAGTTCCACCTGATAGCAATAAAAGAAAGATCTCTTATTTCTTTTCTTCCTTCACACATTCAGACCCCCTCGTTTATCTCCGCGGCATACCCGAAGGAACCCGCATGATGGCAATGTTGGGAACACTACCGGAAAAAGATGACCAGTCCTTACTGGTGTTGTACGCTGCCACCGGTGCAATGATCGGAGGTCGTGATTCGGTCACCATCAATGGAACCCCCGTATGCTCCCCCACCCTTATGCCTGCTGCCAAAACGGTAATCAGCAGCTTTATTTATGATGATGGTGATCAGATAAGTTCCGCTCAGCCACTGAAACAATTTAATTCACTGCCCTTCATTGGCGGAGTAGATCTTTTATTGCCGGCAGGAAAAAATAAACTGATTGAAATTTACTGGAATGGGAAAACACTCAAGATTCCAGCAAGCCCATCTAAGGAAAGGATTCTACTGGCTGTATTCAGGTAAAGCATGCTGCAGGCGGAAATTTGTCTGAAGAACAAAACTATTTTTCGCCATACTCCATGAAGAGAACTTAGGCAGAGAAATAATCAGTGTAAGCATTAACGTAAATAAAAAGATGCTTTTGCTGCAGCCTGTGAACTCCCGCCAATGAAAATATGAAACAAACCGGGCTCAGCTATTAAACGCAGATCTTCCTGATAAAAACTCAGCTCTTTATTCGTTATAACAAACGTCACTTCCTTTGATTCACCGGGCATCAGCTTTATTTTCTGAAAAGCTTTTAATTCTCTAACCGGTCTTACCAACGAAGCCGTTACATCCTGCACATATAGCTGAACAACCTCCTCGCCTTCAAAAGATCCGGCATTGGAAACCTGTATGGTGGCCAATAGCTTTTGCGTCTGTGCAATCGTATCTGCACTCAACTTTATAGACCCATATTCAAAACGCGTATAACTCAACCCAAATCCAAAAGGGTAGCGCGGACTGTTTTGTAAATCCTTATAAGCAGTAACATAGTTGTTATCAGTATCATGCTTAAATGGTCGACCCGTACTAAAATAATTGTAATAGATAGGAATTTGTCCCTCGCTTCTGGGGAAAGTCATTGGTAACTTTGCCGAAGGGTTATAATCGCCAGATAATACATCAGCAATTGCAGTGCCGGCCTCCGTTCCTAACCACCAAGTATACACAATAGCAGGTACGTTGTCAGCAATCCAGTTAAAAATGAGCGGCCGACCAGCACTGATTAACACAACGACCGGTTTGCCTAATGCTGCCATCGCCTGAACAAATTGCTCCTGAACACCTGGCAGGTGAATACTACTTCGGCTTTTTGCCTCCCCCGACATATTCGCCAATTCCCCTACACTTATAATTATAACATCTGATTGCAGCGCCACCTGCCGAGCAGCAGCAAAACCGGAAGTGTCATTGCCGGTGATATCACAACCTTTCGCATACAATAGGTTGTTGTCTGTACCAAATTTAGTCATCATGCCCTTCCACAAGGATACCACCCTGACAGAATCATCGGGCCAGCTATAACTCCAGAATCCATTATTATCATCGATTGCCTTTACCAATGGACCCAACAGGGCTATTTTCTTATTTTTCATTCCCCGCAAGGGTAAAAGAGAATTTTTTTCTGTACCGAGTGCCTCATTTTTCAGCAGCACAATGCTCTTTTTAGCCATGTCTCTTGCTGCATTCAAGTGGGTTTTCTCATTCCAGAT
>JBEIUM010000143.1:0-6644 GCA_040374385.1 Sediminibacterium sp. | reverse complement strand
TTCTTTCCCTCACTTACTGGTCAACCTTGGCTGAAGAAATAAGATACCTGGCCTGGATAATGGGCATACATTGGTGGCATTTAAAAATGCGTTTATTTTTTTCGTTTCAAGATCAAACTATCGGCGGGGTATTGTCTTTTCATGCTGTCAAGTACGGATTCACTCCACTTTATCACGATTTGTCTCTCTGCGTCTGTTAGCCTGGCTTCTTTGTGAAGAACTGTATATGATTCAAGCGGCATTTCGCCCGACTTTAATTGTTCTATACATTCCTCCATTTTATGGTATTGCTTTGCTGTTCTGTAACCACCGAATTCATTCAGGTTGAAATGTTTTTTCCCGTCTTGTATATGATCATTTAACCACCAGGCAACGGGTTGAATTTCAGCATAGATCGGATAATTGGTATTATTCGAATGACAGTCATTACAAGCCTTATTGAATATGGTGGCTACGCTATCGGGAACAGGATAGCTCAGGGAGATGTCTTTTGATTTATCGCCGGAATTATTCTTGGCAGGTCTGAATGCCTGAATGATGATAAAGGCAGCCAGCAGGAGCAGCAGAATTTTTTTGGTCATGTAGCTGAATTTTAATGAAATAAGTATTGTAAAGTAAGCATAATTTATTTTTCTGCTTCATCTATCAGCAGATTTCCTGTCATCTCTGCCGGAACGGGCAGTCCCATCAGGTGAAGGATGGTAGGCGCCAGGTCACCCAGTTTTCCGGATCGTAAACGGCCTTTGAAATGCTGATCGACGAGAATCAATGGTACTGGATTTAAGGTATGGGCCGTATTGGGAGAGCCATCTTCGTTGATCATATAATCTGCATTACCATGATCTGCTGTCACTAAGATGGTATACCCCTGACTGAGTGCTGCTGTTACCACCCGTTTCACACAGGCATCAACCGTTTCAACGGCTTTGATGGCTGCAGAAAAAACGCCGGTATGTCCAACCATATCTGCATTGGCATAGTTGAGGCAAATAAAATCTGCTGTGCCTTTTTCTATTTCGGGAACCAGGCTGTCGGTCAGTTCAAGAGCGCTCATTTCCGGCTGCAGATCATAGGTGGCAACTTTTGGAGAAGCTGCCATGATTCTGCTTTCACCAGGGAAGGGATCTTCTCTTCCTCCATTAAAAAAGAAGGTGACATGTGGATATTTTTCTGTTTCCGCTATGCGTATCTGTTTTTTTCCATGAGCTGCCAGCACTTCGCCGAGGGTATTGTTGAGGTTATCGTTTTCAAAAACGACACCCACACCCTGAAAGGTCTGGTCATATTGCGTCATGGTTGTATAGGTCAGCGATAATTTTTTCATCCCAAAATCAGGAAAATCTTTTTGGGTGAGCACGCTCGTTATCTCTCGGCAGCGATCGGTTCTGAAATTGAAGCAGATCACAGCATCTCCTTCTTGTATGGTTGCCACGGGTTTACCATTCGCTTGCACGAGTACTGTCGGAAGGATGAATTCATCGGTTTTGCCGTTTTCATATGAGGATTCTATAGCGGCTAATGCGGAAGATGCGGTAGGTCCTTCCCCTTTTACCAAACAATTGTAGGCAAGTTGTACCCGTTCCCAGCGCTTGTCACGGTCCATGGCATAATACCTGCCACTGACAGTTGCTATTTTACCAACGGAACCTTGTAAGAATGTTTCCAAATCGATTACGTAAGCACGTCCGCTTTTTGGATCGGTATCCCGGCCATCGGTAAACAAGTGAATATAAACTCGGGTTAGTCCCTGTTTTTTACAAAGTTCACATATAGCTTTCAGGTGGTCGGTGTGGGCATGAACGCCGCCATCACCTAGTAGTCCCATCAAGTGCAATGCCTTATCGCCGGTCTTCGCTTTGTTCAGGGTATCCAGGAGGGTTGGGTTAGAAAAAAAACTGCCATCACGAATGGCTACATGAATACGTTGTAATTCCTGGTATACGACCCTGCCGGCACCAATGTTGAGGTGACCCACTTCACTGTTGCCCATTTGTCCATCCGGCAGGCCAACGGCTTCCCCGCAGGTGATCAGGGTGCTATTGGGATACTTTTCGGTGATGGAACGCACGAAGGGCACATTTGCCTGTTGGATGGCATCAGCCGCCGGAACCCGACCCAGCCCCCATCCGTCCATGATAATCAATACTACTTTCTTGCTCATGTACAAATTTACAATTTTACCAAGGAAGCCATTTGTATATCTTTTGTGAAATACGGGCAGAATGGTACTTTTGGCATGCTATTGGTGTAGTTAGTTGAGAAAAAAAATGAATGTTATGAGGTGGATGCTACTGCTTTTCTTTTTGGCCAGTAACTCGTTGTTGATGGCACAGCAGCAGGATGTGGATGAATTGCTGACTGCCTTGAAATCAGGAAATGCTACCCAGGTGGCGGAGCATTTTGATGCGATGGTGGATATCAAGTTTCCGGACAAAGATGAAATTAAAAATGTTGGAAAGAACCAGGCAGAAATTGCCCTGCGTAATTTTTTCACTGAGCATGGTATTCGTGGGTTTGAAAAAGTTTCCGACCGTGAGATAGGAAACACCATGTACATGACCGGCCGGCTGATTAATGCCAACAAGGGGTATAGCATCACATTGATGTTGCGTGTTATCCGTGGCAAACATTACATCATTACGGTCAGGATCAATTGACAAATCCGTCTTCCCTGCTCAACTTTATTTATATCAAGCTATGATGGATATGTATGAAAAGCAATTGCATCAATTGCTGAGCATGGCCTTGCAGGAAGACGAAGGTTCCGGCGACCACAGTACGCTGAGTTGTATTCCGGCCGGCAAACCCGGGAAGGCTGTGCTTAAAGTAAAGCAAGCGGGTATATTGGCTGGGATGCAGGTTGCAGCTACCATTTTCCGCATGCGGGAACCCGATACAGTTTTCATGCCTCGAATGGAAGACGGACAGCCCATGCAGCCTGGTGATATTGCATTTGAAGTGGAAGCAGATATGCGCACCTTGCTCACTTGTGAGCGCTTGGTTTTGAATTGTATGCAGCGCATGAGTGGTATTGCTACCCATACACGCAGCTATGTTGACATATTACAGGGTCTGCCGACGCGATTACTTGATACAAGAAAAACCACACCTAATTTCAGGTTATTGGAGAAGGAGGCCGTTCGTATCGGCGGTGGTTACAATCATCGCTTCGGCCTATATGATATGATTATGCTAAAAGATAATCATATTGATTTTTGTGGTGGCATTGCGCCCGCTATCCACTCAGCACATGCCTATATTGTATCTACCGGATTACCCCTCGCTATTGAGGTGGAAGCAAGGGATTTGGCCCAGGTGGAAGAGATCTGTCGCGAGGGCGCAGGAAAAGTTTTGCGCATCCTGCTCGATAATTTTACTCCGGCAGCAGTCAGGGAAGCAGTTGAATTCATAGCTGGTCGATTTGAAACAGAGGCCAGTGGCGGAATGAACAAAGATAATTTGCTTGCCTATGCCCAGACCGGTGTCGATTATATCAGTGTAGGTGGTTTGATTCATCAGGCCACCAGTCTTGACCTGAGTTTGAAAGCTGTGATATCTTAAACTTATTGTATGAAAAAGAAATCAGCAACTTCTTCCCATCCGATTGTATATAGTACCAATCCTTCTTTTCGGATAGAAGAAGAAGAAAAGACGATTGAAACCTTGGCTCCAGGTGAGCAGATCCTGCGTATTCTGCTGGATAAAAAGCAGCGTGCCGGTAAGGTAGTTACATTAATAACCGGATTCATTGGCACAGATGCCGACCTGCAGTCATTGGGAAAGGAATTGCGCAACCATTGCGGAACCGGAGGCAGTGCCAAAGATGGTGAGGTAATGGTACAAGGCGACCAGCGCGAAAAGGTATTGCAGTGTTTACTGAAGAAAGGATACCGACAAACTAAGCTAAAAGGATAATGGTTCGGTTTTAGTCCAGCTCTAAATTCAATTTGTCTTTCAGTTTCTTTACCAGCGGATAACGTTCGGTCATGAATTCGAATTTCTGTCTTGTATTCATGCGAAGATGTGCCGGAATTTCTTCCCGCTCACCTGCTTCCACCAGTATTTCAAAATGTATCGAACGGTTATTGAAAGCCTGATGTAAATAGTCGAGCAGTTTCATACGTTCCGACTCAATGAATTTTTGTGAGGTAACGGAGTAGACTGTTATGACCGCTTTGATATCGTTCTCTATTTGCAGGCGTGCCGATCGGAAGGTGGCTGCTGCGGAATGCTTTTTTTCTTCCTCCAGCATGCCGGCATAATTGTCCCAACAAGCTGCCAGTTTTTCCTGCGTGAGCACCTGCGCTTCTTTGACCTCCTCAATGTTGTATTCACTGCCATATTTTTCCCGCAACGCGGAAAGCAGGTTTTTTTTATCTCCCGAAGGAACCAGGGTGCTACGTGTATTTGTAACGGGCTGGGGGGCAGGTGAAGGGGCAGAAGATTTTTGCGGAACCGGTGTCGGCTTTTTTTCAATTACCGGTGGTGGGGCAGACGCTGTTGTGGACTGCTTTGCAGGAGGTGCAGGCTCAATCACCGGGTTGAGTGATTGAATCGGCTGGTATTTAATTAGTACCGGACTATCCAGTCGTTTTTTTTTCACTACCTGTTGCTTATCGGTGCTGAGCTCAATAGCCTGGCGGAGAAAATTTAATTTGATTAAGGCCAGTTCAACATGCAGTCTTTTGTTTCTGGCCTGACGTATCTCTATTTCAGCAGAACTGATGATGTTGAGTGCGCTGAGTAGGAAGGATAACTCGGTTTTTTCGGCAGCGGCGGCAAATTTTTCGCGCATGCCTTCCATTACATCCAGTATGGCAGCTGTAGCCGGGTCTTTACTTACCAGGAGGTTGCGATAAAAAGATGCGAATCCATTCATCACCAGATCACCTTCAAATCCTTTTTTATTGATTTCATCGAACAGAAGCAATACGCCCGACAGGTTTTCCTGCTGCAATAGTTCATGGAACCGGAAATAATAATCTTCATCGAGGATGTTGAGGTGTTCCAGGGTATGCTGATAGGTAACTTCCCCACCCGTGAAGCTGACCATTTTGTCAAGTATGCTGAGTGAATCACGCATACAGCCTTCACTTTTCTGTGCGATGAGTTGCAGCGCAGCTTTCTCTGCTTTGATGTGTTCTTTTTCCGCTATTTCTTCCAGGTGAGCCACTGTATCGGCTAGGGTGATTCGTTTAAAATCGAAAATTTGGCATCGGCTCAGGATAGTCGGAAGAATCTTATGTTTTTCAGTAGTAGCTAAAATGAAAATAGCATGGGGGGGTGGTTCCTCCAGTGTTTTCAAGAAGGCATTGAAGGCGCTGGTACTGAGCATGTGTACCTCGTCGATGATGTACACCTTGTATTTACCTGCCTGGGGTGAGAAACGAACCTGGTCGACCAGTTCCCGGATATCATCTACTGAATTATTACTGGCGGCATCCAGTTCGTGAATATTCAGTGAGGTACCTGCATCGAAACTAACACAGCTGTTGCAGGTATTGCAGGCTTCTCCATCGGCACTTGGCTGGCTGCAGTTGATGGTTTTCGCCAGGATACGGGCACAGGTGGTTTTACCCACTCCCCGTGGACCGCAGAACAGGAAGGCATGCGCCAGCTGTTGCTGCCGGATGGCGTTTTTCAGGGTGGTAGTAATGTGTGCCTGACCTACAACCGTAGAAAAATTCTGTGGCCGGTATTTGCGGGCGGAAACGACGAAATTCTCCATATCAGGGTTGCAATATACGGACTTGAATAGGTTACCTGCTCAATCGTTGGCAGGGATTTGTACACAAAAAGGTCGCTGATACGGCCTATTTATATTCCATGATCGGGTGGCGCTCAAAAGGATGTGCAGGGTCGAACCAATAGCGATAGGTAATTAATCGCCTGCACTGGGTGGCCCCCAGACTTTTATAGATATTCACCATTTTTGGATTCCATTCGCCTGCCCAGCCCATTTCATATTCGTCGTACCAGTTATTGCTTTTCAATACCAGTGCACATTCGTAAATTAAATAGCTGTCGATACCCAGGGATTGAAATTTTGGAATCACCCCGAAGACCAAGCCAATCAGTTTTTTATTGGTTCCCCGCCACTTCATCAGCATCAGCCTGATTTTTTCTATCCAGCCCAACTTCCCATTGAAATATTTAAAATATTGATTCAGGTCGGGAATATTCACGAACATGGCAATGGGCTCATCCTTGTAATAGGCGAACCAGATGACCCGCGGATCCATGATGGGCTTCATTTTTCCGAACATCTTAATTACTTGCTCGAGGGTAATTTCCTTGACTTCCCCATGCTGGGCCCAGGCAGCATTATAGATGGTTACAAAGTCTGCGGCATATTTTTCGAGCCGGTTCAATTCGATCTGGCGGGCCGTATACTCCGGTTTTGCAGCGAAGCGGTCGTGCCGCTCTGCGAAGCGCAGGGGCAGCGGATCGCGGGTATAAGTGGCGTAATAATACTGGTTGTAGTAATTCTTAAAACCGAAATTTTCAAAGAGTGCCTGGTAGTAAGGCGGATTGAACGACATGCCATACATGGGTTCTTTATCAAACCCCTCTACGAGGAGTCCCCACCATTTATCTCTTTCTCCAAAATTGATCGGACCATCCATGCCTTTCATTCCCTTGCT